>CAMJEC010000038.1 GCA_946404585.1 uncultured Caryophanales bacterium
AAATAGTATGTATGGCATAAAGTTTATTTCAAAAGAAAGGAGAAACTATGAAAAATAATATCAAATTATTACTCCTAGTCGCGATGGCCACTGGTGTGATGGTTGGTTGCAGTGATAACTCATCCTCAAGTAGCAACACACCCAGTAGCGATACAAATTTACCTAGTGGTTCTAGATCTAGTGATAATCCATCTACTTCGATTCCTTCATCTAGTAGTGAATCAAGTAGTTCATCCCCAAGCAGCACCTCTGTTGCCCCTACATTAACTGGCATCACATTAGATACTACTAATGTTAAAAAGAATTATGATCAAGGTGATAAATTAGACTTAACTGGTTTAGTGGTTACCGCTAATTATAGTGATAACACTAGCGAAGTAGTTACTAACTACACCACTAATCCTGCTAATGGTGCTACTTTAAACACCATTGGTGCTATTCCAGTCACTGTCGCATATGGAAGAGCCACTAATTCATTTAACATTCTCGTAGCTAAACCAGGCAAAAAAGCATGGACAGATGCCGAAGCTAAAATCATGTCTGACCATTTATATGGATATGTCCTTCCATTTACTGGCTCGGAAGAAGCTGTAGTCGCATATGATGAAGAAAATGACGCTGTTACTATTCAAGGTGGCGCGGCAGATTCTAATACACTTGCTACTTATGCCGCTAAGGTTGTCGCCGATGGATTTACAAACGTTAATCCACAAGGTTATGTTTTTGAAAAACAAGTAACAGTTAACACCGCTACAAGACACTTAAGAGTGGCTTTTGCTAATGTGGAAAGTAAGTTTTATTTAGAAGCTTATGACCCATATTACTATACCTTCCCTGCTGCTTTTGCTTCTGAAATTGCAACAGGAGCATTTGGCTCTAATGAAGTTCCACCTGCTTTTAATGCGGATTATTATGAAGTATCTTCTAGTGATTATGGTATTTTCTGCTACACAAACGCTACAAATGCAGCAGATACTTATACCACTGCTTTAACTGCCACTAACTGGAATGTTTTAGATGAATTAAACCAAGGCTATAAAGTCGCAGTTTCCCCAGATGGTAAATACTGTGTTAATTATGCTTATAACGATGGATATAAGAGTTTAGATATTTACTTTGGTCCACTTAGTTATTGGAACACAAAAGTAATTGAAGACTTCTATAACAAATATAACGGCTATGTTGTTAACATCCCTGCGCTTAATATCACTAATGGCGAATATATCTTTAAAGAATCTGATGTTAACGAACAAGCTTATGCCTATGGAGCATATGAAGCTATCCATGCATTTATGTACGTCTATGGTGCCACTGAACAAGATTTAGTCAGCTACGCTGATTCAATAAAAACAAGTGGTTGGGAAGTTGAAAAAGACGGTAACATCTACTATGCATATTTAACAATCGCCGATAAAGGTATTGCCAGATTAGAATTCGAATATAACGCAAAATATAACGCCGCTATTTTCACCATTTACTTTAAATTAGATCCAATTCCTGTGAAGGATTGGCCAGCTGATGATATTGCAGCATTATTAGGTGATTACACTATCGGTACAGTTCCAGCATATACCGGTGCTAATAAAGGCTTTGTTATCTTAAACGATATGTTTGGTATAGGTGTATTAGTTAAGGTTGAAAGAGGCAGTGAAGAAGCCGCTGTTGAATCATATAAAACTGATTTAGCAAATGCTGGTTATGCCGATTATGATGAGGCCTCTAGTACATTCACTAATCCAAATAGTGAAATCGCTATTAAAGTGTACTCAGCAGAAAAAGGTTCTTTCACTATCGATTTTGCTAAGACTGGTAAGACAAAAGCATTCCCGTCTAGCCTAATTTCTAGTTATTTCTTAGGTAGTGATACTGTTCCAGCCCTTAGCGGCGCTAACGAATATCAATACAAAATTGTTGGTGAAGAAGACATTCAAATCACATGTGTTTATGATGCTGCTGATGCTGCATCAAATGCTCAAGGTCAATATATGACGCTTTTACAAAATGCTGAATACACATTTGATTCCACTACACAAAACATGAACTCAAAGAACAATCAATTCCAAATCAGTTTGTCCGTTAAAGATGGTTCATTAGTGATTAGTATTCACGGTACTCCAGTAACCGCGTTTGTCTCATTATGGCCAACCACTAAGATTGCTTCATTATTTGCAGGTCAAGGTTATACAGATGAACTTCCATCTTACGATGAAATCTGTGACGATATCACCGCTGGTACAAATTATGATGGCAGTTTATATGTTCTTATTGAAGCTGATAATAAAGATCAGATTAAGAGTGATTATATGGCTTTATTAAGAGCCGCTAACTTCACATATGACTACGCTAGTTCAAATGAATACGATGATGTTTTCAAATCGCCAAACAACCAATACACTGTTGCGGTAAGCACAAATAGATTTGGTGTATCATTAACAATTAAGAAAATTGAAGGCGGTCAACAAGGTGGCGATGGATTCCCAATGGCGCAAATTGTCGCGGATCTTCCAATTGCAGAAGGTATTCTTCCTGCTTTAGAAGCGGAAGGCGCTACATTCGCATATGATTTCTATTTCGGTGAAGCCTTTGTGACAGTAACACTTCCAACACAAGCCGCTGCTGAAGCTGCACGTGATGCTTATATTGAAGCGCTTACAGGTTCTGGTTTCACATTTACAAAATTATGGGGTTACCTAGATGCTTATCTCCACTCAAATGGTGTGCTCGCAGTTGAGATTGATGAGACTGAAATAACAAATGGTGTTATCAAATTAGGTATCTTAGAATACGAAACCTATTAATCACAAACATTTAAAAATCGCCTATCCAAAAGATAGGCTTTTTTAATGATAATTAAGCATTCTTGTTGTTTTTACTACGAAAAACAAATAACATTGTAATCGTGCGTTTCTATTCGAGAAAGGAAGAGAATATGAAAAAATCACTCATCAAATCAATACTTCTTGGCGCAATTACACTAGGTATGATGATTGGTTGTAACGAACCTGCATCAACATCTAGCTCATTAACACCAAGTAGTACTCCAAGTTCTACTATCACAAGTAGTTCTTCAGAAATTACATCAAGTAGCATAGCTTCTTCAAGCGAATCCTCTAGCAGTGCTTCAAGTAGTTTACCAAGTAGTTCATCTTCTAGTAGTTCAAGCTCTACCGCTCCAACATTAACAGGTATTACGTTAGATACCACAAGTGTAAAGAAATCTTATATTCAAGGTGAAGCATTAGATTTAACTGGCTTAGTGGTTACTGCGAATTATAGTAATAACACTACTGAAGCTGTTACTAACTACACCACTAATCCTGCTAATGGCGCGGCACTTAACAATACTGGTGCTATCCCAGTTACCGTAGCGTATGGAAGATTTACTGATTCATTTAATGTTATTGTCACTAAAGCTCCTAAAGCAGCATGGACTGAAGCAGAAGCTAAATTAATGTCTGATAACTTATATGGTGAAGTCTTACCATATACAGGTTTTGAAGAATCAAAAGTTAACTACAACGAACAATATAAAGCAGTTGTCGTTATGGGTGGCACAATCACTGATGAATTCTTAGAAAGCTATGCTAGAGCATTATCTTTTAATGGTTATGTCTTAGTAAGCACTACTGAATTAGTGTTTGAAAAGTCAGTACAAATTGATGCTGGCAAACGTATTGTTCAAGTCACAGTTATGGATAACAAAGGTCAATTAGCGATTGTCGCTATGGACCCATATTATTATGCTTTCCCAACTGATTTTGCTAACTATGTTGCGGATAAATACTTTGCTTCCAAAGAAGCAGTTCCTGCTATCCAAGCGGATTACTATCAATTAATTGAAGATAATGATGGCATTGCTATTGTTTGCTATATGGATGCCACTACTGAGGATGCTGGTTATAGTGATATCTTAACCACTGCTCATTGGACAGTTTTAGGAAAAGATGAACATGAATTATATAGTGCTGTTTCTCCAGATAGCGCTTATATGATTTCTTATGAATATAGTGCACAAAATGGTGCATTACTCATTGTCTTTAGACCAGTTAATTTCTTTAACGATGCTCCAATTAAAGCATTCTTCGCTAAATATAATGGTACATACGTTGAATTACCTGCCTTTAACGTTACTAATGGTCAATACTATTTCGAAGAAGCTGACACTAACGAATACTTCTATGAAAAAGGCGATCTTGATATGGTTGTGGCCTTCTTAACCATCTATGGTGGTACCGCACAAGATGCTGCTAATTATATGACCACCTTACAAGAAGCTGGTTTTAAGGTTTTAAATTCTAAAGATTCTTATTCCGCAACAAAAGCGGTCGAAGGTAAGGGTTTATTTAGATTAGACTATTCTTATGATCCTGAAAAAGAAGTTATTACATTAATTTTCTATATTTATTTAGAACCATTCCCAACCACTGAATTCCCACAAGATGAAATCTCAGAAGCATTAGGCGGTTATCTCGTTGATAAAGTTCCTGGCTACGTTGGCGAAACAACAGGTTTCCAATTAAATGATGATTCATATGGCTTATATATTGTCGTTGAAGTCGAACAAGGCACCGAACTTGCAGCTATCGAAGCTTATAAAGCCACACTAGTGGAAAATGGCTATTCTTTAAGACATGAAGATAGTCATGAATATGTTTCCGAACATCATGAAATCGTTATCTCATTACAAAAAGATGCTGGTTCATTCAAAATCATTATTATGCGTGAACCATATAACGCTTGGCCAAGTGAACAAGTTGCGGCCTATTTAGGTGAAGAAATAAGTGACATGGTTCCTGCTTTTGCAGATGGAAGAGCCGATGAATTCTCCTTTGAACCAGCGGAAGATGGCTTGACAATCACTATTTCTTATTACTATGAAGAAGATGATCAAGGCGAAGAAATTGAAATCGATGTTGAGGAAATCGCTATCGACTACATCAACAAATTAGAAGATAACAATGGTTTCTTCTATGTTGATGATGAAGATGGTGTCAAATATTACAGTTCTAAAAACTTCCAAATCATTGTTGGTGTTGAGTGCGATGATGTTTGGGATGAAATTTATATCTATATCATGACTCCTGATCAATACGAACCAGAAGATGAATGGCAAGTTCAACATATTCAATATTTCTTAGATAAACATAATTACACTGATAATTTACCAATATATGAAGGCGAGTTTGTCAGTGCGAAAGCCACTATTGAATTAAGCGCATTAAGAATTGATGTTGTTTTAGAAACAACTGATTCTGATGAAATCAAAGCGGAAGCTGATGCTTATATAGATACTTTAGTAGATGCAGGATTCACATATTTTGAAGAATTAGGCGAAGGTGCATGCAAGAGATATCTTTCTCCACACAATCAATATGAAGTTTCAGTGATGTATCAAATCGATGGTTTCACTGTCCAAATTGATGAAATTGCTAACGAAAGACAAGAAACCACAACTTTCCCAACCGAAGAGTTATATGCTGCTCATCCAGAATTAGAAGGTGTCCTTCCTATCGTTGTGGATGGAGAAGCCACATTTGATACACAAATTCAAAGTGACTGGGTTGAAATCTTCGCCATGTATGAAGATGCTTCTTTAATTCCTAGCGCTATGGAAGCTTATGAAAAAGCTTTAGTGGAAGCGGGCTTTAGAAAACAAGAAGATACTGCTGGTTATGATGTTGTCTATTTCTCACCAGACGAAACATACTATGTTTGTGTTACTGACTGGTCAACTTATGACACTCCTGGATTTGATATCGAAATCTATTACATGTAATATTCAATTTACAAAGTAAAAGGCCGGAATTAACTCATTCCGACCTTTTTATTTACTTTAAATATAATTTAGCTAGTTTTCTTTCTTCGTGGCTATAATGGCCGTTAAATGAACAATGCATCTAACTAAAAGAGCACCAACACTATTAGTGAGAATTACAATTAATAAATTCCATAGCATATTGATATTCCAGTTAAACGCCATACCGAAATAGAACATATTAGCGATACAGTGTTGGAAACCACAATAAACGAATAATGTAACGGCAACAATGATGCCAATAATCTTCATGCCCCAGTTTTGTAAGTTCTTATATAAATAAACTGCGATATAAACAAGAGCGCCACAGAAGATACCTTCTAAGAAGACCATATTTGATCCTGTTTTAGCGTTACTTATCGCAATAATTGTGTTATTCACTCCTTCAACATTCATAAAAATGAAGTGGCAAAGAATGCCTAACGCAAAAGCGCCTATTGCGTTGCCGACGAGCATGATTGGTAAATTAATCGCGTTTTCCACTAGTTTTTCACGGTCATCAAATACCACACCAATTTTACCGGTATAGAGCTGCAAGCCTAATACGCAGACTAGGATTAAACCAATTGAAAATAAAGCGGAGGCAAATATTGCACCAGGAGTTCCTGGAAGAAGATATTTAGTAATAGTAAAAGCAAATGAACCTAGACCAATGGCTAAGCCCGCAAAAATACCAAAAAGTAATATCTTCAAATATTTCATATTAGAAAACTGGTTTGTTATCCTTGAATTCTTTCACATTAGCGCCACTATAGACTTTAAGGCCTTCGGCTTCTAATCTTCTTCTTCCACCTTGGAAACCTTTTTCAATAGCGACAGCAACACCCACAACTTTCGCACCGGCTTGACGGCAAATATCTAACAACCCAAAAGCGGCGTTTCCTTCCGCTAAAAAGTCATCAACAATAAGTACCGTGTCGCTTGATTTTATATATTTATTGGATACAGTAATTGGTGAAACTGTATTACGAGTAAATGATTTAACTTGGGCGGTATAAACATCATTACCAACAGTCGCAGATTTACTCTTTTTAGCGAACACTAATGGTAAATCACCCATTTCTTGTGCGACAGCGTAAGCAAAAGCAATGCCACTAGTTTCAATGGTTAAAATTTTGTTAACACCATCACCATTAAAATGTTCAGTGATTTCTTTAGCTAAATCTCTGGCTAAAGTCACATCGATTTGGTGATTTAAAAATGAATCTACTTTTAATATATCGTTATTAATGATGACACCATCTTTTAAGATGCGTTCTTCTAATGATTTCATTATTTTTGGATCTCCTCATTCCATCTATCAATGTCCTCAGGTTTAGCGATGTAAACATAAGGAACATTTCTTTCTAATTCGTTATAGTCTAAGCCATAACCAACGAGGAAAGAGTTTTCTTTAAGAACTTTACCGCAGTAGTCAATTTTAATATCTTCACATCTGGCATATTCTTTATCAAATAAAGCACAGATAATAATTCTTTTTGGTTGATAGTTTTCGTTTAAGTGATCAATAAGATATTTCATAGAAATACCAGTATCCACAACGTCTTCCACGACCACGACTGTGCGATCTTTAATGTCCATATCAAAATCTTTTTTAAGATTAATCTTTCCTGTTGATTGCACACCAGCATAAGAAGAGATTTGAATGAAATCTGTATAAATAGGTCTATCAATACGTTTGATTAAATCGAACATGAAGTTTAAAGCGCCTTTCATGACGCCTAAAAAGAGCGGAGTTTTTTCTTCGTTTTTAAGTTCTTCTGTTAATCTTTTACCAAAATCTTTACAAATATCTTGGATTTCTTGTTCTGATAAAACTATCTCACGATTATCTTTCATGGTAATTTCCTCCTAAATGCTGATGAATGAAAAATTAAAGAATTTTAATTATTCCCATTCAATTGTGGCGCATGGTTTATTACTTAAATCATATAATACACGATTTACGCCTTTAACTTCATTTAAAATTCTATCTCTTATTTTATTTAAAAGTGCATAAGGAATTTCTTCAATGGTCGCTGTAACGGCATCAACTGAGTTAATTGCACGGATAACAACTGGCCATTCAAATGTTCTTTGACCATCTTTAATACCAGTGGATTTTACTGGTGGGACGATGGTGAAGTATTGCCATACTTTTTGATCTAAACCTGCGTTAGCGAATTCTTCTCTTAAGATAGCGTCGCTTTCTCTAACAGCTTCTAATCTATCTCTTGTAATCGCACCAACACAACGGACACCTAAACCTGGTCCTGGGAATGGTTGACGGTAGACCATATTACGTGGTAAGCCTAGGGCTTCACCAACTTGTCTAACTTCGTCTTTATATAATAATTTCACTGGTTCGACGAGTTCAAAACCGAGTTCCGCTGGTAAACCACCAACATTGTGGTGAGCTTTTAAACCTTTGGATTCTAAAATGTCAGGATAAATGGTGCCTTGGCCTAAGAAAGAAATACCGTTAAGTTTTTGTGCTTCTCTTTTGAAGACATCAATGAAGATTTTGCCAATGATTTTTCTCTTTTGTTCTGGATCTTCAACACCCGCTAAAGCATCTAAGAATTCGTCAACTGCATCAACATAGATTAAGTTAGCACCTAATTGTTCTTTAAATACTTTAATAACTTGTTCTGGTTCGCCTTTTCTTAATAAGCCATGATTAACGTGAACACATGTTAAATTGTTACCAATTGCTTTGATTAATAAGGCTGCACAGACTGATGAGTCGACACCACCTGAGAGAGCTAATAACACTTTCTTATCGCCCACTTGTGCCTTAATTTCTTTAATTTGCTGTTCGATGAACGCATTCGCTAATTCCCTATTAGTGATACGTTGCATGTTTGGATCTCTGACATTTCCGCTCATATTTTTCTCCTTACCAATGAATTTCTTCTACTCTATTGAATAGCTTTTTAATTTCTTCTGTAGGTTCTTCCCATTTCTTCATCAAAACTTCGAGTTGTTGATCTGGCACAATTGAAGTTTCTTTTCTTTGTTTATTATAGAAACGAATTTGTTCAGCTGTGCGTGGGAATAAAACTAAAACATATTCATCGAATTCAGGATTCTCTTTAACATACTTTTCTCTCAATACATTCAAGTCAGTTAAAGCATCTAAAATTACAGTGACGTCATCATACTTTTTCGCGTATTCATGAATTCTAAAAGAAAAAAGCTCCCATACTTCTTTTTGTTTAGAAAAATCCTGTGTCTGACCAGTGAGTTCGAACCTAATTTCGTCACTAGAGACAATCAAAGTATGTGGATGAGCCTCTTGGTACGCTTTTGCCCAGGTAGATTTACCACTACCAGGCATGGCAGATAACATGATAAGTGTTTTCATTTCTTCCTCCGATTCGGTTGAACGAAATCCTATCTATTACGAACTTATTTATAAATAAAAAAGTTCCTACGTGATAATCATAGTTATACGAGGAACGTTTTTACAAGTAAAAATTTATATTTTTAACAAGATTAATATAAACCTTCTTTATATTCACCTTTATCCACTAAGGCTTTTAAGGCTTTAACAACACCTGGTTTGTCTTCTTTATAAGTAACACCGAACCACACTGATGGAGTGGATAATAAGCGCACAGTGGCCTTGTTTTCGTGAACTAATTCATCAACGACTGTTGGAATTAAGAATTCTGACTTAGGAACGTTGATGTTTTCTTTTAACCAAAGTGGGAACTTTTCACCTAAAGCAGGGATAAGATCTTTGTTGAAGCAGAATAAGTTCATGGACACTAATTGGGATGGCTCTGTTTCAAATGTTGGTGTGCCATCTAATGGTTCACAAACAACCTTATCACCTTTAGCGTAGATACTTGATTCGATTAATTTTTCTAAATAACCATTCTTATCTTGGAAGGCTACACCTCTTTTAACCGCACCATTTTCAGTCATGGTGTTCTTTGCTTCAAACGCTACAATAGCGTATTTACCTTTACTACCTTCTGGTAATGATTTGAGGTATTTATAAGCGACTTCATATGTTTCTTTCCCGTAGAAATCATCACCGTTGATAACGATGAAATCTTCCTTAATTAGGTCACGTG
>CAMJEC010000039.1 GCA_946404585.1 uncultured Caryophanales bacterium
TGTTACCCGGCAGGCACTATCGAATTGGGAGAGAGATGTTAATGAACCCGATTTATCTTCGTTATATTCTTCGTTTGGACTCATTTAAATCGTCCTCCTTATGTGATTTAGATTATAGCATTGATCCTTTATTAATAAAAGAAAGGCGTGTGGGTGTATCAATGTTGTTCTAAGGTAGTTCGATTCCCCCAACAAGCCTGATTTCGTGTGTTTCCCTATGCACTTCTATGGGAATCCTCGGCTTAGTTTGACTCCCACCACCCCGCCTTAAAACCTTCCAAATACCAAAACAAGTGTATATTTGGTCGAAAATGCATTAAAAAAGCCCCAATAATCGTATTGGAGCAATTTTTTAAAGATGGTGCCCCCTGGCGGAATCGGACCACCGATTCATCCTTACCATGGATGCGTAATACCATTTTACTAAGGGGGCAGCATTAATAATTATACATAAATACTTTCTTATATCAATAAAAAATATTTACGCTTTTTTAGGGGTGAATATTAATATTCTTCTTGTTCTTTGAGCGCTTCTTTTTTGCGCATTCTATAGGTAATAGAACGAGCGATAAACCACGCTCCAAAGGCTAATTGCATAAAGAAGAAAGTCGAATAGAATAATTGGAGTCTCAAGTCAACTTCAAGATTGACAATAAAACCGTTTTCGTCATAGACAAAAGTGCCAGTGCTCACCATCGCCACATAAAAGACAATCATCAAGAAAAGTGATACACCAGCGCCTATAACGATGAACTTTTGCCATTTATCAAAGTATTTCATTTAACGATTTCTCCATATAAATCATAAACATAACTTTCTTTGATTTTAACATTAACTATATCGCCTTCGTTTAACTCTTCTTTAGAAGAGAAAAGAATTTTACCATCGACATCATCAGGAGCGTTCCAATAGCTTCTTAATAAGTAGTAGCCATTTTCTTTACCCACCACTAAGCCGTTCATAATTTCACCAATATGTCTTTTATTCGAGTCATAGGAAATCTTTTGTTGTAAGACCATTAATTCGTCTAAACGTTTTTGTTTAGTGGCTTGTCTTACTTGATGAGGGAAATCATAAGATTTAGTGCCTTCTTCTTTAGAATAGGTAAAGCCACCTAAATGATCAAATTTCACTTCTTCAATGAATTTTAAAAGATTATCAAAGTCTTGTTTAGTTTCACCAGGGAAACCCACCATCACGGTCGTTCTTAAAACAGCGTTAGGAATCTTGGTTTTGATTTTCTTAAATAAGTTAGTGAGATAAGCCTTATCACCACGTCTATTCATCGCTTTAAGAATCTTATCTTCACTATGTTGAATTGGAATGTCAAAATATGGAGTTAATCTCTTCTCCTTAGCAATTAAATCGATTAATTCATCAGTGATTTCATCTGGATATAAATATAGTAAACGGATGAAAGAAAGCTCTTTTATTTCTAATAAGCCTTTGAGTAAATCCACAATGGTTTTCTTTTCTTTTAAGTCTAGGCCATACCTTGTGGTGTCTTGTTCCAAGACAATAAGTTCTTTATAACCTTCACTCGCAAGCTTTTTGGCTTCTTTTATGATGTCTTCATATGGGCGAGAAACATATGGTCCACGAATTAAAGGAATAGCGCAATATGTGCAGCAATTAGAGCAACCTTCACCAATCTTAAGATACGCACTATAGGTGCCTGTGGAGACTAAACGATAGTCATCATTTAGGCCTTCATAGTTAGTGATATCTTTATCAAGAGTGGCTAATAATTGTGTGAATCTTGGATAGTCTCTAATTGGAATCCATAAGTCCACTTCTGGAATAGATTTCTTTAAGTCATCAACATAACGGTTGACTAAACAACCAGTAACGACAACTTTTTGTTTTTTATTAATGTTATCTAAAATGACATCAATGCTTTCTTTCTTACTAGCTTCGATAAAGCCACATGTATTGATGATGAGAATATCTGCTTCTTCTTTGTTGTTCACTATTCCATAGTGATTCTTGAGTAAAAGACCAAGGATATTTTCACTATCGACAAGGTTTTTTGCACAGCCTAAAGAGATTAATGCAATCTTTTTCATTATTCACTCCGTAAAGCGGTGACTGGATCTTGTCTAGAAGCATGCATACTTGGAATTAAACCAGCGACCACACTTAAGACAACGGATAAGGCAAGCATAATGCCCATGATTGGTAATGTTAAGACTGCAATCGCAGGCACTCCAAAGTTACCAATGATGAGATTAATAATGATACACACTACTTCAGTGATGACTAAACCGATAATGCCAGACATCACACCTGTCACGAGGTTTTCGGCAATAAATAAACGAGATACGTCTTTCTTTCTGCCACCAAGAGAACGGATAACACCGATTTCTTTGACTCTTTCCATAACCGAGATATAAGTAATAACCGCGATCATGAAGGAAGAAACCACTAAGGAAAGTGAGGTGAAAATAACTAACGCTGTAGTAATAATTGTAATCATTGTGTCGATGACATTAATGATGATAGAAATTGTATCAGTATAGGTTAATTCATCTCTATCACTAGCTTTGAGTGTGACACCATTAGATAAAGCAATGGTTTCATCACTATTCCACTTATCGAGATATTTATTAACTTGGCTCTTTGTTTCAAAGTTCACCGGATAGATAGACATATTTTCTGGAAGTTTCTTATATTCTCTAGCGATGATGACATTGTTTTCATCAGCGGTTTCTACAATCTTAAGGCCACATAATGAACGGAAGTGAGTGGCATTTTCACTAGCGTAGTTAGTGCCGGTAATACTTGATAATAATGAACCAAATGATGAATTTAAGTCACCATTTAAGCATGAGGCATAACCGAATGCGTCATAGTTTGGATTATCTGGATCAGTCCAATCGGTGAATTTAAATGTTACATAGGCATTATATAAATCAGCGTTGTGTCTGCCTTGGTCAATGAAACTAGCAAAACCACGTGCTTCATCACGAATAATCTTGCTATTGAAGGCATCATTCATATATTTTGCTTGGAAAGCATCAGTGTAATAAACACCACGGCTAAGGCAACCAAATGAAACACCTTTCTTTGGTCTTAAAATACCAGCGATTTTAAGCTCAGTACCGCCAGTCCAAGAATCTTCAACAGTCGCACTATATTGGTAACCGGTAACAGTTTCCATTTCATCTTTAATCTCTTTAGCGCTGATGAATTGTTTGGCGGGTAAGCCCATGATTTCACCCACTAAAGAGTTAACGGTAGCACCAGTGCTATCGCCACCTTCAATTTGTATATAGCTAATCTTTGTGTAAATGTCAGGAGAAGCATTACCAGTCATTAAGCCTCTCGCTACTTCAGCGTCAAATGTTAAGAATTTGCCACTGGCGGGATCTCTTTCTAACGGGTCTTCTGATTCAGGGTCTGCAAGTAAATCTTCAAATGTCACATTCTCTTGACTATTAATCAAAGTGGATGGATCAAAGCTTGGTTTCATCTTAACCGCATAAAGAGTTTCAGAATTGAATGGACTTAAGTTGATGTGTGAACCAGTATAAAGGATACCTTTAACAAGGGTTGAAGCAGTGTTGCTGCTATATTGGAATGAATAAAATTCATCATTCGTGGAATTTCTTAAAACGATGTTGTAATTCTTATATGGTCTAACTGGGATATCATCGTAATGATAAATAGTATCATGTGGATAATATGTGAATTTTTGACCTAATAATGTCTCATATGAAAATGATGTTTTATATGGATATTTAGCGTCTAATTCCGCATCAGTTTCTGTATTGTTTTCATCATATTTTTTAATCGCTTTTTTAGCGATGTTCATGACTTCTTCTTCTTGATAATAACCAAGTTGAGCGAAGACTAAGTCAGTTAAGGTAGTATCACCTTCCACCACTAACATGATTTCATTTTCATTTTGTGGGAAGTGTGAATCACCTAATAAATCATATTGGCTTAAGATGTAATCTTTATCCCCTGGCATTAATTTCATAAAGTCAGTGAATAAGTCAACATAGCTTGCGTATTGTGAGAAACCTTCCACTGTTTTAAGCTCAGCGATGTAACGTTGAGTTAAACCGTTTAATGAGATTTTCATTGTTTCAGCGTTATCGTTTGGTTTCCATTCACAGAAGATATTATTCGTTGGGTCAATGCCATAACTAAATGATGTCGCACTGACATATTCAGAAGGAATATCTTTGACGAATTGCACTAGATTTTCATCAATAGTATTTGTCTTAACGGATGTGAAATCACTATATCTATCCATTAAGTAATCAATCATAGAGTTAAGACCAACTTCAGTGGATGGATCAAAAGTCGCAATCTTACTATCTGGATTTTGATATAAGCCAGTCATTAAAGATGACATATCCACGGATTCTTCAGCGATGGATAACGGATAAGAAGATAACATATCATCTTGCATGTTATCGATATAACGACGGACACCAGTAGAAGCCGCTAAAACGGTTGAAACACCAAAGATACCAATACTACCCGCAATAGCGACAAGTATTGTTCTTTTTGATTTACTAAATAAGTTAGCGACACTTAAAGCGGTCGCGGTAAAGAAGGACATCGAACTATTCTTCTTTTTACCTTTATTAATATCACCATCAGGGTAAGAAGCAAGAACACCACATTTTGGACATCTTGCAACTTTTTCATTGATGACTTCACCACATTTTGGACAGCGATATGAAACTTCAGGAAGTTCGTTACCATCAAATGGATTGCTATCACCAGTGATGACACCATCAAACATATTGACGATACGGGTGGCGTATTTTTCCGCTAAGTCTGGGTTATGAGTAACCATAACAACTAAACGGTCTTGGGCTACTTCTTTAAGTAAGTCCATGATTTGGACACTAGTTTCACTATCAAGAGCGCCGGTTGGTTCATCGGCTAATAAGATTTCAGGATTATTAACTAACGCTCTAGCGATAGCCACTCTTTGCATTTGGCCACCAGAGAGTTGGTTTGGTTTCTTCTTTTCCATACCCTTTAAGCCAACTTTGGCTAAAGCTTGGTATGCTCTTTCTTTTCTTTCCTTTTTATCAACACCAGCGATAGTTAAGGCAAGTTCGACGTTTTTAGAAATGCTTTGGTGACCGATTAAGTTATAGGCTTGGAAGACAAAACCGATAGAATGGTTACGATATGTATCCCAATCATAATCAGAATAGTTTTTAGTGGACTTGCCTTTAATGATTAAGTCACCTTCACTATAACGATCAAGACCACCGATAATATTTAAAAAGGTTGTTTTACCACATCCAGAAGGGCCAAGAACTGCCACAAACTCATTACGTCGGAAATTAACTGAAACTCCTCGTAGGGCCTTAACCGGCTCCTGGTTTTTCATTTCATAATTCTTTTTGATGTTAACGAGTTTAAGCATGGTGATTCTCCTAATATGTTTGTATCGTAATACAAAATAAAAGTGCATGTCAATAAACAAGCACTTTATATTTTAAATATTTTTAGTCAGTGTTTAATCTTTAATTTAAAGATTGTTCGCAATGAGCCAGGTTTTATCTGTTTCTTTTTTGATGTTGTTTTGTAATGGGTATTCTTTATTAGTGCCCGCTTCAATGGCGACATTCTTCACCACTCTTTTTAAAAGAGAGCGTCTCTTAATGAAGATCACTAAGAAGATAATTAATAACTGAATAGAAACGCCATAGCAGGTTAAACTAGCAAAGAGGAAAACAATATAAAATGTGAAGGTTTTTTGTAAGACGAAGAAGAGAGCCAAACAGACACTTGCGACCGCAAACATAATGATACCCGCAAGTGGGAATGGGCGAGAGATACGAGCGTATAGACCTTCAGTACTTCTAATCGTGTGATAGGAATTACCTTCGAATCTTTCTTTATCTCTTTCAAAAGTAAGAAGGACTTTATTGCCTTCCTCTTCTTGACCAACTAGTTCATAGCCAAAGGCATTATGAAAAGCGATTGTTTCTTCAACTTTCTTAGCTTTGACTTTGACGGTTTTACTTTCCATATTTTTCTCTTAATGCTTTGATTTTTTCTTCAGCTTCTTTTACTATTTTATCTTCATTTTGAAGATATTTCATCAATTGTTTGCTACGGAAGTAAAAAAGTAATGTGTCAGTAAGTAACAATACCATTGCGGGTATTAAAAAGAAGAATAGATTTCCTTTGGCGTTGAAGTTATCTTTTAACGCTAGGGTAAGGATGAGATAGACTGTCATCACGATAAAGGCGATAGAAACAGGTATCACTAAGACATAGAAAGGAATGAGTTTTGGGGAAGTCTCTTTTTCGATCTCCACCATTTCTTTATAGTAAGGAGTATTTTCATCACGCTCAAAAGTCAAAATGCTTGGAGCGTTCTCATGTTTTTCTTCACTTACTAATTTCCAATCAAATAAACCCATTAAATATACTGAACGGGTAACAGAATATGAATTAACTTTTCTTTGACATTTTTCCATAGCTTAATTGTATAGATTTTGCCATATTATCGCAACTTTATAAGATAAAAACTCTAAAATATTACAAAAGTGACACGAATGTATTGATTGTAACTTTTTTACATGTTAAACTTGTCGCGGACAAAGGAGCCATATATATATGATGCCGAAAAAACATAGCACTAAGGATTATATCACTATTTCTTTATATTATTTAATGTCCAAATTCGATTACGAATCCATCAGCGTCACAGATATTTGTGCGAAAGCACGTGTCTCTAGAATGTCATTCTATCGTTACTTCAATAACAAAGAAGATATCTTTATTAATTATTGTGACGAAAGATTTGAAGAATTCTTCCAAATCATTAACGAAAAACACATTGACGACATCTATTCCTTCTTGTTAGAAGTCTTCTATTATATGAAGAAATACGCTCGTCAAGTTACCATCTTAAAAAGAGCGAGAAAAGAGAACTTATTAGTGGAGAAATTCACTGACTATGGTTCATATATCGCAAGTCACGTTTCATTAACCACTGAAAGCAATATGATTAACAATCGTATTATTGCCGCCTTCTTAGCGGGTGGTATCGCTAATATCTTATTGCTCTGGTTCGAACTAGGATTAGATCTTCCACCACAAGAAATGGCAAAGATGGCTTATAGCATCTTCTCCACCCTTAATGTTGAGCATAATAATAAGGAAAAGAAGTAGTCTATATACACTATTAAAAACATAAATCAAAGACAAAAAATCACAAAACTAGACAGTGTCTAAATTTGTGTTTTTTTTACTTTATTTTCCCCTAGAATATTAATAATATTAATGCACCGCTATAAAAGTGTGTCACCACTTAAAAATAGCTAATAATAAAAGAAAAAGTAGCAGAGGAACTACTTTTAGATACACTTCGGAAAAATAAGGAGAAACTTTTATGTTAAGAATCAAGAAAAGAGATGGCAATATTGAAGAATTTGATATTACCAAGATTGAAAACGCCATTGAAAAAGCTTTCATGGCCGAACACATATTCTATAATCACGACATTATCGAAATGCTTGCGTTACGTGTGACCAGTGATTTCAACCGCAAAGTTGTTAATGACACCATTGGCATTGAAGACGTCCAAGACTCCGTTGAAATTGTTTTAATTCAAGCGGGTTATGTGGATGTTGCGCGTTCCTATATGATTTATCGTAAGCAACATCAAAATTTACGCGACATTAAAGAAACAAACCTTAACTATAAAAACGTTGTTGATAATTATTTAAAGATTAATGACTGGCGCGTGAAGGAAAATAGTACCGTCACATATTCTGTCGGTGGTCTTATTTTAAGCAACAGCGGCGCTGTCACAGCGAATTATTGGTTAAGTGAAGTCTATGATGATGAAATCGCTAACGCTCATAGAAACGCCGATATTCACATCCACGACTTATCCATGCTCACCGGTTACTGTGCTGGTTGGTCATTAAAACAATTAATTCAAGAAGGTTTAGGCGGTGTTCCAGGCAAGATCACTTCTTCCCCTGCTAACCACTTAAGCACTCTTTGTAACCAAATGGTTAACTTCTTAGGTATTATGCAAAATGAATGGGCAGGCGCTCAAGCCTTCTCCTCTTTCGATACATATTTAGCCCCATTTGTTAAGGTTGATCACTTAACATATAAAGAAGTTAAACAATGTATCCAATCCTTCATTTATGGTGTTAATACACCATCTCGTTGGGGCACTCAAGCTCCATTTACCAACATCACATTAGACTGGGTTGTGCCAAATGATATGGCGGAACTCAACTGTTTAGTCGGTGGTAAAGAAATGGATTTCAAATATAAAGACTGTGTTGAAGAAATGGCAATGGTCAATAAAGCCTTCATCGAAATCATGATTGAAGGTGACGCGAATGGCCGTGGTTTCCAATACCCAATCCCAACATACTCCATTACCCGTACATTTAACTGGGAAGAAACAGAAAACAATAAACTCTTATTCGAGATGACCGCGAAATATGGTACACCATACTTCTCTAACTACATCAACTCCGATATGGAACCAAGTGATGTTAGAAGTATGTGCTGCCGTTTAAGACTCGACTTAAGAGAATTAAGAAAGAAATCCGGTGGTTTCTTCGGTTCTGGTGAATCTACAGGTTCTATCGGTGTTGTTACCATTAACATGCCAAGAATTGCTTATTTATCCACAGACGCTGAAGACTTCTATAGAAGATTAGATCACATCATGGATATCAGCGCTCGTTCACTTAAAGTGAAACGTAATACCATTACCACATTAATGGAAGCTGGCTTATATCCATATACAAAGAGATATTTAGGTAACTTCAATAACCACTTCTCCACTATCGGTTTAGTCGGTATGAACGAAGCTTGCTTAAACGCTCGTTGGATCAGAAAAGATTTAACAAATCCAGAATCCATCCAATTCACAAAAGATGTTCTCAATCACATGAGAAACAAACTTTCTGACTATCAAGAATTATATGGTGACTTATATAACTTAGAAGCCACCCCAGCGGAATCTACAGCCTATCGTTTAGCGAAACACGATAAAGCCTTATATCCAGATATCATTACCGCTTCTGAAAATGGTAGAACACCATACTACACCAACTCCTCACACTTACCAGTTGGTTATACAGAAGATATCTACAAAGCTCTTGATATCCAAGATGGCTTACAAACCTTATATACTTCTGGTACAGTCTTCCACTGCTTCTTAGGTCAAAAATTACCAAGCTGGAAGTCCTGTATGAATCTTGTTAGAAAGATCGCAGAAAACTACCACATCCCATATTACACAATGTCTCCTACATACTCTGTATGTAAAGACCACGGTTATATCACTGGTGAACAATATGTCTGTCCAAAATGTGGTAAGAGAACTGAAGTCTATTCCCGTATTACTGGTTACTATAGACCAGTCCAAAACTGGAATGATGGTAAGACAGAAGAATTCCAACACCGTAAAGTTTATGAACCTGCGAAATCTAAACTCACACATAAAATCACTGACGTTTTAGGTAGCCAAGTCGAAGACGAACAAGAAGAAAAAGCTGTTTGCAATGAAATCTTATTATTCGCCACAAAGACATGTCCAAACTGTAAGATGGCTAAGATGC
>CAMJEC010000040.1 GCA_946404585.1 uncultured Caryophanales bacterium
CAACATTGTAAACAGCGTGTCTATAATCGATTGATTTATAGAGTGATTGAACAGAAGGAACTTCAGGTTTTTCACTTACTACACTAATGCTATCAGACTTAATCTCTTCAGCGTCTTCTTTAGAAACTGCGGCCATATTGGCTAAGGTAATGCCATTCTTAATGCAAGTAACATCATATCTAGCGACATCACCCACTAATTCACCATCATAAATCGTGTCATAAGCATGACCAAAGGCATTCATGTTTTTGTTTTGATAAACCTTGTATTCACTTGTTTCTAATTCCTTCATTTCTTCAAAATCATGAGGGACGTTAGCTAAATATCCACCTTTATTATTTGCCTCGATATTGTTATACATGCTCTTTGCTTTGCTGATAAAGTAGTACTTAACCCCTAACAAATTATCTAAGTCTTGGTACTTACCACGATAACTACCAGCAACAGCTTTTCTACCATCTCTTAAACCATTCCACATTGTGAAATCATCGATTTCGAAGTTATATAAGGAATGGAAGAAACTGCCAGAGTTATAGCCATTGATAAAGCTATTGTTAATGCTCCAGGCATCACCGATAGAGGTATAGACTCTATAAAATGATTTATCGGTCTTTTGTACTTGTGTTAAAACTTTTCTAAATCTCTCGTTGACAGCGTAACCATTATTATGTGTACCATCATAGCCATGGCCACAAGTAACAAAGTTACCAACTGCAATAGCTTCTGCGGATACAAGCGCGGTCACAACGATAAAGAATGCTTTCTTGTTATAGATTAAGAACAAGACAATCCAAACCGCTGTTGTATAGACAATCATAAGAATGAACGCTAGGGTGGTGAAGTTAAAATTGCCTTCCACAAAGCGGTACATAAAGTCACTGCCATTCTTAGGTTCTTTAACCGCAATATGTTCTGTCAAAATCCAAGAGACAATAATACCAATTAAGGCAAATGCATAACCAATATGGATATGCCATTTAGAAACGTTTGGAATCTTATTTAAATATGTGCCAACATAGGCTATTAAAACCGCAGGAACAATTAATGTCCATCTTGCATAGGCATTAGTCATACCCATG
Source organism: uncultured Caryophanales bacterium (assembly GCA_946404585.1). Lineage (GTDB taxonomy): Bacteria > Bacillota_I > Bacilli_A > RFN20 > CAG-826 > RUG14515. The sequence continues at coordinate 1,080 of CAMJEC010000040.1, forward strand.
GTTAAGTAGTACATAAATGGGGTGAATAATGAGAAAAGAATTAACGCTAAAGCGATGTAGTGAGACCATTTCTTTTCCTTACCTGATTGAATAAAAGCAGGCACTAAGAACATGATAAATGGGATATAGCACCATAAAGAAACAGCGATATCATCAAAGTCCCAGTTATATAACTCTAAAGTTGGTAATGAACGACATGTTGTTGGTGGGAAGAAGAATTCGATAATTGGATACCAAATACGATTGCTAAAAATACGGCCATGTTGATCAGGAGCTTTCTTCCAAGAGAATAATAATTGAAAGAAAGATTTGAAGTCTTTAGCCGCTAATAATTTCTTAAGTTCACCAAAATAAGAATAACTATCAAGTTTTGGGGATGACATCGTGGCCATAAAGGCTGGAATAAAGATAAAACCCGCCATTAATAGACCAACCGCATAACCAGCAAACCCTAATCCTAATAATCTAAAGTTCTTCTTTGCATCGTTTGTTCTAATTCTTTGGAAGAAACGGAACATCGCATAGAAGAAAGTGGTGATAAGATAAGGAACCATTAAAACATAGTTACAAATCGCAAGGAAGAAGACACCTAAGGCTAAAACCCATGGTTTTTCTTCTTGCAATGTCTTTTCAATACCTAATAAAACGATTGGTAAGAACACTAAAATGTCTTGGTAGTTGTTATACCAAAGATAGAAAGCACCCCAACCACAGAAGGCATAGGCTATACCACATATAAATGAAACAGATTCTTTAACCTTAAAGGCTTTCTTTACATAAATGGAGAAGAATAAACCCGCACAAGCAAGTTTAATCATTGATGTGATAGCAACACTATGAGGCACAAAGACTCTTGGCAAGATGACTATGATGATATTAAATGGTGAAAATAAACCATAATAGGCATTAGAACCTAATGAGTTAGCGCCTAAATATAGTTCTGGATCAAACAAGGTAAAGTGGCCAGTATTAATCCAGTCATGATAATAATCCCAAATATGGTATCCCATAGGGATATATTGAGCGGTATAGTCGCCACCATAGGCTAAAGTAAACCCATTTTGTACGAGCATTAACATATAAAAGCCAATGCTAATAACAATGAGTATTAGAAAATAATAAAACGTATTTGAAAAGCGGAAGTTTTTAAACTTCTCGACTACTTTTTTCCATAATCCCATAAAAGGATTAGGCTTTTTGTTCCTATCTTTTGCAAATACGATATCCATAAGTTTTAGAATAGTAATTTTTTGATGTAGTTTTTGTTGATTTTAAACTCTTCACTGACAACATTGATTGCATCTTTTTGTGAAAGGCCTAAATTAGTGAAATAAGCGACACGGGCAGTGATTTCCTCGTCTTTTATCATCACTTCTTGGTTATTTCCTTCGACGATAATAACCATTTCACCTTTTAAGGTATCTTCATCAATCATGGAGAGTTCTTCAAGAGTGCCTCTAATGTATTCTTCATTAAGTTTGGTTAATTCTCTAGCCAAACATGCTTTACGATTTCCGAGGCCTTCTTTTAATAGATTAAAAGTTCTTAAGATTCTATGAGGCGCTTCATAGAAGATAAGAGTGTTTCTAAGAGCTTTTAAGTTACTAATCTCTTCTTTAGCTTCATTATCTTTCGCAGATAAGAATCCATAGAAGAAAAAGTGTCTAGTTTCTAATCCAGATGCCACTAAAGCATTAATAAAAGCGGAAGAGCCAGAAATAGTGGAAACACAAATGTCATTAGCGATTAATTCTTGCACTAATAAATAGCCAGGATCACTAATACCTGGATAACCAGCATCAGACATATAAACAACTTTTTTTCCGGCTTGAATAAGGGAAACTAAGTGTTTGCTTGCTTCTTTTTCATTATGTTCTCTTAAAGAATACAATTCTTTCTTAATGTTAAAACGGGCTAACAAATCGTGAGCATTACGTGTATCTTCAGCAGCGACAATATCAGCCTCACTAACTACTTCAATAGCGCGAGGAGAGAATTCTTTTAAGTTACCAATAGGTGTCGCTACTAGATAAAGGAGCAAATTGTTTTTATCGTAGGATTTACTTCTTTTCATAGCGTTTTTCTTTCACCCTATTCGCGCCTACTTGTTTATAAAAATCTTCCAAAGGAAGGAACTTAATATCTTCGTCATTTTCAATCTTTACCACACGAGAAAGAATATTTATGTTTGTGACAGTATATTCGACTTTGTCGATAAAAGCTTTACTACCTAATTCTGGGAATTTCTTCCTCTCTTCGGTATAAGCATCGTCCTCATATTTTAAGCAGCAAATTAATTTGCCACATTGTCCGCTTAACTTAGGAATGTTAATCGCGAGCATTTGGTTCTTGGCTCTATTAATGGAAATACCATCAAATTCATTCAAGAATGTGGAACAGCAAAGTGGTAAGCCACACACACCAAGACCACCAATCATTTTGGCTTTATCACGAGAACCAATTTGTCTTAATTCGATTCTTGTTCTTAAACGTGAGGCTAAGACTTTTAATAATTCACGGAAGTCAACGCGGTCATCCGCCAAATAGGAGAAGATGACTTTGGATTTATCAAGAGTATATTCACAAGAAATTAAATTCATATCTAAGTTGAGTTTTTTAGATTCAACTTGGCAGATTTCTAATGCATATACTGCATCTTTTTCGTTAATTTCGGACAAACGGATATCCACATCAGTGGCCTTTCTAAGAATTGGTTTTAAGAATAAACCGTTACCATATTTATCGATGGAAATTGGTTCAATGGCAATAGTGCCTAATTCCATACCTCTGACTGTTTCTACGACAACTTTATCACCCAAAGCATAGTTATTATCAGTAGTGCCAAAAAAGTAAGCACGTGGAGTGTTTAAAAATTTCACACCAACGAAATGTGAATAATCGTGTTTTTGATCAGTAATCTGTGTATGGTTATTATCTTCAATTTTTGGCATATATTAGTCCTCTTTGGTAATGATATAAAATATGTGGTCAATCAATAGGGTGATATTGACATTAGTGTTTATCACGGTAGCACATCTTAATAATTCAATCAAACTTTCACTAATATGAGAAAGTTTCGTGGAAAGATGTTCTAATATTGTAGCATAACTTTCTAAGAATGGTTGCTTTTCATTAGAAATAGCAATCATATCTTCAAAGGCCATAACTAGCATATTAATGAAATAACGACAGGCTTCTTTGCTCTTAATTTGGTTTGAGATATTACCTTGAACGTAATAGATAAGAGCATCTTTATCACTTTCATCCATCACTTGGATAACTTCTTCAAAACACTGTTTAGCGTTGAAGAACACTTCATTATTTTCTTTGTCATCAATGATCTCTTTAATGAGTTCTCCATCGTTATAGAAATAAGACAATAATTCAGCGTCTTTTTTATCCACTCCAAAGGAGATAGCGTCATTAATAACAATATTCTTATCGATTAATTTCATTCTTAAAACTTGGCATCTAGAAATAATTGTGGGCAAGATACTATTCTCATTATTCGTGGTTAAGAAAGCATAGATTTGTTGCCCTGGTTCTTCTAAGAATTTAAGAATGCTATTAATAGCCTCAATAGTCATGTTTTCGATGAGGTGGAGAATATATATTCTAATACCTTTATTTTCGAAAGCTTTCTTATCAAAAGAACTTTCAATCGTGGTCACGGCGTCTTTTTTAATCGTGGCCTTACTACCATCAAAAACGAAAAAGTCTGGATAGTTATCATCATCAACGCGTAAACAAGTGATGCAAGAATTACACGCTAGTGGGGATGGGTCATCACACAAGATAGATTTAGCAAAGAATTTAGCGATATCTAAAAGTGGTGAACCATTAGTTCCTGAGATGAGATAGGCGTGAGAAAGTTGACCTTTTTGAAGTGAATTAACAAAGGTTTGATAAATAACTGGTTGATATTTCTTAAGGTATTTCTCTACTTGCATATTCTTGATAGCATCACATCAAGAGTGGCTTTAGCCACTTCTTCCTGACTCTTGCTAGCGTCAATGATGACGAAACGTTCTGGATAACGCTTCGCTAATTCTAAAAATGTATTTCTAACAGTTTTATGGAATTCTAATTTTTCTAAATCTAAACGATTTACTTCTCTATTTGCATTAGCCGCGATTCTGGCTAAACCAATCTCTGGTTCAATATCAAAAAGAAGCGTTAAATCTGGGAATGTGCCTTCAGTGGCAAACATATTGATGTTTAAGACGTTATCAACACCTAAACCTCTCGCGCCACCTTGATAGGCTAAGGAAGAATCTAAATAACGGTCACAAATGACGATTTTGCCTTCTTTTAAAGCAGGCCAAACCTTTTCAACAAGATGTTGTCTTCTTGAAGCAGCATAAAGAAGAGCCTCTGTTCTTTTATCCATCGCAGTATTAGCTTTATCCAAAATGACATTACGAATTTGTTCAGCGATTGGGGTACCACCTGGTTCACGGGTGCGGACAATTTGATATCCCATCTCCTCTAATTTACTAACAGCATAGTTAACTGCGGTTGTTTTTCCAGATCCTTCTGGTCCTTCAAGAGTAATAAACATACTTGCTACCTCTTATAATTTTCTTCTTCCTTCGACGGCCTTAGATAAAGTTAAGGCATCGGTGTAATCTAAATTACCACCCATTTGTAAGCCATAGGCTAATCTAGTGACAACATCAACTTTGCCTTCGATTAATTTAGCGATATATAGAGCGGTGGTTTCTCCTTCAATTGTGGGGTTAGTGGCAATAATCACTTCTTTGAAGTGGTGTTCATCCAATCTCTTTAGTAATGAAGTGATATTTAAATCATCCACGCCATTACCTTTACTTAAAGAGATAACCCCGTTTAAAACGTGGTATAAACCACGATAATATTCAGCGTTTTCAAAAGCGATGACATCTTTTGGGAAAGAAACAATCATCAAAGTATCTTGATCACGTTCTGAATCATCGCAAATAACACACTTCTCACCTTCTGTTAAAAAGCCACAGATAGGGCAGACGTGTATGGATTGTTTAAGGTTTTTAATCGCATCAGAAAACTCCGCTAAGTCATCATCTTCCATATTGAGCATCGCATACGCCATACGTTCCGCGCTACGACGACCAACACTTGGCAATTTAGCTAAAGATTCTTCTAAACGAATAAGAGCCTTTAACTTTTCCATAATTAGAAGCCGAAACCTCCAGGTTGGCCAGTAATGCGTTCGTTAATGGCTTCACTTTCTTCATCAATTTTAGCCATGGCTTCATTAATTGCTAAAGCAATCATATCTTGAATCATTTCTTTGTTTTCTGGATCAAAAGCATCATTATCGATTTCGATAGCTTTGATTTCCTTATTACCGAGAACTGTAACTGTCACAGCGCCACCTTTAGCGACTTTGAATTCTTTCGCGGCTAATTCGGCTTGTGCTTTTCTAAGTTCTCTTTGCATCTTTTGGGCTTGCGCCATCATTTGTTGCATGTTCATAGTGTTATTCTCCTTCGAATTCTATGTTGATTGTATCTGGTTTTGGTAATTTACCAAGTTGATAACTATTCATGTAGTGTTGTTGCCATCTAATTGAGTCTTTTCTACTTACTGCGTAGACAAACATTTTCTTATTGAAAACAGTTTGAATGACGTTTTGAATGGCTTCTTGGTTTTCTAATAAATTAGCTTTTTCAGTGATGTTAGGGAATTGATATTCGACCACTAAAATCTTTTGTGAAGCGACTAATGGATGACCATCCGCTAACATTGCCGCGGCTCTACCTAATTCAGGATGAGTAATGATTCTCTTAATAGATGACCAGTTATCGATTAATGAATTCTTAATGTCTTTCTTGGAAATAACCATGATATCGAGCATTAAGTCATCATCAATGAAGAATGAACCATCTTTCTTGGTGTTCTTAATTGTTAATACATCTTTAGAAAGGACAATTTCTGGAGCCTTTTCTGGCTCTGGCTCAGGTTGATCAAGTAAAGAAATAATTTCTTCTTGTTTAGGTGCTGGAGCAGGTTCTTGTCTTGGTTGTGGTGCTGGTCTACTTACTGGAGCAGGAGTAGGCTTTTCATATACAGGTTCCACTGGTTTTGGTTGTGGAGCGCTTTGATGACCATCTTTCTTGGTGGCCACTAATTTAAGAATTGTGACTTCAAATAATGGGATGATTGAGTTAACAGTCTTATAGTCCTTTTGTGCGGCCATAATGATATCAATCATCTTTAATGTTTCATCAATATCTAAGCCCTTAAAGAATGAAGCGGCTTCTTGTTCTGTTAAGATTTCTAAACAATCAACATTACGGGAAGATTGATAAATCAATATATCCTTTAATATTAATAATAAGTCGTCAGTCAATCTCTTAATATCGGTGCCTAAAGAAACATAACGATTGATTCTTTGTAAGACATCAGAAACATCTTTATTGATAATCGCATTTAATAAGGCAATTTTCTCTTCTTTTGATTCAAGAGCGAAAATATCTAAAATGTCTTGAACTTCTAGTTTGTTACCAGAATAGGCTAATACTTGATCCAAGATTGATAAAGCGTCACGCATACCACCATCCGCTAAAGAGATGATGATTTTGATAGCTTCTTCGTTATAGGCAATGCCTTCTTTTTCTAAAACACTCTTAAGTCTGTTGTTAATATCGTCATCACTTAATTTAGTGAAGTCATATCTTTGACAACGAGAAAGAATAGTAGGAAGGATTTTATGTGGTTCAGTTGTGGCCAAAATAAAGATGACATGTTCTGGTGGCTCTTCTAAGGTCTTCAAAAGAGCGTTAAACGCACCTGTTGAGAGCATATGAACTTCGTCGATAATATAAACTTTATAACGGCCTAAGATTGTGCCATATTTTACCTTATCAATTAACTCTCTGATTTCATCAACACCATTATTAGAAGCGGCGTCTAATTCAATAACATCAGGATGAGTACCATCAATAATTGCTTTACAGTTTTTACATTCGTTACACTGACAGCCAATACCTTCATCACAGTTAAGAGCTTTTGCTAATAACTTTGCCATTGTGGTCTTACCTGTACCACGAGGGCCTGCGAATAGGTAGGCGTGAGCTAACTTTCTGGTCGCCAAAGCGTTCTTTAAAGTCTTGACGATATGTTCTTGTCCAGCGACTTCTTCAAAAGTGCTAGGACGATATGTTCGATATAATGCTTTATAAGCCATATAAAATCACCTGTGATAAGTATATACCAAAACCTTCGCTTATAAAATGTTAATATTCTATTAATGGAAATATTTCTCTCTTTGTGCTATACATGAGTTGTGCTACAATACTTAACGGTCAGAGGAAACTATTATGGAAGAAAGCATGCGTCAACGTCTCATTGCTGCCGAAAAACGTCTTAAAGAAATAGATGAAGAACTCGTCAGTGATGACATCATGAAAAACATCTCTAAATTTAGAGAAATATCAAAAGAAAGAGCTAACTTGGATCCTCAAGTTGCTGCTTTTAATCAATATAAAAAGAATGAAGAAGATATTGAAGCCGCGAAAGAGATGGCACATGATTCTGATCCAGATTTAGCGGAAATGGGCAAAGAAGAAATCAAACGCCTTGAAGCTGAACAAGAGAAACTCGTCGAAGATTTAAGAGAAATGCTCCTTCCTAGAGATCCTAATGATGACAAAAACATTATCGTTGAAATTAGAGGTGCTGTTGGTGGTGATGAAGCTAACATCTTTGCGGGCGACCTTTTCAGAATGTACACAAGATACGCTGAAGCCCAAGGTTGGAAGATTCAAATACTCGATGAAAACCCATCCGAATCTGGTGGCTTTGCCCTCATTTCTTTCAAGATAAGTGGTAGCCGTGTCTTCTCAAAATTAAAATTCGAGAGTGGCGCGCACCGTGTTCAACGTGTGCCAAAGACTGAAGCCTCAGGCCGTATTCATACAAGTACCGCGACCGTCTTAGTCATGCCTGAAGCGGAAGAAATTGATATTCAAATTAATCCTAACGATTTACAAGTCGATACATATCACTCACAAGGTGCGGGTGGTCAAAACGTTAATAAGACCGAATCAGCAGTTCGTATTACCCACATCCCAACTGGTACAGTTGTGGCGTGCCAAACTGAAAAATCTCAAATCCAAAATAGAGAGATTGCCATGCAAATGTTACGTACAAAGATGTACGCTAATATGCTTGCAGAACAGCAAGAAAAAATCGGTAACGAACGTCGTTTAAAAATCGGTACTGGTGAAAGAAGTGAAAAGATTAGAACCTATAACTATCCACAAAACCGTGTTACTGACCACCGTATTGGTTTCACAATTCAAAAATTAGACCGCGTCATTGAAGGTGAATTAGATGAAATCATTGAAGCTTTAATTCACTACGATCAATCCGCAAAAATGGCGGGCGAATAATAATGTCTACAAATCGCGAACTGCTCTTCAAATATAAAAAAGAAGGCATAAGTGATGCAGTTATTTACTTTGCG
>CAMJEC010000041.1 GCA_946404585.1 uncultured Caryophanales bacterium
TGGCTCATGACCTTATTACAGTTCATGGCCCACGCTGTGAGAATCGGTGGCTTCCAACTCGAAGTTAATCGTTGCGTTCTCTGTGGTAGAACAAATAATATCGTCACATTCTCTTTTAATGATGGTGGCTTTATCTGTGAAGATTGCTATCAACCAGAGATGGAAAGAGATATGTCTAAAGAACAAATGATTCTTTTAAGAAAAATTGTAAATTGTCCTGATTTTCACTTAAAAAGTAGTGATTATAAAACTGAAGATCTCTTACTTTTATTCGATAAATTCACGCATTATATTGAAGAAGCTTTCGGCTATCACTTCAAGAATATGCGCTTGCTAATAGATAGCAAATAAGAGATAATAACACTCATAATAGGTTGACAACAATTCCCTAAAAATGTATTCTTTTCCCCGTGCGAATTATTTAGAGGGGTATACATAAATGAGTAAATTTGAATTCGATAAACTATGTAATCATTTCATTGTCTCTGGTTTTTATTTTCAAGGCTCAGAGATTTATGGTGGTTTAAGCAACACTTGGGACTACGGCCCAATTGGTAGCGAAATTAAACAAAACATCCGTAAAATGTGGTGGAAGAAGTTCGTTCAAGAAAGCACCACAAACGTGGGCATTGATGCCGCGATTTTAATGAACCCAAAAGTTTGGGAAGCAACCGGTCACGTTTCAACATTCAATGATCCCCTCATTGACTGTAAACACTGTAAGCAACGTTTCAGAGCGGACCAACTCATTGAGAGTGAGTTCCCAGAAGCTGATGTCAATGGTATGACCAATGACCAAATGATGGATTTTATTAGAAATAATCACGTTAAATGTCCTAACTGTGGTAGTGAAAACTTCACTGACATTCGTCAATTTAACATGATGTTCAAGACACATGTTGGTGTCACTGAAGATAGCAAATCCACTGTCTATTTAAGACCAGAAACCGCTCAAGGCATGTTTGTTAACTTTAAGAATGTCTTAAGAGCGACACGTCGTAAATTACCAATGGGTATTTGTAATGTTGGTCGTGCATTTAGAAATGAAATCACACCAGGACAAATGACCTTCCGTACACGTGAATTTGACCAAATGGAAATGGAATTCTTCTGTAAACCAGGTGATGACCTCAAGTGGTTTGATTACTGGAAGCAATATTGCTTAAACTTCGTTGATTCCTTAAGAATCAAGAAAGAGAATCTCCGCTATAGAGACCATGAACCAGAAGAATTAGCCTTCTATAGTAAAGCCACAACTGATATTGAATACTTATTCCCATTCGGTTGGGGTGAAATCTGGGGTATCGCCGATAGAACTGACTATGACTTAAACCGTCATATCAAATATAGTGGTGAAGCTCTTGATTATTTAGATCCAGAAACAAACGAAAAATATGTTCCATATTGTATTGAACCATCAGTCGGCTTAGACCGTTTGGTTTTAATGACATTATGTGATGCTTATGATGAGGAACAAGTTGGTGAAAACGATACTCGTATCGTTATGCATCTTTCTCCAGCCGTTGCGCCATTTAAAGCCGCGGTCTTACCATTAAGCAAAAAGCTTGAAGCTAAGGCGCGTGAAATCGAACAAAACTTAGCCAAGTATTTCAACGTCATCTATGATGATACCGGTTCCATCGGTAAACGTTATAGAAGACAAGATGCGATTGGTACACCTTTCTGCATTACCATTGACTTTGATACCGAAAACGATGGTGCAGTGACCATCCGTGAACGTGATTCCATGCAACAAATCCGTTTACCAATCGAACAATTAAAGGCTTACTTGGAAGAAAAAGTCTTCTTCTAAACAAGTAGGAAATTAGTAGAAATTTAGTGAAAGTATAATTTATTATATGGCATTTGATGATAGTTTAGTAAAAGACGTCCTTAAACACGCTGATATCGTAAAAGTGGTATCCGCGTATTTGCCTGTAGTTAGAAAAGGTAAGGATTATCTCGCTAAATGCCCATTCCACGATGATACTAACCCATCCATGCACATCTCACCTGAACTTCAAATCTTCAAGTGCTTTGTGTGTGGTACTAGTGGTAACGCTATTGGTTTCGTTAGTAAATATGAGCATCTCTCTTTTAGAGAAGCCTTAAAGAAAGTCGCGGAAATTTGTGATTATCATGATCCAAGATTAAGCGATATCCATGAAACTAAAGTCGTGGATCCAAAGAGAGTGCCACTCATTAAGTGCCTTCACGATTTAACTGTTTATTATCAATACGCTTTGAACTCACCAGAAGGAAAAGCGGGCTTAGACTACTTCAATGAACGCCATCTAGACGCTGATTTACGTAGTAAGTTCATGTTAGGCTATGCCTTTAAAGATGGCAAAGCCACTTGCCGCTTCCTTGAAGAAAAAGGCAATTCCTTAAAGACTATAGAAGATACAGGTGTTGCTAATAACATTAATGGTGTCTATGCTGACCGTAACCAAGGTCGTGTTATCTTCCCTATCTTTGATACCAATGGTGAAGTCGTGGGCTTCAGCGCTAGACGTATTGCACCAGGGCCAGAGGCCAAATACGTGAACTCTCCTGAAACTTATTTGTTCCACAAATCAAACATTCTTTATAACTACCATAACGCTAAAGAAAAAGCGCGTATCGCTGGTTATATCTATGTTTTAGAAGGTTTCATGGATGTGTTTGCCTTATATCGCATTGGTATTGAATCATGCGTAGCCACAATGGGTACAGCCTTAACCGCTGAACACATTAGACTCTTAAGGGCGCTTAATGTTGAGATAAGGCTTTGCCTTGATGGTGACCTTCCTGGTCAAAAAGCCACAATGGGCATCGCTAATGATTTAGCTAAGGCTGGTTTAAATGTCCGTATTGTTGATAATCAAAACAGCACTAAAGACCCAGATGAAATCTTAAATAGTGATGGAGCGATGGCGCTCAATGCTTATTTAAATAAGCTTGTCTCTAGAGTGGACTTCATCTTGAACTACTACATGAACACCAATCCACTTCAAACTACTGAACAGAAGACACAGTTGATTAATGAATTCATTCCAGTCTTACTTGCCATCCGTTCACAGCTTGAACTCGATACTTATATTAATAAACTCGCAAATATCACCGGTTTTGCACCTGATGCTATTAGGAATATTCTTAAAACTGCCCGCAAGAAACCAACGGAAACAAACTTTAAGCAAGTCATTAATGAATATCATCCTGAAAAAAAGATACTTAGGAGGCTCGAATTTGCGGAGCGTGAGCTTTTATACCAAATGCTCTCAAATCCGCAAGCAGTGGCCTTTTATGAGCAAAATATCGGTGGTTTCTATGATGAGACGTACCGCATCATCGCCAATTTCTTGATTGAGTACGCCCATGAACATGAGGACTTTGTGCCAGTGGACCTCATTTCTTCACTAGAAACATGCGACTTACCAGAAAAGGATCTCCTGATTAATCAGATTTCCACTCTCTATTTAGAGAGAAACCATCCAGACAAGTGTGATGAGAGCTTACTTGTGAACTTACAAGAGGTCATTAACCAAGAAAAAGAGAAGATCTTTGAAAATGACACACTTGAACAATCTCTTGAGGGCAAAGATCCTAAAGAGAAAGCGCGTATTCTTTCTGACTACAATCGTCGGAGGTTACGTAAGAAAAACATTTAATCTTTATTTTAAATAAAGCAATGAAAGGGGCATTGATTTATGGGTAGAAAAAAATTAGAAAAAAATGAAGCGGTCTTAGAAGATAAGCCAAAAAAGAGAGGCCGCCCAAAAGTCAGCGAAGGAGCACCAAGTTCTCCAAAGCTCGAAAAGAAAAAGAAAGTTAAAAGCATCTATGATGAAGATGGTGAAATCCTCTCACTTGATGATATTAAGAACTCTCTTTTAAAGAAAGCCAAATCATCAGGCATTATTGACCAAAGCGATATTTATGATGCTTTAAATCAATTTGATTTAGATGATGACACAATTGCAGATTTAATCAATTTCTTCAAAGAAAATGGTGTTGAAGTGATCTCTGATGATGAAGAAGATGACGAAGACTTTGATGAAGACTTTGATGAAAGCAAGATCAATCTTGACGAAGAACCAGATGACGATTTCTTTGCCGAAGAAGATGGCGAAGAAGCGGAAGAAGACATCGATATCGATTATCTCGGTAGTGAAGTCCGCATCAATGACTCAGTCAAGATGTATCTTAAAGAAATCGGTAAATACGACCTTTTAAAAGCGGAAGATGAACCAATCTTAGCCAAGAAGATTTTAGAAGGTGATGAAGAAGCCAAACAAACATTAATCAACGCTAACTTACGTTTAGTCGTTAACATCGCTAAACACTATGTTGGTAGAGGTATGTTATTCTTGGATTTAATCCAAGAAGGTAACCTCGGTTTAATGAAGGCTGTCGATAAATTTGATTACACCAAAGGCTATAAGTTCTCAACCTATGCCACATGGTGGATTCGTCAAGCAATTACACGTGCGATTGCTGACCAAGCTAGAACCATTCGTATTCCTGTCCACATGGTTGAAACCATCAATAAGATGACTCGTATCCAAAGACAACTCATTCAAGATTATGGTCGTGAACCAACTGCGGAAGAAATATCTGAAGCAATGAATGGCGAATTAAGCGCGAAGAGAATCCGTGAAATCCAAAGAATCGCTATGGAACCAGTCTCTTTAGAAACTCCAATTGGTGAAGAAGATGATTCCCACTTAGGTGACTTTATCGAAGATAAGGAAAGTGAATCACCAGTGGATTTCACCACCAGACAACTCTTAAAAGAAGAACTCTATTCCATCCTTAAAGATTTAAGCGATAGAGAAGAAAGAGTCATTAGACTCCGTTATGGTTTAGACGATAATAGACCAAGAACTCTTGAAGAAGTTGGTCGTGAATTTGGCGTTACTCGTGAAAGAATCCGTCAAATTGAAGCTAAGGCTATCAAGAAACTCAGACACCCAACTCGTTCAAAAAGATTAGGTGACTACAAGGAAAAACTTTAATGATTAGATTATCCAAACGTTTGAAAATCATTCATGATATGGTCCCAAACTCAGTGGTGGCCGATATCGGTAGCGATCATGGTAAGCTCATGATTGCTTTAGTGCAATCTGGTAAAGTCCAAAAGGGCTATGCGGTCGAAAATAAAGAAGGTCCATTTGAAAGATTACGCGCTAATCTGATTAGATATCATGTTAATGATAAAATCACACCTTTGTTCAGCGATGGCATTAAAGATATCACTCGTGATGTCGGTACTATAGTCATTGCTGGAATGGGCGGTCAAACGATTGTGAAAATCTTAAAAGCGCATCCTGAAAAGCTCATTAGCGTTCAAACAATTATCATCGATGCACATAGTGCAGTCCCTTTAGCAAGAAAAGAAATTTGCCAAATGGGCTTCGCTATTGCGGATGAACAAATTGTTAAAGAAGATGGCATTTTCTATGAAATCGTTAAATTCATCAAAGCTGATAGTGCAGTCATTGGTGATGAAGATCTAGAATTTGGGCCAATCTTAAGACGTGAAAAGAGTGCGGCTTTCAAAGAAAAATACCAAAGCCGCATCAGTGAAATCGATAATATCATCGCTAGTGGAAACCTTCCACAAGCAAGAATCGACACTCTTAATGCGGAAAAGCATAAGTTGGAGAGATATCTATGAACACAAGAAAACTCCTTTTAAAACTTTCTAAACGTTTCCCCAAACGCTACGCGAAGTTTTATCATGACCATGTTGGTTTAATGACAGGTAAGTTACCTGAAGAAGTCCATAGCATTTTGCTCTGCTTAGACTTTGACTATGAAGTCTTACCTTTGGTAAAAGAGAATAAACCAGACTTAATTATTACTCATCATCCATTTATCTATGGCACCAAAGCCAAGGTATTTAAATGGGATAAGCTTAAAGAACAACTCTCTAATGAGATAGACGCCTTAGGCGTACCTGTCTATAGTATGCATACAAATTTTGATTCCGGTAAGGACGGCATGAATGATGCTTTAGCAGAACTTCTTGGCCTACAAAACGTTTATTGCCCAGAAGAGAAAGACTATTGTATGCGCATTGGTGAACTTAAAGAAGCGATGCCAATTGATGAATTCGCTAAGCTTGCTAAAGCAAGTCTTAACGTTGACTACGCTTTATTAATCAAAGAAGGTAACCAAAACATTAAGAAAGTTGGCATTATCGGTGGTGGCGGTTCTCGTGACTGGTTCATCGCTAGAGATGAAGGCTGTGATATTTATATATCAGGTGACGCTCCTCATCATGTGAGAAGGGCAATCGTTTGTGAGAAGTTCAATTACTTAGATGTTCCTCATGAAGTTGAGCGTGTCTTCATGCCACAAATGAAGAAAATCCTCCTTGAAATTGACCCAACATTGAACGTTTTAATGGTGGATCACGAGGAAATGCCTGAAGTAATAAAATAGTAATTTATTAGTAAAACTATATCGGAGATATATAGGAGATATTTAAAATATGAAAGCAATCATTGAAATTAACAAATATGGCACAATCGAAGTCGAATTAGACAGGGAAACAGCGCCTATCACCGTTGATAACTTTGTGAAGCTTGCTGACAAGGGATTTTATAAGGGATTAACCTTTCACCGTGTCATCAAAGGCTTCATGATTCAAGGTGGCTGCCCAAAGGGCAATGGCACAGGTGGTCCTGGTTATTGCATTAAAGGCGAATTTGCCGCAAACGGCGTTAATAACCCAATCAGTCACAAAAGAGGCGTTATTTCCATGGCTAGAGCTATGGATCCAAACTCCGCTGGTAGCCAATTCTTCATTATGCATAAAGATGGTGAGTTCTTAGATGGTCAATATGCGGCTTTTGGTCATGTTACCAAAGGTATTGAAGTCGTTGATGCTATTGCATCAGTGAGAACAAGCCCAAACGATAGACCTCTTGAAGCTGTTGTTATTAAAGATATTAGAATCGAGAAATAATTATGGCTAAGGATTTATTAATTGGTTCTCACGTCGGCATGAACGGCCCAGATTATTATCTAGGCAGCGTTAAAGAAGCCATTAGCTATGGCGCTACAACATTTATGTTCTATACAGGCGCGCCACAAAACACATTCCGTAAGCCTTTAAACGACCTTAAGATTGAAGAAGGACGCGCTTTGCTCAAAGAGCAAGGTTTTGACGAAAGTAAAATCGTCGTTCATGCTCCCTATATCATGAATCCTGCAAATAAGAGCCGTCCTGATCTTTTAGAATTAACTCTTAAGACATTAACAAATGAACTTAGAAGAACACACGCCTTTGGTGCGAAGATTCTTGTCCTTCATCCAGGTAACCATTTAGGCCTTGGTTCTGAAGAAGCCATTAAGAACTTAGTGGAAAACTTAGATACAGTTTTAGCTCAAGATGGCACTGATGTGCGTATAGCCATAGAAACTATGGCGGGCAAAGGTTCTGAAATCGGTACTTGCTTTGAAGATGTCAAAAAGATTCTTGATAACTGCAAGTATCCAGAACGTTTAGGCGTTTGCCTTGATACATGCCACGTACATGACGCTGGCTACGATGTAAACGAAGTCGACGACTTATTAGCCGAGTTTGATAGAATCATCGGTTTAAAGCACCTTTTAGTGGTCCATGTGAACGATTCTAAGAACATCAGAGGCGCGCATAAAGACCGTCATGAGAACTTAGGATACGGCGAAATTGGTTTTGATGCCCTTTGCAAACTCGCTAATCACCCATTGTTAAGAGATATTCCCAAAATCTTAGAGACTCCTTACATTAATGAAAAAGCCCCTTACTTTGATGAAATCAGAATGTTAAGGGACGAGAAATTCATTGATGGTTGGAAGAATAAATATTTAGCGTAAACTATCTATTTCTTTAATTAAAGCGTCATAAGCTTCGTCTTCTGACACTTTTTTTATGACTTGGCCTTTTTTGAAGATGACATATTGACCTTTGCCACCCGCGATACCGATATCCGCGCTCTTACCTTCACCTGGCCCGTTGACGATGCAACCCATAACTGCGACAGTAAGCTTGATACTATTGTCTTCAAGATACTTAAAGACTTTCGCGCCTAATGGTTTGACATCAACTTGGGTTCTACCACATGTTGGACAAGAAATAAATGTAGGATAATTTTCGTATAATCCACAGTCATGGAGTAAACGCTTCGCGGCAATGACTTCAGATTGAGCATCTCCAGTAATGGAAATTCTAATGGTATCCCCTATTCCTTCTAAAAGAAGAGGCGCTAAACCAGCGGTACTTCTAATAACTGATAAATCATATGGTCCCGCTTCGGTAATGCCAATGTGTAATGGATATGGGAATAACTCGCTTGCGAGTTCATAGGCATTGATTGTTTCTTTAATATTGCTGGCCTTTAAAGAAATCACAATGTCATGGAAATCATATTTCTCTAGAATTTGAACTTGTTTCTTTGCGGATAAGAGAAGCTTATGGGCTAATGGAATATCGGCGTCAGCGAATTCTTGGCTGACTGATCCAGAGTTAGCGCCCACTCTTATAGCAACATGTTTTTTCTTGGCGAGTTCAACGATTTCTTTAATTTTTGCTTCATCAGAAATGTTTCCAGGATTAAGTCTAATCTTATCAACACCGTTTTTAATCGCTTGGATAGCGAAGTCACCATTAAAATGGATGTCAGCAATTAATGGAATCTTAATTTGCTTCTTAATTTCTTTAATCGCTTGAGCGTCTTCTTCATCGAGGATGGAGACACGCATCATATCTGCGCCTAATTTCGCGCATTCGTTAATTTCTTTAACGACTTCTTCAACGTGAGAAGTCTTATGTTTGCACATTGATTGGATTAAAACTTTGTTCTGACCACCGATGGTGATACGTCCAATCTTTGCTTGTCTAGTTTCTGTTCGTTTCATATGCCAGTATTATAACCTAGTTTATTCATAAAAAATATATTTGCATTATATTTTACCTGTGGTAAGATATTTAAGCGACTTTGAAGGAGAAAATCAAATGGCAAGCAAAGATGATAGAATCTCATTAACACTTAAATGCACAGAATGTGGCGAGGAAAATTACCTCACTTCTAAAAATAAAAAGAAACACGCTGATCGTTTAGAATTAAAGAAGTATTGCCCACGTTGCAAAAAAGTTACTCTCCATCGTGAGAAAAAGAAATAATAGGCCTGTGCCTATTTTTTTGTGCCTATGATTAAAGTAGTTCCTTTTATATATGAAGGTGTGGATGAATTATACGCTAATACGTATCTTTTAATCGACTCCGATAATAACTGTGTTGTCATAGATCCCGCTAAAGAATATCCAGGAATCGTTAATTATATTAAGAAAAATGAGCTTAACCTAAAGGCTATCTTATTAACACACGGTCATGTTGACCATATGCGTGGTGTTGATGTTTTAGTGGAAGCTTTTAATGCCCCTTTATATATCGGCTTTGATGATGAAGATAAGCTCAGTGATACATACGCTAATGTGTCAT
>CAMJEC010000042.1 GCA_946404585.1 uncultured Caryophanales bacterium
TCATTTGAGAGGTCTTTGTTATTATCCAAGTTTTAATCTCTTTTGGAAAACTTTATAACCATTCTTACTAGCGAATGACTTTAAACCATAACCTGGTAAGTTGAAGGCAAAGCATGCTAAGGAACGATGTCTAATCTTGTTATAGAGTTTCTTATCGAGTCCTTTAAGTTCGTCGAAGTATTCATGGAACACTTTCCAACGTTTCTTTTTATCTTCTTTAGTGCCAACAATGGTCATAATGGTAATGCCACATATTGTCATTAACCATTTGAACATGTATTTCTTTAAGTGTTTTGGTTGTTCAATGATTTCATCATACTTATAGGCTGTAAACATGATTTTGAACACTCTCATTTGTTGTTCATATCTCTTACACATTGTGCCATAGTTAACGGATTGATCCGCTCTACCGATGAAGTAATGATATAAATCAATATCGTGATAGAAGATCTTCTTCATGAATGGTAATGGTTGATAGGCATAGATGTCATCAACATAGAAGGTATGGTTAGGAAGTTCCATCTTGGATTCTCTTAACTTAGAAGTTCTATACATTAATGAGTGCATTAAGAAGACTGTTTCTAATTTGACACGCTTCATATCTTCCCAAGCAATGATTTGTTCTGGTGGTAAGCATTTACGATAATGCATGACAAATTGTGAATTGTCAGCAGCGTGTTCATACACATAGTTTGTGATATATAAATCGACATTAACTTTTTCTGCTTCATGACGTTTGATTAATTCAAGCATGTCTAAAACATCTTTGGTTTCAATCCAGTCATCACTATCGACAACCTTAAAGAACATACCTTGTGCATTGCGGATACCCGCCATAACCCCTGATCCATGGCCACCATTCTCTTTTTGAATAGCTTTCACGATTGTTGGGTATTTCTTTTCATATTCGTCAGCGATTTTTCCTGTGTCATCTTTACTACCATCATTGACGATGATGACCTCAACATCTTCACCAGCGGCAACGAGATTATCGATGCAGTGGCGCATATAGTCTTGTGAGTTGTAGCAAGGAATTGTAAATGTAATGTATTTCATAATTCGTTATTAAACACGGCACTTCAGCCTTAAAACATTATAGTAAAGTTGAGTATTTATGCAAGTTACTTAGTTAAGAAGGCTCTCTACTAATTGAAGTGCCTTCTCTACTACCACGTCCATGTTGTAATAAGAATAGGTACCTAAACGACCACCGAAATGAATATGTGGATTTTGTTTGGCTAATTCTTGATATTTTAAGTATAGCACACTATTCTTCTCATTATTAAGTGGATAATATGCTTCGTCCCCTAAAGTCCAAGTCTTAGAGTATTCTTTTGTGATGACTGTCTTATTATGCTTTTGTCCTGGTTCAAAGTATTGATGTTCCGCGATACGGGTATATGGCACTTCATATTCTGTATAGTTAACAACAGCATTACCTTGGTAATCAGGTTTATCGATGATTTCTTCTTCGAATCTAAGTGATCTCCATTCAAGAGCGCCTAACTTATAGTCAAAGAACTTATCGATTTCACCGGTATAGATGATTTCATCTGCGAGAGCGTTTAATTCATCTTTATGCTCTAAATAATCAACACCTAATCTTACTTCAATGCCCTTAAGCATATTAGCAATCCATTTGGTGTAGCCACCAATTGGGATACCTTGATAAATATCATTAAAGTAGTTGTTGTTATATTCATATCTCACTGGTAAACGAGTGATGATAAAAGGTGGAAGTTCATTACAAGGTCTACCCCATTGTTTTTGGGTATAGCCTTTAATGAGCATTTCATAGATAGTTGTACCAACCATAGAGATCGCTTTTTCTTCAAGGTTTTTTGGTTCCTTAATATTAGCCGCTTTGATCTCTTTTTCGATACACGCCTTAGCTTCTTCTGGCTTATCCACTCCAAAAATTTGATGGAATGTGTTCATGTTGAATGGCATGTTATAGTACTTGCCCTTGTAATAGGCTAAAGGCATGTTGATGAAATCGTTGAACTTGGCAAATTGATTAACATAGTCCCAGATTTCTTTTTTAGAGGTATGGAAGATATGTGGTCCATATTTATGAACTTGGATACCTTCAATTTCTTCTGTGTAGATGTTTCCAGCGATGTTATTACGTTTTTCCACCACTAAAACTTTATAGCCGCGTTTGTTTAATTCATGAGCGGCCACCGCGCCGAATAAACCAGCGCCAACAATTAAATAATCATAATTCTTTTTCATAGCCCCTATATTATACAACTTTTGTATGGGTTTCCGCCAACTTTGGTAGTCATTGTTGCTTTTCAATTGACAAGTTCGTTATCGAACTTTACAATTTTCTAGCATGATAAGAAAGGAGAATATTTAGATGCTTAAATCAATATTTAAAGTTCTAAAGAGCGTTAGAGAATTTAAGAAATATGCGATTATTACTCCTTTATTTATGATTGGTGAAGCCGCAGTTGAATGCGCTTTACCTTTGGTAATGACAAACTTTGTTAAGATTCTTAAACCAGAGAATTCTATTCAAGATTTATTACCTTATTTTTTTGCTATTATAGCAATGGCAATTGTTTCTATTACCTGTGGTATCTTAGGTGGTAGATTTGCCGCTTACGCTGCCAGTGGCTTTGCTAAAAACTTAAGACACGATTTATATAAGAAAGTTGAATCTTTCTCATTTGAGAATATTGACCATTTCCACGCTTCTAGTTTAGTGACTAGAATGACCACAGACGTCACTAATACACAAAACTCATTTGCAATGACCATTAGAATCGTTGTTAGGGCACCATTAATGCTTATCTTCTCTGCGATTATGGCTTTTGTTGTTGGTGGTAATTTAGCATGGATCTTTGTAGCCGCGATTCCTGTTATCGGTATTATCTTTGTGGTCTTAGCTAGATTTGCGATGGGTATCTTTAGAAGAGTCTTTAAGAAATACGATGCCTTAAACGAATCTGTACAAGAAAATGTTTCTGGTATGAGAGTGGTTAAATCTTATGTTAGAGAAGGCTATGAAGATAATAAGTTCTCCACTGCCTCTAATAACTTAAGTAAGGAATTCATTAAAGCAGAAAAAATTGTCTCTTTAATGACACCTTTAATGAATACATCTATCCATGTTGTTTATATAATTACAATGTTCTCCGCGGCCACATTAATCTTTAAAGAAACACAACCATATTGGGGCACTGATAGAGATGGTAATCCTGTTGTTTTATTCAACTGGGGCAGTTTAGCTATTTCTGATATGTCCGCTTTACTGACATATGGTATCCAAATCTTAATGTCTATCATGATGATTTCTATGATTGTCACCATGTTAGTCATGTCATTTGAATCTATTAGACGTATTAGTGAAGTTTTAGATGAAGAACCCACAATTAAGAATCCAGAAAACCCAGTGATGGAAGTTAATGATGGTTCAGTAGTATTTGATAATGTTTCCTTTAAGTATAAAAAAGAAGCAGAACGTTATGCTGTTAATGGCTTAAATATCAATATTAAGTCTGGTGAATTTATTGGTATTATCGGTAGTACCGGTAGCGGTAAATCCACATTAGTTAACTTAATTTCTAGATTATATGACACCACTGAAGGAAGAGTTTTAGTGGGTGGTAATGATGTTAGAAGTTATGACCTTAAAACACTAAGAGACTCTGTTGCTGTAGTTCTTCAAAAGAACTTCTTATTTAGTGGTACAGTAGCCTCTAATATGCGTTGGGGTAATAAAGAAGCGACAGATGAAGAAATCGTTAAAGCCTTAAGAGTGGCCCAAATGTCTGAAACTATTGAAGCCACACAAGAAAGACTTAATAAAGTTGTTGAACAAGGTGGTGCGAACTTCTCTGGTGGCCAAAAGCAAAGATTATGTATCGCAAGAGCGTTACTTAAGAATCCTAAGATTTTAATCTTAGATGATTCCACCTCCGCTGTGGACACTAAGACTGATAGATTAATTAGAAAAGCCTTAAAGAATGATTTACCAGATATGACAAAGATTGTCATTGCTCAAAGAATTAGCTCTATTGAAGAAGCTGATCAAATCATTGTTTTAGATAACGGTGAAATTAACGGCATTGGTACACATAAACAGTTATTAGAGAATAACGAGATTTATCGTGAAGTTTATCAATCTCAAACACAGAAAGGAGGTAATTAATATGCCAGCTCCTCGTATTAGACAATACGCTAAGCCTAAAAAAGGCACAGTTAAGCGTTTAGTTAAATCACTTTGGAAAAACTTTAAGCTTGAATTAATTATTTCCTTAGTCACTCTTATCCTTTCTATCTTTGTTAATTTAAGTGGTTCAGTCTTCGCTAGTATGATTACTGACTTATTAACAAAGGCTATTCCAATGAAGATGGATCCTTTAGCGGATGTTAATATCCTCACTGGTTCATTTGATATCTCCTTATTAGGTGGTATTCCTCTTAAAGGTGTTAACTTAGTAACCTTAGTGGTTGCTTTAGGCATCATCTATTTAGTGGGTGTTCTTTGTTCATGGACATGGACTAGAACAATGGCGATTGTTACACAAAAGTATTTGAATCTTTTCCGTAATAAGATGTTTTCCCACATGCAAAAGCTTCCTATCAAATATTTTGATACACATCAAAACGGTGCCATTATGTCGTTATACACTAACGATATCGACACTATTAGACAATTAGTCTCGCAATCATTACCAAATATCATCTCTACTGGTATTACAGTTGTTGGTTGTTTATTTGTGATGTTATCCTTCTCTATTTGGATGACTTTGGTTGTTATTGCTGGCACTATCGCCATGTTCTTCAACACTAAGATTGTTGGTGGACGTGCTTCACGTTTCTTTGTGGCGCAACAAACGAGCATTGGTAAAGTTGAAGGCAATATTGAAGAAAGTATTACTGGCCTAAAAGTCATTAAAGTCTTTACTCACGAAGAAGATAGCTTAAAAGACTTTGAGAAAGTTAATGACGAATTATATAACAACTCAACAGCGGCGAATATCGCTGGTAATATTATGATGCCAATCAATGGTAACATTGGTAACTTCATCTACGTTATTATTGCAATTGTTGGCTGTATTCTTTATCTCACGCCAGGAGCACAAAACTTATCACTTTCTGGTATGAAGGTTGTTGATACCACAGCATTCTATAGTACCTTACTTGTCCCATTCTTAATGTTATCGAGAATGTTTACACAAAATATTTCTAACTTCTCTCAACAAGTGACATTCGTTGTCATGGGTACCGCTGGTGCATCAAGATGCTTTGACTTATTAGATGAAGTCGTTGAAGCGGATGATGGTTATGTCACTTTAGTGAATATCAAATACCATGAAGATGGTACATTTGAAGAAACTAGTGAAAGAACTAGAGACTATGCTTGGAAACATCCTCATAAAGCGGATGGCACGATTACATATACTGAACTTAAAGGCGATATTGTTATCGATGATATCGATTTCTCCTATGATGGTAAGAAGACTGTTCTTAAAAACGTTAGTGTTTACGCTCACCCAGGTCAACAAATCGCTTTAGTGGGTGCGACTGGCGCGGGTAAGACCACTATTACTAACTTGATTAACCGTTTCTATGACATTGCTGATGGCAAAATTCGTTACGATGGCATAAATATCAATAAGATTAAGAAAGACGACTTACGTCACTCTTTAGGCGTGATTTTACAAGACGTGAACTTGTTCACTGGTACAGTCATGGACAATATTAGATATGGTCGATTAGACGCGACTGATGAAGAAGTCTATGAAGCAGCGAAAATCGCTAATGCATATGACTTTATTATGAGATTACCACAAGGCTTCAACACTATGCTTTCTGGTGATGGAAGTAACTTATCTCAAGGTCAAAGACAATTAATCTCTATCGCTAGAGCGGCTATCGCTGATGCTCCTGTTATGATTCTTGATGAAGCAACATCTTCTATTGATACTCGTACTGAACGCTTAGTGCAAAAAGGTATGGATCAATTAATGAAAGGAAGAACAACATTTGTTATTGCCCATAGATTAAGCACTATTCAAAATGCTGACTATATTCTTGTTTTAGATAAAGGTGAGATTATCGAAAGAGGTAATCATGAATCCTTAATTGCAGAGAAAGGCGCCTACTATCAACTATATACAGGCGCAGTTGAATTAGAATAGTCATGAAGACCATTATCTTTGTTTGTCATGGTTCAATATGCCGTAGCCCTGCTGCGGCTTTTATTGCTAAACAATACTTAAAAGAAATAAATAGAGATAAAGAATTTAATATTCTTATAAGAGCGACATCTTCTGAAGAAATCGGTAACGATGTCTATCCTCCAATGAAAAGAGAATTATATAGAAGAGGCGTACCTATGTATCCTCACGCCGCTACTCGCATTAGACAAGTAGATTATGAAAATGCGGATTATATCTTTTGTATGGATGATGAAAACTATTATTCATTACTTAGACAATTAGATAACCATAAAGGTATTATCTATCGTATTAATAAATACACACCATCTATATACGAGATAGAAGATCCTTGGTATACAGGAAGATATGAAAAAGTCTGCGATGAAATCACAGACTGTATTCACGATATATTCGCTAATATTTAACTTCTAGTAGCAACGATTTTAACTGAAGAGTTATCAGTCACAGCATTACCATCAACCGCGACAGAGAATGTCGCATTATTTTGTAAGAATTCTTTATAGGCTAAGCCGATTGCGGAACTTGTATCGATAGCGTTAATCGCAGTGGTTAATAAGGCATCAAATGAGATAGTCATTTTACCTTCTCTTTCAAACTTGAAAGAAGATTGATTAACGGATTCTGCGAGTGTTTCAAAGATAACATCTTTAGTGTCATCACTAACGAATAATCCTTCACTTTCTTTACCGAAATAGATTTTGTCTACTTTGTAGACTAACTTACTATTATCGGCGTTACTATTATCAATGATCATCTTAAGGGTGACATATGTTTCTAAGCCATTGATATTTAGGCCAACAGAGATAATCGCGGTATCACCATATATATTCATATAGGCATTATCTAAAGCGATATAGTTAACTTTATGATTACCTTCACTCACTTCTCTATTTAAGAAGTATTTCATACCAAAGCATGATTGTGATTTTAAGAAGAGATTGATTTCACTTTCTTTTAAGGTAGCAATATCAAAGCTTGTGGTTGATATATCAGTCACATAGCCATCGTAATTACTAACAGCGTTCTTTAACATATCATCAATAGATGAAGCTTCCACTAAGTTGAAACCTTGATATGCTTCTTTAACAGTAATACCGATATCAGTCAAATTATATTCAGGAGCGTTACTACCGTTATAACCATTGAATAAGTAGTTACTAAGAGAACTTAAGTTAGCGTTTGTAATAAGCCCTTTATTAAATAAGACTGCGATAGCGTCTCTAATGACATCCAAAGACAACTTCTTTTCTTCACCATCAATGGTGAGTTTGGTTAAGGTATTTTCATATGGCATTGGATAATAGACATTAGCGCCCACACTAGCGTCATAATCATTACCAGTTAATGGTTCTAAGTTAATATCCACGCTTAATGAATCACCACCATAGAAGTCGATGTTCACTAAGTTTAAATCTAAGAAGTTATTAATGAAGGAAAAATAGAATTCAGATGTACCAGCACCACCATTAATGCCTTGATTAATCATTTCTCTTAAGTCTTCAGTGTAAATATATAATCTAGAGTTTTGTAAATCAGTATGTAATTTAAGATTCGCGGTTAAAGCGTCTAATGTTTCATTAGTCAAGAATTGATTTAAGAAGAACATGACGATTGGTTTAAGTTGTGTTAAACGACCAACAGACATCTTATCAACACTTAAGATAAAGGCATCTTTATCACCAACTTTACCTTTGCTTAACTTAGTGGCTAACTTCGCTCTTGTTTCAAAGAAGAAGAACTTACCAGAAACATTTAATGTATAAGCGTCTTCTTGAATATCGATAGCGAACTGTGTGAGATATTTTTGGATTTGAGTATTATTCTTAATACCGGAATATAAGATATTATTAATATCCGCTTCACTGACTTTAAATGAAGCTTTCTTTTGATCCACAGTGTGATCAAGAGAATCCACGACTAAGGCTTGAGACCATTTATCCATTGTAAAGTTATCATCATATGTGACTTTCATCTTTCCTGTATCAAATAAGAAAATGAAGATAAGGGCAATTGGTAGGATGATAAGGACTACCAAAGTAATGATTAAACCTCTAAAAAACTTTTTCATAAATGGATTCCTCAGTTATGGTAAAGATATTATACCAAATCAATAGATTTTTCATCTATTTGTTTGATAATTAAGTTAGAATGAAGGTATGAAATTTGCTAACGATAAAAATCTTAAGAATAAAATCAATGAAGTAATCCGTAATAACCAAATCAATACTTGGATCGCAGAATTATTTAATGAAGTTAATAGTTATACTGATTTCTTTTCTTTTGAAAAGATAGATAGTTATGTTAAGCAAGGTTTAAGCGAACCTGAAGCCTTTGTTAACATCATGTATGATGAATTTAATTTTGATAAGAATGACGAAGAGACTATTGATATCACTGACGAATATTGCGTTAAACGTATTAAGTGTTTAGAGCCTAAAGAATATTTAAATAATAAATATGTTCAAACTATTAAGGCCACTGGTAGATATAAACAGTACTCTTTAAGAAATATTACATATGAGCCATATCAAACATTTGCCTATGATGAAATAAGTGTCACTAAAGATTATAAAGAATATAGCGCGATTGGCTATTTCAAAAAGCCTTTCTCCTATTTAGCGTTATGCGAAGGTAATAACATCTGGATGTCACTTAATCCAAATGAAATAGAAACGATGAAACCATTTATAAATAAGGGACACGGTAACGTTTTAGTGCTCGGTCTAGGTATGGGCTATGTACCATTTATGATGGCACTTAAAGATGAAGTTAAGCACATAACTATTGTTGAAAAAGATCAAAACATCATTAACTTATTTAATAATCTATTATTCCCACATTTTGTTAATAAAAATAAGATTACTATCATCAAAGATGATGCGATTAGTTATGTTAGTAAGAATAATAAATATGATTATATCTTCGCTGACTTATGGCATACACCTGAAGATGGCTTAGATTTATACATCAAATTAAAACGTATTAGTAAAGACATTGATTGTTGGTTAGAAACTTCTCTTATCGCGATGCTTAGAAGATGCATGATTACTTTAATTGAAGAACAATTAGATAATCTTAAAGAAGATAACTATAAGAAGGCTAAGACTGTCACTGATAGAGTGATTAATCATTATTATGATAGAACAAAAAACCTCGTCATTAATAACGAGGATGATTTGTTT
>CAMJEC010000043.1 GCA_946404585.1 uncultured Caryophanales bacterium
CTATCGCTTGATGTATAGACGATGAGAGAATTGTCTCTACATTGTTCTTCACCAAGTTCCACTAAGATTTCAGTGCCAGAAGCGGCTTTATTACCAATCACTTTGTGACCGGTTCTTTTTTCTAATTCATCAATGAGTTCTTTTGGGAAGCCGGTATCAGTAAATGTCTTAAAAGGTGTGACAGTATTGATACCCATGATTTCCCAGTGACCAGTCATCGTATCTTTACCATTACTCACTTCGTGAGCTTTAGTGATAAATGATTGTGGATGGTTCACTTTGCTTGTGCCTCTAATTGGATCAAGGTCGCCCATCCCCATCGCGTTCATCACTGGGACATTCAAGCCATTAGGCATTTTCTCACCAATGTGGACTAAGGTATTGGAACCTTTGTCACCAAACTTATCAGCGTCTGGAAGATAACCGCTGCCCATAGAGTCGGCAACGATCACAAAAATTCTCTTAAAACGATAATTTTTCATTGTTTTTTCCTCACTTCATAATCTTATCATAATCTGACTTCAGTTTCTCGCTAGAAACGTGCGTATATATTTGCGTTGTCGCAATATTTGTGTGTCCAAGCATCCCTTGCACCATGCGGAGCTGGGCTCCATGGTTGAGTAGATGCGTCGCAAAGCTATGCCTAAGCGTGTGTGGAGAAATAGTCATCTCAATGCCGGCCAATTCAGCATATTCACGCACTTTCTTAAAGAAATAAACTCTGCTGAGAGGATTTCCGCTCTTATTGAGAAACAAATAGTCGCTCTTTTTAAATTCGCTTTTGTTACGGACTTCGTTGATATATTTTTTGATATATTCAACAGCGTACTCAGCGATTGGGACTTTCCTCTCCTTAGCGCCCTTGCCAAAGACAGTAATGATACACTTATTTAGGTTCACTTGTCCACGTTTAAGATTTAAAAGTTCACTAACTCTTAATCCTGATGAGTACATTGTCTCTAGCATTGCTCTATCTCTAATCCCACTTGGGGAAGTTAAATCAGGGGTTTCTAAAAGCCTATCAATCTCTTCTTCGCTCAAGCAGTTTGGCAAGTGCTTTGGCTTTTTAGGTGTTTCAATATCAGGAATGTTACCGATAAAATAGCCTTCTTTCTTTAGAAAAAGATAAAAACTACGAGTGGAACTTAATCTTCTTAAAGCGGTTGAAACTGACTTACCTAAAGAGAGTTCAAACTTTAAAAACTCGTATAAGTCGGTTTCGAGTAAGTCACTTGTGTCTTTCTTATCGGAGAAATAGTTAAAGAAGGCTTGTAAGTCTTCTAAATAAGACACCCAAGTCTGAGGTGATAAACCACGTTCCACTAAAACGTATTGTTGAAATAAATCAACGGCGTCTTTTATTTCCATCTTTCTTTACCTCACTGGCTCTTTTTAATAATGGCTTCTTTAAGGAACGATTCAAATCGTTAATGAGTAATTTAGTGGCACTTTCTTCTTCATGTCTAGAATAGTCAAATAAGCTCATTTGCACCGCCATTTCTTGATAATCGATGAGATTTTGAAGGGTGATTCCCACAAGCCTGAGCGTCATACGGGAGAAATTCTTCTCATATAAAGCGCATGCCACATCGTAAATAGTCTCCCACTTGTTCGTCGGGTTTTCAAAAGTCGTCGATTTATTAAATGATTTAAAGGCTTGGTCTTTGACCACGATTTGGACAGTATGACCAAGTTTATCTTCTTTTATCGCGCGTTCAGAGACTTCTTTAGCGAGCTCTAAGAAGTACTCTTTAATCTTCACTTTGTTATCAGTGTCATATGGAAGCGTTGTGGAATTACCAATGGATTTAGGATCCCATTTCTCTAATTCGATTTCATCAGAACCTTTGCCCTCTAACCACTCTTTGAGTGTATAGAAGAATTTGCCGGTGATGTTTTTAACATCTTCATCGTCACTTTCTAACTTCTGATATAAGTCTCCGATGGTCTTAATACCAATGCTTTTAAGTCTAGGTGCAGTTCTTTTACCCACGCCAAACATTGATTCCACTTTAAGTGGGAACAAGATATTTTCAATATCACGTTTATGAATAATGGTTAAGCCCATTGGCTTTTGATAGTCACTTGCCATCTTAGCGAGGAATCTAGTCGTAGAAACGCCAATGGAACACTTTAAGCCTGTTTCTTTAAATAAATCCGCTTGGAGTTTTCTAAAGAAAAACACGACATCACTTTGACCTTTGACCGTTTCAGTGAAATCCGCAAAGCATTCATCAATAGAGGCGGGTTCAACAAGTTTTGTATATCTTCTCACAAAGTTAAAGAACTTCTTACTCATCGAAGAATAATAATGATAGTCACCTGGAATGATAATTAAGTTCGGGCAAAGCTGTTTAGCCTTGAACATCGGCATAGCCGAAGAGACACCATATTTTCTCGCCGCATATGAACATGTCGAAACAATCCCTCCTCTACCATCATGGCCAATAGCCACTGGCTTATTCTCTAATGAGGGATCTTTAATTTCTTCACACCTAGCAAAGAAAGCATTAAGGTCAATATGGACGATAACTTTGCTCATACCTACATTATATATGCGCACGTTGATTATGTTAACTAAATTGTTTGCAAAATAAAATCCTGCTTAAACAGGACATTATTTCTAATACAATGTATTATTTCTACTAAATAACCACTAGTAAAATACTATGAAAATTATTTGTTTTCGATGACCTTTTCGACCTTTTCTTCCGCGTCTTTTAAGGCTTTTTCTAACTTTTTGATGATCTCTTGGCCTTCCTTATAGAGACTTAAACACTCATCTAAAGGGAGTTTTTCTGAGGAGATATTAGCGACGATTTCATCTAATCTCTTCATCTCTTTTTCAAAATCAAATTGCTTTTCTTCCATACTATTTTTTCTCCGTGTCTATGACTTCACTATTGATAACACCATCTTTCAAGATGGTTCTAATCTTTTGCCCTTGTTTAACTTGCTTAATATCACTGACTGGCTTACCTTGCTCATCCACAGTTAAGGAGAAGCCACGATTAATTACATTATCAGGATTAAGAGCCTCTAATGCCACTTTCTTATGGGCTAATAGTTCTTTATAATGACTCACTAATTGTCTAATCTCTAAATCTAAATCTTCTTTATAAGAAGATAAATCATCTTTCATTCCTTGAATACGGCTCTTCAAACTCTCTTCCATATCCTGTAAAGCAAAGGATAGTTTTTCTTCTATTTCCCTACGGTCCACTGTAGCGAGTTCCGCTGCCGCTGTTGGAGTAGATGCACGCTTATCAGCGACAAAGTCGACGAGTGTGGAATCTATTTCATGGCCAATACAGGCGATTACAGGCATTTTGCTGTTAGCAATGGCTCGTACTAATGCTTCGTCATTAAAAGCGCTTAAATCCTCGCTAGCGCCACCTCCACGGCCAATTAAGAGTGTGTCTAATGGATAAGTCTGAGCCAACTCAAAGGCTTTAAGTAATTCTTTAGGGGCATTTTCACCTTGAACCGCACTATAAAAGACATAAATATCAGCGATTGGATATCTTCTTTTGATGTTAAATAAGATGTCCTTAATAGCCGCACTATTAGGAGCGGTAATAACGCCAATGGCATTTGGATAAAGATTTATCTTTCTTTTCCTAGATTCATCGAATAAACCTTCTTCTAGGAGTTTCTTTTTAAGCTTTTCTAGTTCTAAGAGCTGTTGACCAGCGCCTACTTCTTCCATTTGATAGACGATGATTTGATATGTGCCTCTACCGGGATAAGCGTCAACTGAACCGAAGACAACAACTTCTTGACCGTTTTCTGGCTTAAAGTTGATTCTATTAGCGTAGTTAGAAAACATCATCGCCCCAATTAAGGATTTCTCATCCTTAAGAGAAAAATAAAAATGACCGTTACTAGCCATTTTAAAATTAGAGATTTCTCCTTTAACGTAGATGTATTTTAAATTTTCATCACCGCTAATGAGAGCTTTAATGTATTGGTTGATATCGCTGACTGTAAAGACTGGGCGATCTTGGTTCATTATAAGACCTCATCAAGAATAGCGTTGATAAACTTTGCTTGTTTCTCTTCGATATATTTTTTAGCGAGTTCCACTGCGGTATTGATAACGATACGTTTATCAATCTTTTCTACGTAGTAGAAATGAGCGTAACTCATTAATAGGACTGCTTGTGTTAATAATGGCAATCTTTCCCATTTCCAGTTTCTTAAGTGAGGTTGGAAAGCACAAATAATCGCACCATAGTTATTTAAGACACTAGAAATCATGTTTTGTACATAAGCACTGTGTTCCTTAAACGGACGAGGATCATCAGTCATTTCAGTGATGATTTCATCAACATCACGGAAGTTATGTTCCCTGCTTGCTACTTGGTCAGCAATCTCGTCATAAATGACGGTCATGATTATAAAGTTTTCTTGATTACGAGATATTTTTTCCATAAAAAAAGACTGTTAATAAGTTAAATGATTGATATAACTTTGACTTGCACGTCAAATGGTACCTGTTCAGTGGCCATTAAGAAAGCGTTAGTGATTTCATCTTGGATGTTATGAGTCACTTCTTGTAAATTGGTGCCTTTAGCGACATCCACAGCGACCCAAACGTGAACAATACCACGTCTAATTGTGGTTTGTACTGGTCTATTAAGACGAATCTTTTGATTACGTTTCATATGGGCACTGCTCATGGAGATGCCAGAGACATTACTTAAAGCGTTAGTCACTAATGCATCAAAGACATTGAGTGAGATAGCGATTTTACCTTTATTTGAGTAGTTATCAATATAGACGTAGTCTGCCATAATCTGTACCTACTAATAATATATCTTAAATATATTCGTTTGTAAAAGAAGAAAGTGGAAAAGTTTTCAGCGATTATAGTCACTTCCACTTCTTTTAGCAAGCAAATAAAAACATTTCTTTTTGCTTGCAAACTGACCTTCAAACTTCTATACGCATAATGCGTAAGCGTATACGCGTGTACATGAACCGTGGGGTGCAAGAATTGTCAAACGTTTTTGAAAGAATTGTTGCCCACGCGAAAAGAAGAAAAAATGCTTGACTAAAAAGGCTTATTAATGTATTTTCCTTTTTATTTATAAAAAGGAGTGGTGGTGGAGCGCCACAAAAAAAGAAGCGGTGGTCCCGCTTCTAATTTTGTATTGTTAAGTGATTATTTAAGTTTTTCAACAACACCAGCGACAAATTCTGGAGTGAAGTTGAATTTCTTGAAGACATCTTTTGCTGGAGCACTGGCGCCGAATTGATCTAAGCCAATGTTTGTATCAGCGTATTTAGCCCAACCAAATGTGGAAAGCATTTCGATAGAAACACACTTTTCCTTTGGAAGGTTGATGACACTCTTCTTGTAAGCTTCGTCTTGTTTTTCAAAATATGACCAGCATGGCATACTGACGACTCTCACATCAATGCCCTTTTCAAGTAATAAGGCTTGAGCAGCGACCGCTAAAGAGACTTCACTACCTGTAGCGATTAAGACAAAGTCAGCTTTCTTAGCTTCTTTGCTAACGACATATGCACCACGCTTTAAGGCTTCACCGTCACTTTCCTTTAATAAAGGAAGATTTTGACGGGATAAGATAATCGCGGTTGGATGATTCTTACTTTGTAAAGCGGCAAACCAAGCACCATATGTTTCTCTTTCATCCGCTGGTCTAATAACATCCATATTTGGAATGCTACGTAACATCGCTAATTGTTCGATTGGTTGGTGTGTTGGACCATCTTCGCCTACGGCGATACTATCGTGAGATAATAAGTAGATGGCTGGAAGATGACTTAAGCAAGCCATACGAATGGCTGGTTTCATGTAATCGGAGAAGACGAAGAATGCGCCGACATAGCTACGTACACCACCGTGTAAGAGCATACCGTTTTGCGCACTCGCCATCGCGAATTCACGAATGCCCCAGTTGATGTTGTGGCCTTCTCTATTATTGGCATCGAAGTTTGCACCATTATCGAGTTTGGTCATAACTGAACCGGCAACGTCAGCGGAACCACCATATAAGTTTGGCATGGAAAGCATTAAGTAATTTAAGGCTTTGCCAGAGGCAACACGGGTGGATGTAGAAGAACCTTCAACGAAGTCTGGATAAACACCTGGTAAGTATTTATCAACATCAACACCGTTTAAGGAAATGAAACGATCATATTCATCTTTGGTCTTCTTATCAGCGGCTAATTTTGCTAAGGCATCGTTATAAGCCTTAAGAGCTTTTTCACCACGGGCACCAAAGGTGTTAGCGAATAAATCATAAACTTCTTGAGGGACATAGAAGTCTTCATGGTCGAAACCATAGGATAACTTCGCGGCTTTGCCGTCTTCTGCGCCTAATGGGTTACCATGGACTTTATTTGTGCCTTGTTTTGCACTACCATAACCGATGACGGTATGGATCATAATCATTGTTGGTTTGTCTTTGCTCTTTTTAGCTTTGCTAATAGCGGCGTCAATAGCATCGACATCATTACCATCAGCGACTTCTAAGACATCCCATTCACTCGCTAAGAATCTAGCTTTAACTTGTTCAGAGAATGATAAGTCTAAAGCACCATCAAGTGTCACTTGGTTAGCGTCATAAAGAAGAATCATCTTATTGAGTTTTAAGTGACCGGCTAAGGAGATAGCTTCTTGAGAGATACCTTCTTGTAAGCAGCCATCACCGCATAAAGCGTATGTGTAGTGATTGCAAACTTCATCGCCAAAGCTATAAAGCTTGTTAACCATTTGTTCCGCCATCGCCATACCAACGGCTTGGGAGATACCTTGTCCTAAAGGACCACTAGTGGCATCAACACCATCAGTCCAACCATATTCTGGGTGACCTGGAGTTAAGGAATCGATTTGACGGAATTGTTTCATATCATCCATGCTGATTTTATAACCGCTTAAATGAAGCATTGTGTATAAAAGTGCGGATGCGTGACCGGCGGAAAGGACAAAACGGTCTCTATTGAACCATTTGCTGTCTTTTGGAGTGGCCACTAAATGCTTTGTGAATAAGGTGTACAAAGCAGGAGCGCTACCTAAGGCCATACCTGGGTGACCAGAGTTCGCTTTGTTAATTGTGTCAATGCACAATGATCTGATTGTGGCAATTGCTAATTGATCGTTTTTGTTCATGTTTTTACCTCTGTAATTAGTAATTATTTAGTATTTTAATAGTTTTTGTATAACTAAGTTATAACCTAGTTGTCGAATTTGATGCCTAATTCATCAAGTTGCGCTTGTGTAACGTTTGTAGGCGCATTGGTCATTGGGTCCACCGCCGCTAAGTTCTTAGGGAAGGCAATGACATCACGAATGTTGTCTGTGCCGCCTAAAATCATCGCTAATCTGTCTAAGCCAAAGGCCATACCAGCGTGTGGAGGTGTGCCGTATTGTAAGGCATCAACGAAGTAACCAAATCTCTCTTTGATTTCTTCATCTTTTAAGCCCAAGATTTCAAAAATCTTTCTTTGCATATCTTGGTTATAAATACGAAGAGTGCCACCACCAGCTTCATAACCATTAATGACAATGTCATAAGCATAGCTTAAGACTTTGGTTGGATCTGTGTCTAAGTATTTGACATCTTCGTCTCTTGGACGGGTGAAAGGATGGTGAGTAGCAACGATTGCCCCACTTTCCACGTCTCTTTCAAACATTGGGAAGTCAATGACCCATAATAAATCAAAGGTTCCTTCTTTGATGAGACCAAGTTCACGTCCGTACTTTAAGCGTAGCGCACCTAATAAAGGCGTAACACGATTATCATTGCCTGCAGCGATGATTAATATGTCATTATCCACTAAGCCTAATCTTTCGTTTATTGCCTTAATTTCGGCTTCAGAAAGGAATTTTACGAAGGAACCGGTTAATTCACCGTTTTCTTTCTTAAGAACGGTTAAACCGCCTAAACCGAACTTCTTGGCTTCTAAGGTTAAGCCATCAATAACTTTACGGCTTGTTTTGTCCGCCACACCATTAACGACAATAGCCTTAATGGCTTCTGCGGTTTGATAACCAGCGAAAGTTGTATCTTTAAATATATCTTTAATATTATTTAATTCGATACCAAATCTTGTGTCTGGTTTATCACTACCGAATCTATCCATGGCTTCTTTATAAGTCATTTGTCTAAGTGGAAGCTTCACATCGTAGTTAATCGTGGCTTTAAAGATATCTTTAATGAGTTCTTCCATTAAAGTTAAGAATTGATTTTGATCTAAGAAACTTGTTTCAACGTCGATTTGGGTGAAATCAGGTTGACGGTCCGCTCTTAAGTCTTCATCTCTAAAGCATCTCGCGATTTGATAATATCTTTCAAAGCCTGCGACCATAAGTAATTGCTTAAACATTTGTGGGCTTTGTGGTAAAGCGTAGAATTGACCTTTATGCACACGTGATGGCACTAAGTACTCTTTGGCGCCTTCTGGAGAAGAGGCACAGAGCATTGGTGTTTCAATTTCGATGAAGTGATGACGATGCATAAAGTTATGTGTGGTCATCTTAATTGTGTCGCGCACATCGAAATAATGTTGCATGCAAGGACGACGTAAGTCGAGATAGCGATATTTAAGTCTGGTGTCTTCAAGAGCGTCAGTTTCATCAGCGATGATTAAAGGTGTGGTTTTCGCTGTGTTCAACAAAACTACTTCACTAGCGATGACTTCGATTTCACCACTTTTGAGTTTAGGATTAGCGACCGCTCTTTTGGCGACTTCACCTTTCACTTGAATGACATATTCATTTCTGACATCAGGAATTGTGACGTTGTCATTAACGACAATTTGGATTAAACCGAAACGATCTCTTAAATCGATAAAGAGTAAAGATCCAAGATTTCTTCTTTTGCTGACCCAACCAAGGAGGGTGACTTTCTCACCGACATTAGCTAAGCCAAGTTCGTTGCTGTAATGGCTTCTTTCCATAATACTACCTACCTTTGTGATTAATCACAAAATTCTTCACCCATTTCAGTGGAAATGGTTTCTATTAATTTATCTAGTTCACAACTCTTTTGTTCAGTTGTTTCTAGATTTTTAATAACAACTTGTTGTTTGCTAACCTCATCTTCACCGATGATAATGGCAAACTTCGCGCCTTTTCTTTCAGCGCGTTTAAACATATTACCGAGTTTGACATCTTCAAAGCAGATATCAGTGCGGTAACCAGATAATCTAAGTTCACTAGCGACTTGTTGGGCCATAGTCTTGGCTTGAGCCCCTAATGGCATCACATAGATTTCAACATTTGTGTTGATGTTATCTGGTAATAATTCATCATCTTTAAGAACGGAATATA
>CAMJEC010000044.1 GCA_946404585.1 uncultured Caryophanales bacterium
ATTCAAAAGTATTTGAATAGTTGTTATACAAGCGTAAAATATCTCCGAGGACTTTTTTATGGAAGAAATTAATAACTTTATCAAAACAATCATGGAAAAAGACTTGGAAGAAGGACGTGTTAAAACAATCGTTACACGTTTCCCTCCAGAACCAAACGCCTACTTACACATTGGTCACGCTAGAGCGGTAATCAATGACTTTGAACTTGCAAAAGCATTCGGTGGTTACACAAATTTAAGATTTGATGATACTAACCCAGTCAATGAAGGCGCTGAATATGTCCAAGCTATTATTAACGATATTAAATGGTTAGGCTATGAACCTAAGAACATTTTCTTTGGTAGTGATTATTTTGAAGAAACATACAATAGAGCAATTCTTCTTATTAAAAAAGGCTTAGCGTATGTCGATGATCTTAGTGCTGATGAGATAACTGCATACCGTGGTACATTAACTGAACCTGGTAAAGATTCTCCATGTAGAAATAGATCAGTTGAAGAAAACTTAAAATTATTCCAAGAAATGCGTGATGGTAAATATGGTAACGGCGAGAAGACATTAAGAGCGAAAATCGATATGGCTTCCCCAAATATCAATATGCGTGACCCAGTCATGTACCGTATTTTACACGTCCCACATCATAGACAAGGTAATAAATGGTGCATCTATCCAATGTATGACTTTGCCCATCCATTACAAGACGCAATTGAAGGTGTCACCCATTCCTTATGCTCACTAGAATTTGATAACCATCGTCCTTTATATGATTGGTTTGTTGAAAAATGTGAAATGCCACATGTCCCACATCAATATGAATGGGGCAGATTAAATATTACTAATACAGTGATGTCCAAAAGATATCTCCGTCAATTAGTCGATGGTGGTTACGTTGATGGTTATGATGACCCACGTATGCCAACATTAGTCGGTTTAAAGAGAAAAGGTTTAACACCAGAAGCAATTAGAAACTTCATTCTTTATACTGGCTTATCAAGAATCAACAGCACCACAAATGCGGACACTCTTGATAACTTCCTTAGAGAAGAATTAAAACTTAAAGCTACTCGTCCTATGGCGGTCTTAAATCCATTAAAAGTGGTGATTGATAACTATCCAGAAGGACAAATCGAATATTGCGATGCTTCTAATAATATGGAAAATGAAGAATTAGGTCATCGTCAAATTGCTTTCGGTAAATACTTATATATAGAAAGAGAAGACTTCATTGAAGAAAAACCAAACCGTAAATGGAAGAGATTATCTGTCGGTGATGAAGTCCGTTTAATGCATGCTTATTTCATTAGATGCAATAGTGTAGTTAAAGATGAAAATGGCAACATCGTTGAAATCCACTGCACATACGATCCAGAAACCAAATCTGGCAGCGGTTTTGATGCCCGCAAACCAAATGGTACAATCCATTATGTTGAAGCCACTACAGCCTTACCAGCCACATTTAATCTATATGAACCATTAGTGTTCGATGAAACCGAAGAAACAAAAGGTCAATCATTCATTGAAAGATTAAATCCAAATTCATTAATCAAATTAGAAGGCTTCGTGGAAGCATCATTAAAAGATACACAACCTTTAGACCATTTCCAATTCATTAGAACTGGTTATTATTGCACTGATAAATTATCCACAAAAGAGCACTTAATCTTTAATAGGACTTGTCCATTAAAGTCTTCTTTCTAACAAGATTTTTTACTCAAAAACTTACAAAAAATTTGAAAAAATGACATAATATTAATGTATATGTCAGATTTTAATGTGAATAATGAAGTGATTCACTGCCGTGAAGGTCTCTCAACAATTATTGGGAGCAAGGAAATGAACGGCAAAGAATATTTTCTTGTGCAAGTAAATCGTATCAGTGGTGAAACCTTCTATGTTCCAGTCGATTCCGCTGATAGTATTATTCGTCATATCATGACTGTTAAAGAAGCTGATGAACTTCTTAAATTAGTGAAAAAGATTGGTAAAGATTTCAATACAAACACCAAACAAAGAAGAGATGCTTATAAGAAGAGATTATCTTCTGGTGATGTTAAAGATATTGCTTATTTATATCGTCAATTATTCTTCTATAACAAATTAGGTGAAAACAATGATGAGATCAAATTAGGCCCCGTTGATTTGGATATGCTTAACTACGCTAAGAACATGCTATTGGATGAATTAGCGATTACATACAAGCAACCAAGAGAGTCAGTTGAGAAGTTTGTTGAGGAAAGAATCGCATCTTTATAAGTTAACCCACTTTAATAGTTGATTATATAGTTCATTTACAGAAGAAAGAGTTGTGTCGTTAGGACACATTTTTTCTAGCTCTTCTTTAGTGCGATAGCCATAGTTCACTAATAAATATGGAAGACCAGCATTAGTAGCACTTTCCTTATCAACATTTGTGTCACCAATGTAGAGGCAGTTATCTCTATCTAAATTATTTTCCTTAATTATTTTATTAATAAGATATGGGTCAGGTTTCTTAGGATGATCTAGATATGAACCTTGGATGATGTCAAACAAACCATGATACTCTTTATTAATGATTTTATTAGTTAAATCGTTGTCCTTATTAGAGACTACCGCTAGGGTAACCTTACCTTTTAATTTGGTAAGCATTTCTTTAATACCTTCATATGGTTTAGTGCAGTCTACATAATGTTCTAAATAATATGATTTAAAAGTATTGAATACCTTATTTCTTTCTTCATCAGATAGGCAAGACGGTGTGCATCTTTGAATTAAAACAGTAGTGCCATTTCCGATGGCTTTTCTCACGAATTCTAGGTCCTTTTCAGGCAGATTATAAAAATTTAACGCGTGATTTACAGCGTTTTTCAAATCTTGAAGCGTATCTAAGATAGTGCCATCTAAGTCAAAAATTAGCGTTTTCATTATTTTAAGTTCTTAACAACGTTGATAACGTCCTCATTGAAGACTAAATCACACATATTGTCATATGATGTAGATTCTTTATTAATAACCACTAAATAGCGGCCTTTGAAGTAACGGATAAAGCCCGCTGCTGGATAAACTTTTAAAGAAGTTCCAATCACAATCATGACATCGCAAGTCATAATTGCATTAATAGATCTTGAGATGATATCTTCATCTAATGATTCTTCATACAAAACAACATTTGGTTTAACAATGCCACCGCATTTATCACAATGAGGAACACCATCAGAATTCATTACATAATCAAGACCAAATAATCTTCCACATCTTGTGCAGAAGTTTTGATGAATAGTGCCATGTAATTCATAAACAATCTTAGAACCAGCTTTTTGATGAAGGCCATCAATATTCTGCGTTACAACGATGACGTTTTTACCCTTCTTTTCTAAATCAGCGAAGTATTTATGAGCGGCATTTGGTTGGGCTTTTGGATAGCACATTTTGTCCTTATAAAACTCATAGAATTCTTCAGTGTAGTTTTCAAAGAATGTGTGAGAAATGATTTCTTCTGGTGAAGCTTGGTATTTAGTTTTTTGATTGTAAATGCCATTAGCGCTTCTAAAATCAGGAATACCGCTTGGAACAGAAATTCCAGCGCCTGTGAAGACAACGATTTGACGTGCTTCATTAATTATCTTTTGTAATGTTTCGTATTTGTTTTCCATGCATTTATGATAGCAACTTTGACTCAATTTGTGTATTTGAATCATTAAATAAGCACATACGAAAAGAAATATATTCAATTTTCTGTCTAACGTGTATAATACACGTGGGACAGTGAAAGCCGTCTATTTAATAACTATATGGGAAAATTAAGATTTACTCTCACATATTTACTATTTTGGTTTATCATCGTGTTCTCTTGCTTACTAGCTGAAAACTTTGCGTTATTCAGTTCTGATCACATGGGAGGCATGAGTATCGATTCTTTAATCATGCTTTCAATGTTCGTGATTTTCTTGCTCATTGTTTATTACATTAGAGAGCGAAATAGAAACAAGATTACTATCGATAAAGTCCTGCTTCCAATTATTGTTATATTCGGTTTAGTTTCCATTGCTACTGTTTGGTGGCAAGGCGACCATTCATTCTTAACACAGAGTAATGATGTAGTTACTGTTTCTTTTAGCGTTCAAGAAAAGGCTTCATATACATTACAAATCATCGCTTGGTGTGCGGTATTATATGGAATTTTGTTCGTCTTTAACCGTTATTCGATTTCTAGGAAGTGGTTAAAGTGGCTCACATTCGCATATGTGATAGGCGTATTTGTCTGTACGCTTGTGGATATCGTGATGGAGTTTAAAGACATTACCGCAATTTTCACCAATACATATACCGGTAGTGGATTATCTTTCATTATTTATAATTCAAATGTCTGGGCAAATATCATCCTTGTCGCAGTATTTAGCTGCATCATTTTATCCATTAAGAAATTCAATCCATTCTATTATGCTTTGATGGTTCACTTCTTTGTGATGATTGTCTTTGCCTCATGTACAACAGCCGTTTATATCAGTGCGATAGCGATTATTGCCTATACCTTATATGAAATCTTCTCCAAGTTTGCAGATCGTAAGAGATACGCTGCAAGATTATTATTTGTTTATTTCAGCGTTCTTTTATTCTTGTTTGGTTTCATCACAATGATGATTAATCTTAACGTGCCAATTTTCGTTAACCTTTGGTCATTCATGAACACACATATCTTCAAGAAAGACTACAGTACCTTAACATCAAGAACAGGTATATGGGCATCAGTCTTCCATCTACTTTGCGAAAGACCAATCGACTTAATATTCGGTTTAGGATACAAAACAGGTAATGCAATATTCACACGATATTTCGCTTTACAAAGTGGTGGATTCGAAGCTAGAAGCGCTCACAATGGCATTGTGGAAATCACTTTAAGACATGGTTTATTTGGCTTATTGCTCTACGTTTCTTTATTATCAACTTTCATCGTTGGAATAGTGAAATTGTTGAAGAATAAGAGGTACCGTGTCGCTTATATTTATGGAATTTGCTTCCTTGGTATCTTAGCGCATAGTGTTACAGAATCCACGATGTTCTTCGTACCAAATATTGAAGCAACATATTTAACAATGATCTTCTTCTTACCAGTGGTAAACGCTAGTAAAGAGAAGTATTTCATTGAACTCAATAAAGACTTACAAAAACAAAACACTCCATTAGTTAAGCCACATAGAGGAGATGTTTTATATTTTGTTGGAACATTCTTATTGTCTATTATCGTGGCCTTTGCAACTTCGTTCTCTGTCCATCCAATTTATTCTCATCCAAGACTTCTAACAATTTATATCGTGGTGGCTTCTGTCGCTGCGATTGCTTTAATTGGTGTCTTTATCACTCTCATCTTGATGAGTAAGAAACGTGGAAATAATAGGCTCTTATTCTTAGGAAAAGAATTCATCATTCCGTTTGTGTCTTCCATCATCGTGGGCGTTATTACAAGTCTATTGCTGCAATTAAAATTCAGCTTTGATACATTCTCTATCTTGTTATTTACAATTTTCGTTATATTCTTCTATATGATAGTGTTCTCTATTTTATACAAAAGAGAGAATAACCATTTATATGCAT
Organism: uncultured Caryophanales bacterium; assembly: GCA_946404585.1. Lineage (GTDB taxonomy): Bacteria > Bacillota_I > Bacilli_A > RFN20 > CAG-826 > RUG14515. The sequence continues at coordinate 5,573 of CAMJEC010000044.1, forward strand.
TCTTTGATGTAGGATTCACAAAGGTGCTACAAACAATTTCTCGTGAGGGTACAAATGAATAAGACAGATACTGGCATTAAAATCATTACTAGTAATAAGAAGGCACATTTTAATTACTTCTTAAGTGAGTTTACAGAATGTGGTCTTGTTTTAGTGGGTACTGAAATCAAATCTTTACGCACACATGGTTGCTCATTAAACGATGCCTATATCGTTATTAGAAGTGGTGAGATGGAAGTTCTTAATATGCATATTAATCCATATGATAAGGGCAACATCTTCAATCATGATCCATTAAGAACTCGTAAGTTATTACTTCATAAGAAAGAGATAAAATGGTTCGAAGAAAAAGTTAAACGCGATGGCTTTACAATCGTACCTACACGCGTCTATCTAAAAAGAGGCAAAGCCAAAATGGAAATCGCTTTAGCGAAAGGTAAGAAACTCTACGATAAACGTGAAACTATTAAACAAAGAGATATCAAACGCAGCATTAAAAACGGAGAAGATTAATATGAGCAAGATAGATTTAAAAACATATTTTGATAACGTTGGTCATGGTGATTACCAAAGAGAAAACTTCGACTCATTTCTAAAGAAAGTCGGTTTTTCTTATAATGTTCCTTCTATCCATATCGCTGGTAGTAATGGTAAAGGCAGCACCGCAAATTATCTTGCTAATATTTATCGCGCTCAAGGATATAAAGTCGGTTTATTTACTTCTCCATATTTAGAAATCGTTAATGAAATGATTAACATTAACGGTCAAAACATCACCGATAACGAGATGGTTTCTATCCTCGAAGAATTCGCTAAAACAATTGATAAATTTTCTTTATCACCATTCGAAATTCAAACATTTATTGCCCTAACTTTTTTTGCTAGAAACAAATGTGATTTAGCGATTATTGAATGTGGTATGGGCGGGGAAATCGACGCCACAAATATCTTTACTCCAATCGCTTCAGTTATCACTTCTATTAGTCTAGAACACACAGCGTTTTTAGGCCGTTCAATTTGTGAAATCGCTTATCAAAAAGCGGGCATTATTAAGCATGGTGTTCCTGTTATTACAGGTATCTTAAGTGAAGAAGCTATTAACACAATCGTGGAAGTTTCTAAAGAGAATGAATGCCAATTATCAGTCTCAGTTGAACCTGCAAAAGTAGTGTATGAAAATAAAGGTTTCAATTTTGCTTATGGCACTCTTTTTGACCTCAGAATTAATTCCGCTGCGACATACTCTCTTAAGGATGCTTGTATTGCTTTAGAAGTCGTTAATAAACTCAATGAATCATTCCCAGTCACTGAAGAATCTATTAAAGCTGGTTTAGCTAATACTTATATGCCAGTTAGAATGGAAATTCTTAAAGATTATCCTTTATTAGTGGTCGATGGTTCTCATAACCCAGAAGGTGTCTTAAATCTCACAAAATCTCTGCAAAACGTTGTTGAAAATCGCGTAATTCACGTCTTGTTTGCCTGTTTTAAAGATAAAAATATTGAAAGAATGCTTGCTTATTTAGGCGAATATAGCAAAGACATTACTCTTACTACATTCCCTCACGAAAGAGCGAGAACTGAAGAAGATTATTTCCTTTATTTGGCTGACTATTCATTTAAAGAAAACGCTCTTGAAACGCTCAATGAATTATTAACAAATTATCCAGACGATGCAATCTTAGTTACTGGTTCATTAGCGTTTGCGGCTTACATCAAACAAAGCTTGAAATGAGGTTAATATGCATATCAAATGGATTAAGACAAATATCTCCCCAATTCAAAAGATTTGCTTAACAGGTTTATTCATCGCTTTAGCTGTGATTTGTCAAAAAGTTATGGCGGTCAATTATATCCCTGCTCTGCCTTTTGTTCGTGTCTCATTTTGTGGTCCAGCATTAATCATTTTTGCTTCAATTATTCTTGGTCCTTTTTATGGAATGGTTGTGGGTGCGGCAAGTGATTTACTTGGCTATTTAATTTTTGATCCAAGAACAAATCCAATGTTTATTCAAATCACTTTAATTTATGCCGTTTTAGGTTTTGCTTCTTATTTTGTATTTTGTCTTGTTCGTTCAATCACTAACCGCAAGTTGATGTTAGGAATTGAAATAGGAACACTTCTCCTCATCTGGGGAGTAACAACTGCTTTCTTAATTACGAATGCGAAAGTTGATTTTGTCTTTAAAATTATTGTTCCAATTATTTCTGGTTTGCTTTTTATGGGATTAATTTTGTTCTCTGTTCTCTTCAAGGGAAAAGAAGACAATCCATTTATTAGTCCGTTACATATTTGTTTTGCGTCATTTGTTTGTGATTTCTTTTTCTTATTATGGTTTGGCTCATTGATGAAAGCTTGGGCTTTTGGCTTCAACATTTTCATTACTATATTCTTATGCCAAGCCCTAGTGATGTTTGTGAATGTAGTTCTAGATACATTCTTTATTTCAACATTCCAAAGATTCACAAAGAAATATTTTGTGGAGGCTAGGTAAGATGGAAAGAAGAAAAACTGAAGATTTAGAACCAACTGAAACAGTCCCAGTTGATCCAAAAAGAGAAACAATTACCTTTCCTTGGGGTATGGCAATCATCATGGGCGTTTTGATGTTATGCATCATTGTTTGCTTCATTGTTGTGATGATTTTGGGGCCAGTAAATTCTACTTCATCAAGTAGCCTAATCTCCAGTTCAGCGGTGTAAAGACATAAATATTTCTTTACAATATTTGGTAGGAGTGATAAGTTATTAAAAGTTAATTGTGATAGGGGGGTTAAAGATGAGAGAAAAAGTTCTTTTGATTTGCGAAGAGTGCCTCTCAAGAAACTACACAACCACAATTAAAAAGGAAGGTGCAAAAAACCTTCAGATTAAAAAGTTCTGTAAGCGTTGCAATAAGATGACGCTTCATAAGATTAGCAAGTAAGGAGGTCCTTCTCATGGGTGTTAAAAAATTCACATCAGAAGTTATCAAAGAAGGCAAACGTGTTCGCTGGCCTAAGAGAGACGTTTTAGTTCCAGCATTTATTGTTGTCGTTATTATCACTGCTTTAACAGCGTTAATTTTAATGGGCGAAGATGCCTTAGGTAAAGGTTTAATCGATGTCCTTAGAAAGACATTTAATAGCTAGGAGGTATTATCATGGCAGATGAAATCAAATTTACAGATAGTACAACAGATTTAAGCGAAGGCGAATCATCTAATGCTACATTAGGTGAAAAAGCTTGGTACGTCGTTAATACCTATTCCACACACGAAAACAAAGTCAAAGAAAACTTAAAACGTCGTGTTGAATCAATGGGCTTACAAGATTTAATCTTCCGTATTATTGTCGCGGAACAAGAAGTCCCAGTGATGAAGGATGGCATGCCTACTGATAAAACAAGAATGAAAAACCTCTATCCAGGTTATGTCTTCGTTGAAATGATTATGACAGACTA
>CAMJEC010000045.1 GCA_946404585.1 uncultured Caryophanales bacterium
GAGTATCCCAACCAAAGACAAATGGCGTCTTATAACCTTGCATATTCTTATATCTAATAACTAAGTCTTTAAGAATACGGTTAAGCATATGACCACAGTGCATATCGCCATTGGCATATGGTGGGCCATCATGAAGCACGAATTCTTTCGCCTCTTTACGGTTGAGGTTCATGTTTTCGTAGATTCTTTCACTTTCCCATTTCTTAACAAGGACTGGTTCCTTTTGATTGAGATTACCTCTCATCTCGAAATTGGATTTGTTCATTAGAAGTGTTTGTTTGTAATCCATATTTTTCTCCTTAACAATATAAAAGCGTCCATCTAAGGACGCTATTTAGCGCGGTACCACCTTAGTTCTAAAGATTTATCTTTAGCACTTGATTACTCCTTATCGTAGAAGTTAACGGAGGCTTACTATTAGTTCAGCACTCATACAAAGAAGTGATACCTTCTTATTCTTACTGTTTGGCTTCCACCATCCCAAACTCGCTAATAGCAGTTAATAAGAAGACTTGTCTTCTAGGACGAAATAATAATATTAGATTATTGTCTTAAAGGCAATAAATTAGTTTTGTAAGAAGTCTGGAAGAATGGAATTAGTGTCCATATCTTCTTCCGCATTTTCTTTTGGCTCCTCTTCTTGCTTTTCTAAATTAGTAAGAACAGGAGATTCGATTGGTCTAGTTGGGGCAACGTAGCTAGAAGTCTTGGTGAAGTCAAAGTCTTCTTCAAAGTCACTAGCGATGACACTAACTAAGATTTCATCGTTAAGTTGGTCATTAATCGCGACACCAAATTTAACGTCAACATCATGTCCTGATGCATTAATTAATAGGTTAACAGTGTCTTGCGCGTCAAATAATGAGACATTAGGGCCACATGTGACCGCGACAATCGCTTTTCTTGCCCCTGATACTGAGGCTTCAAGTAAAGGAGAATTGAGCGCGGCATTAGCGGCGTCTTTAGCTCTATTTGGGCCAGAGCCAACACCAAAGCCGATCATCGCGACACCAGAATCTTTTAAGGTGTTACGAACATCGGCGAAGTCTAAGTTAATAACGGCTGGTAAAAGAATTAAGTTAACAACAGTTTTAACTGATTGGGCCAAAACTTTATCAGATTCATTAAACGCTTGAGAAATAGAAGCATTACCAGCGGTCATTAAGAGTTTATCGTTACTGACGACGATAATAGCGTCAACGTTTTCTTTTAATTTATTTAAGCCGGCGATGGAATTGACCACTCTCTTTTTACCTTCAAAAGTAAATGGACGAGTGACAACAGCGATAACTAAAGCACCAGCGTCACGGGCAATACGGGCGACGACTGGGGCCGCACCGGTACCAGTACCACCACCCATACCTGCAGCAACGAAGACCATATTAGCATCTTTAACGATTTCTCTAATATCATCAGTGCTTGCTTCAGCGGCTTTTTCACCAACTTCAGGTTCACCACCAGCGCCCAAACCACCAGTGATTTCTTGACCTAAGATCAAACGATGGAGAGATTTACTTGTACTTAAAGCTTGTTTATCAGTATTAGCGACCCAGAAATCAACATTTTGGATTTCTTCATCGATCATACGGTTAACAGCGTTATTACCAGCACCACCGACACCAATGACGACAATCTTAGCAGCGGGTTCAAAATTATCTAAATCATAATTTTCCATAAGGTTCTCTCCTCCTATTTGCTTTGGTTTGGACTATTACGCGTTAAGACACCAACGCGTGGGTGAGATTCATCGTTTAAGTTTGGATAACGACTTTGAGTAAGAATGGCGCCTAAACAGTTGAAGAATGTCGCATTCCTTGCCCCTAATGTCTTAGGTCTAACAACCTCGACAGTTTCTGACATCACTTTTGGAGTGATATATTGCACTAAACCATTCAGTTCAGCGCCACCACCAACGAGTAACATTGGGAAACTGCGATAAGATTTATCATGCGTGGCGACGATTTGATTAATCGCTTCGTTTAATTGTTCAACGAAGGTTTCAAGTTCGCCTTTAATGATTTCATTTAATTCATCATTATAATGATGTACTTCTTGACCTTCTGCATCTTCGGTTGTGCAGATTGGGGCTTTGAAATTCATTTCACTATAGTCGATGCCATACATAATCTTATATTTTTCGGCATCAGCTTCATTGATATTGAATCTTTCAATAATCTTTTCCGTGATGTTATCACCACCCCAATTAAAGTAAGTAGAGCCATAAAGAGCGCCATTACCAATGAAGGATACTGTGGTAACAGAAGAACCAATATCAACAAGGATATAGGACTGTGGCATATTTGGATAAGAATTAATGAGTTCAGTGGCGGCTAATGAAGCGATAACGTTTCTTCTAGAAACCATCCCACCACTCATTAAGACTGATTGGTAATTATCGACTAAGACACTTGGTAAGGTTTGAACTTTCGCGCTGACGGTAAGTGTGCTACTTGATTCACCCATTGGTGGGCGAGCGAATATACGTCCATGGTCTAAAGTAAAACTTTCAGGAACAACATCCACTAAAGCTTTATCATTTAATGGATAAGCACTATTTCTAATTAAGGCATAGATATTTTTAATATCGAGGTTACTAATCTTGCTATCTTCGGTAACAACGGTTGTGACTTGTCTAGTTTGATAAATCCCTAAACCATATGGAGGTAAACATAATAAGACATCAGAGATGTTAAGTCTTAATTTAGCAGAAGGATCAGTGAATTCACGAATAGAGCCGATTGTTTCAGCGACTTTATTAGCGTCAATAAAGTTACCGCCTTCAATGCAGTTACCATAAGGTTTAGTGAGTGTATATAAAACATATACTTGGCCGTCTATTTCATAACCGACGACTAATTTTAATTTTTTACTTCCGAGTTCTATAGCAGCAATAGGTTTATCCATAATAAAATACCAATTTCACCTTATTTTAAATGACTTTTTACCAATATACAACTATTTAACTATTTATTAGTTAAGAAAGTGCTATTCTGAGTTTTATTGCACTTAATTTCTACTAAATAATTACTAAAAATCCACTAAAAGAAAAAAGAAGCCGCAATGTCACTTACGACTTCAGTCCATGAGGAAATGGACAAATAAGGAGAAATTTTTATTAATAAGATGATAGATCAACACTATCTTCTTCTAATAACTCAGGTTCTTCCGCTTCCGCTTTTTGGGCTTGAGCAGTGATTTCACGCAAGGTGATGTAGGTTGGAACAGCAACGATGGTTCCAAGAGATACTGCTGCTAAAAAACAGATTCCTAATTTACGGAAACGATAATACATTCCCTTATGATGAAATTTGACTAATTTGTCTTTCATTACCATGATTGTTGCCCCCTTTCTTTTCTTGCAATAATCCTTAGTTTTGCACTAGCACTACGGTGATTAAATTCTAATTCACTTTCGCTAGCGGTAATCGGTTTGTGATTAATAAGGATATAATCCTTTTCTTGTTCAAGCATTGGACCGTCAAATCTGTTACCAACGCTGATGGCCGCATCTTTGAAGATGTTTTTAACAATTCTATCTTCACCACTGTGGAAGGTAATAACGGCCAATCTTCCACCTGGTTTTAAATGTTTTAAGGCTGCCTTTAAGGCTTTTTCTAAGACATTGAGTTCGTCATTGACGGCGATTCTTAATGCTTGGAAGACTTGTTTCGCGGGATGACCCACTTTCTTAAGCTCTTTCATTGGTTTGCTTCTTTTGATGATGTCCACTAATTGGAAGGTGGTTTCAATTGGAGCACTCTCACGAGCTTTAATGATGTTTTTAGCAATTGAGAAGGAATATTTCTCTTCTCCATATATCTGGAAGATTTTTGTTAAATCTTCTAATGAATAAGTGTTAATGATGTTATAAGCGGTAAGATCTTGTCTTTGATCCATTCTCATGTCCAGGCGGGCGTCTTCTTTATAAGAGAATCCTCTTTCTCCTTTATCAAATTGTGGAGAAGAAACACCGAGGTCCATTAAAATGCCATCAACTTCATCAATATTTTTATCTTTTAGAATTTCTTCTAAGTGAGAAAAGTTACTTCTCACTATCTCAAAGTTATTTGAGATTTTAGATAATCTGGCTTGGGAAGCGACGATAGCTTCCTCATCTTGATCGACACAGATGAGATGACCTTCTTTTAAGCGAGCCAATATTTCACTACTATGGCCACCTCTTCCGACAGTGAGATCAACGTATGTGCCAGATGATTTGATGTTTAGACCGGTTATAACTTCGTTAAGAAGGACGGGAATATGTTCATCCATATTAGTCCCTCTTAGCATCAATATCTTCAGCGATAGATTCGAATGAATCTTTCACGCTTTCTTCGTATTCGATATATTTGGCTTTATCCCAAACTTCGATATGGTCACCAATACCGAGGACGATGACTTCCTTGGAGATATTGTACTTGTTGAGTAAGGCAGTTGGTAATTGCACTCTACCTAATTTGTCGACTTCCATTTCGTAAGTGCTGGCAAATTGGATACGGAGATAGTCACGGACTTTTTGTTGATTAAAGGAAAGTCTTGAAAATTCTTTAACGAGTTCGAGGTATCTTTCTTCGTTATACAAAGAGAGTGAACCGTCAAAGCCTTTCATAATGTAGACCTTATAGCCTAATTCTTCTCTCATTTTACGAGGAATCATTAAACGGCCTTTTTCATCTAAGTTATGGACAAAACTTCCGAAATACATTATTTCCCACTTTCTCCCACTGTGTTACCACTGGTGTCTATATTATCACACCTAATTTTGTGATTTGCAATATATATTTAAAGAAATATTTAGATAAAGAAAAATCCCACTTTTGAGGTGGGATTGTTACTTTAACTTCACAGAAGTTATATATTTACTTATCGTCAAAATCGATCGTATCTAAGATATCAAAAGCACTATTTCCTTTGTGAGATTTTTCTTTGATGAAGTCATCTTCGCTCAAGACACGATAGCCATTACCACTTTTTGGGAGAGTTGCTCCACTTTTAACGATATTATGCGGAACTTCGGCTAAGATAAGAGCGATGATATGTGGATCTAAATCGATTTCCACGCTTGGTTCATAGTAGCAGTCTTCTGCTTCATCATCTTTTGAATCGGTGAAATAGAAGCTATCTTTGAAGTTCACATCAAGTGGAACATCATCAAGTGTATATGAGCAAGAGGCCACAACATGGGCCTTACCAGAGATAACGCACTGTAAGACATCACCAAATTCAGTAGCGACAACTATCACAGAACACGACTCAATTCTTTTAACGTGATTTTCATCAAAAGCGAGTTTGCTAAAATCTAACTCTTCGCTGAAAGTTTGTGCTTTTTGTTCTGGTAATGTGGCACGATTTAATTTCATTAACTACGGATCTCCGCTTTGAAGTTACGTGATAATTCGAACTTAATCTTTTCTTCAGCGTCACTAACTTCTTTTTCGGTTAATGTGCCATCTTCTTTACGGTAAGTAACAGAGATTGCCATGGACTTTTTACCTTCAGCAATATTAGCACCTTGATAAATATCGAAGACTTCACAGCCAACGACATAAGAGCCACCAACTTTCTTGACCGCTCTAATTAGGTCACCAGCGGCAATCTTAGCGTCTAACACGAATGCTAAGTCTCTAGAAACACTTGGGAATTTAGAGATTGGGGCCATTTTAGTTTCACTAACTTTCGCGTCTAATAAAGCTTCAAGATCCATTTCTAAAACCACAGCGTTGGTCTTACCTAAATCATATTTTTCAATTTGATTTGGATGGAGTTCACCAAGAACACCAATCTTCTTATTTTGGAAGACGATGTTCGCGGCTTTGCCTGGATGGAGTTCGTGATTAGCGTCGACGAATCTATCAAATCTATAACGAGTTGGTTCAATACCAAGGATTGTGAATAAGCCTTCAACAAGACCTTTCATATGGAAGAAATTGAAGTTTTCTTTAACAAGAAGACCTTGTCTAGCATCTTGACCCACTAAAACGATCGCGAGGTGTTCACTTCTACTTTGTTTTGAAATCATATTACTTGTTTCAAATAAAGCGAGGTTTTTATTTTGTCTAGCAACGTTATATGAGGCTGCGCCTAATAAAGAGGCTAGGATATGAGTTCTAAACACTTCTCTTTCATCGGTTAATGGATTAAGGATGACATAATGTTCTTCGTTATTTAATAAATTGAAGTCATTTTGTTTCTTTTTAGAAACAAGAGAATATGTTAAACATTCATCTAATCCTTGAGAAAGGAGATAGCTACGAATGTTCTTTAAACGTTTTTGTTTTAAGGAGAGCATACCGACTTTAGTGTCTAAGCATGGTAAGATGCTCTTCACATGTTCTAAACCTAAAAGTCTAATGACTTCTTCACTTAAATCAGCGTCACAAGTGACATCTAATCTATAAAGTGGCACTTCCGCATAGAATTCATTATCGTTAACAAATTCAAGTTTGAAATTAAGTCTTGTTAAGACATTAGCGATTTCATCTTTGCTGAATTCTGTACCTAAACGATCATTAATCTTCTTAACAGAAGTTTTGATTCTATCTTCTCTTGGTTTTTCATTTTGATAATGAACGTTATTACTATTTTCTTTAGCGTCACATAATTCATTAATTAAGCTAGCAGCGTAGTTAAGAACAAATTCACTTTGGAAATGATTTGTGCCTTTCACGAATCTTTGAGAAGATTCACTACTTAAACCAAGTCTATTAGATGTATGACGGATAGAAGCGCCATCAAAAGAAGCTGCTTCAATATAGATGTTCTTAGTGTTTTCATCCACTGCGCATTCTAAAGAGCCCATCACACCACCTAAACACATTGGTTTATTGTTACAGCAGATAACGATATCTCCTGGGATGACTTTATAGGTCTTTTCATCAAGCGCGACGAAGTCACCATCATAATCATCTTGAGCGTATAATTCGGCTTTCGCTAATTTATCCGCGTCATACATATGTAATGGTTGACCAGTCATGAGCATGACATAGTTACCAATATCAACGATATTGTTAATGCTACGAACACCCATTGCCATGAGATAATCACTCATCCATTTTGGAGACGACTTTGTAACAATACCTTTAATTTCTTTACCAGAGAATTGGGTACATCTTTTTGTTTTAGAGCCCACTACTAATTTGGTTTTGAAGTCTTCTTTAGCTTTGACTTCTGGTAAGTTCACTTTACGTTCATATAAAGCACCGATTTCACGGGCGACATTAAAGACACTTAATAAGTCTGGACGATTGGCTAAAACTGATAAGTTTAAGACCACATCATCTAAGCCCAAATAGCCTAAGACATCTTCTTCTCCAACTGGAGCATCCGCTGGTAATTCTTCAATACCGGCTTTTTGATAATCAGATAAGTATTTGCCGTCCACGCCTAACTCGAGTAAAGAACAGCACATACCATGGCTTGCTTCACCACGGATGACACCATCTTTAATTTCGATTTGTGGGAGTTTAGCACCTACACGCGCAACAATAACTTTTAATCCTGCGCGGGCGTTAGGGGCACCACAGACAATTTGTGTGGTTCCATATTTTTCACCTAAGTCAACTTGTAAGACGTGAAGATGGTCACTATTTGGATGCGCCACACATTCTTTAACTTCACCAATAACGAGGTTTGTACCACTGGCTAAACGGGAGATTTCTTCCACTTCCACACCAGCGAAAGTTAACTTATTAGCGATCTCTTCTGGGGTTAAGCCTTCTAATGAGACATATTGACTAATGTTTTTTAAACTAACTAACATACTTAATTCCTCCCATTATTAGCTCATTTTCTTGAATTGTTTCAAGAATCTGACATCGTTTGTGTAAAGTTTTCTAATATCATCAATGCCATAACGGAGCACGGCCATACGGTCAATACCCACACCAAAGGCAAAGCCACTATATTCTTCAGGGTCATAGCCATTCATCTTTAAAACATTTGGATGAACCATACCAGCACCTAAGATTTCAATATAGCCAGTACCTTTACACATATTGCAGCCCTTACCACCACAGTTCGCACAAGTGATATCAACTTCCACACTTGGTTCAGTGAATGGGAAGTAAGAACTTCTTAATCTAATTTCACGTTTTTCGCCAAACATCTTTTTAGCGAATAATTCTAAGGTCGCTTTTAAGTGACCAATATTAATACCCTTATCGATAACTAAACCTTCGATTTGGGCGAATTGATGTGAGTGAGTCGCATCATCATCGTCTCTTCTATAGGTTTTGCCTGGGCAGATAATTCTAATAGGTGCACCTTTTTTAGCTTCCATAGTTCTCGCTTGAACCGGGGAAGTATGAGTTCTTAATAACTCATTATCATTAATATAGAAGGTGTCTTGCATGTCTCTTGCAGGGTGATCTTTAGGAATGTTTAAAAGTTCAAAGTTATATAAATCTTTTTCCACTTCTGGACCATCCACTACTTCAAAGCCCATGCCTAAGAAGATTTCAATCATTTCATCTTGAATGACATAGAATGGATCTCTACCACCTGGTTCAAAAGAAATACCTGGTAAAGAGATATCGATTTGTTCTTTTTCTAACTTTTCTTCTAACTCCTTATTTTTTAAATAAGTCATCTTTTCTTCAATGGCAGAAGTAATCGCCACTCTCACTTCAGTTATAGCCGCACCAAAGGCTTTTCTATCTTCTGGTGGTAATTGACCGATTTGAGAAGTTAAAGATGATAGTTCGCTTTTCTTAGATAAATAGGTGTTTCTAACAGCATTTAA
>CAMJEC010000046.1 GCA_946404585.1 uncultured Caryophanales bacterium
ATAACAATATACAAAGCTATTTGCAACCTCTTTTTTCTTAAATATTATTACTGTAAAGCAAAAATGCTTGACACTTATTATTATTACTAGTAATATTGTCGAGGAATTAAAAATTAGGAGGCTATTATTATGGCAGTTAAAATTAGATTAACAAGAATCGGTAGACATAAAGATCCATTCTTCCGTGTCGTCGCCGCTGACTCTCACTTCGCTCGTGATGGTCGTATCATTGAACAAATTGGTTACTATGATCCAGCCAAAGGTATTGAAAATGCCGTCATCGATGAAGAATTAGCATTAAAATGGTTAAACGCCGGTGCTGTTCCATCAGAAACAGTTAAAGCTATGTTCAACCGTAAGGGTTTAAACGCCAAATACGTTGCAAATAAGAAAAACGCGAAATAAGGAGCTTAACGATGGATTACGAGAAAATTGTTAAAACAATTATTGATCCAATCATTGAAGATCCAAGTTCAGTTCTTCTTAGAGTGAACGAAGAAGAAAAAGACGTCTTAATTATCATTGCCGCGGAAAAAGACGATACCGCTAGACTCATTGGCCGTAAAGGCTTAATCGCTAACGCTATCAGAGAAGTCGTTTCCATCGCTGGCAAAAGTGAAGAAAAGCACGTCCATCTCAAGTTCGAATCCTTTGATGATGAAAGAAAAGAGGATTAATCCTCTTTTTTGTTAATAATATGAAAGACGAATGCTTATTACTTGGTTATATTACTGATGCCTTCTCCTTAGATGGTACTTTTAAGGTTTTAAGTAAAACTGATTTTGCTGAAACTCGTTATCAAAAAGGTAAGGAAGTATTTTTGTGTTCGCCTAATACCAAGGAACGTACTGTTGTAACTGTGGAAGCATATCGTGGAAGCGGTATGTTCGACTTCGTTAAAGTTCAAGGTGTCAATTCTAAGGAAGAAGCCTTAGTATATAAAGGCTATGAAATCAGAGCCGAAAAAGACTATGATTCTTTAGAAAAAGATGAATACTACTTTGTGGACCTTGTAGGTTGCAAAGTTTTAGACGATAAAGGCCAAGAATTAGGCGAAGTTAGTCAAGTTGAAGAGTTCCCTGCTCAACTCACTTTAAGAGTTAAAAGAAAAGGGAAAGAGGATTTCTTTGTGCCTTTTATTAAAGCTTTTATTAGAAGAGTTGACATTAACAAAAAGGAAATCGAGATTAACGTTATTGGAGGCATGTTATGAAAATAAGTATTCTTACATTGTTCCCAGAATTCTTTGATGGTTTTTTAACCAACTCCATAATCAAACGCGCAATCGCGAAAGAAAAAGTTCAAATCGAAGTTATTAATATTAGAGATTTTACCACTGATAAATATGGTCGCGTTGATAGCGCGCCAGTCGGTGGAGGTGCTGGTTTGATTATGAAATGTCAACCAGTTATTGATTGTTTAAAATCAGTCAAAAAAGATAATAGCCATGTCATTCTTCTTTCACCAAGAGGAAAGACTTACAATCAAGCCCGTGCCCGCTATTTTGCTAAAAACTATGAACACCTTATCCTTATTTGTGGTCATTATGAAGGCACAGATGAACGCATCAATAAGTATGTTGATGAATTAGTGTCTATTGGTGATTATATTCTCACAGGTGGAGAAATCGGTGCACAAATTATTAGTGATTCCGTTATCCGTTTACTCGACGGCGTTATCGCTTCTGAATCTATCGTTGATGAATCATTTGAAAACGGGTTATTAGAATATCCACAGTACAGCGAACCATTTGAATATGATGGTCAGTATATTCCAGATATCTTATATTCAGGTAATCATGGCGCGATTGAGAAATGGCGTAAAAAACAATCCTTAAAGCTCACAAAAGAGTATCGTCCAGATCTATTAAAAGACTATCCATTAAGTAAGCAAGAAAAGAAATTAATGGATGAACTAAACAATGATGAAACTCCTAAATGGGAAAAGGACGCTATTGAAAAAGGTAAAAAGTTTATAAAAGAAAAGTGAGGTTAATTATTTCCTCACTCTTTTTTTACATTCCTGGGAAGCCCATACCACCCATGCCGCCTAAGCCACCTGGAGGCATCTTTCCGGTCTTACGGTATTGCTCCATTTTCTTCATCATTTCTTTCATTTGCTCGTATTTCTTTAAGACCTTATTTACATCTTGCATGGTCTTACCAGAGCCATTAGCGACTCTTTGCTTACGAGAATATTTAAATAGTTCAGGATGTTTTCTTTCTTCTTTGGTCATGGAATTAATGATAATTTCAAAATTACGCATTTCTCTTTCGGCCATTTCTTGTTGTTCTGGTGTGATTTTTGGCATACCTGGAATAAGTTTGAGAAGACCACCTAATGAACCAAGTTTGTTAACTTGTTTCATCTGAGCGAGCATATCGTTTAAATCAAATGAACCAGACATCATCTTGTTCATTGAATGTTTGACTTCTTTTTCGTCTAATTCTTGTTGGGCTTTTTCCACAAGAGTCATGACATCGCCCATACCTAAGATACGGTCCGCCATACGGTCAGGATGGAAGATATCTAAATCTGTGACTTTTTCACCAACACCAGTGAACTTAATTGGGACACCAGTCATATGTCTAATTGATAAAGCGGCACCACCACGGGCGTCACCATCTAACTTGGACATAATGCAACCTGTTAATGATATTTTATCATTAAAGGCATTAGCAACGTTCACTGCATCTTGACCAGCAGCAGCGTCCACTAAAAGGAGAATTTCTTGTGGTTCAACATCACGTTTGATGTTGTTTAATTCGTCCATTAAAGCTTCATCAATTTGGAGTCGACCAGCGGTATCGATGATTAAAACATGATAGTCTTCATCATAAGCTTTTTTCTTAGCCGCTTTAGCGATATCAACTGGGTTCACTTTTGTGCCCATGTTGACGATATCAACGCCTACTGATTTAGCGAGTTGATCTAATTGGTCAATAGCCGCAGGACGATAAACGTCACAAGCTGCCATTAAGACTTTCTTCTTAAGCTTGTTTTTTAATAAGTAGGCAAGTTTACCGGCGGTTGTGGTTTTACCACTACCTTGTAAACCAACGAGCATAATGATTGTTGGTCGACCTGTTTGATATTTAATTTCAGCGTCATCACTGCCTAATAATTCTATTAATTCCTCATGCACGATTTTAACGAGCATTTGGCTTGGATTGAGTTTACTTAATACATCTTGGCCTAAAGCCTTTTCTTTGACGTTATTTGTGAATTCTTTGACGACTTTATAATTAACATCAGCTTCTAAAAGAGCGACACGGATTTCTTTGAGCATTTCCTCCATGTTGCTTTCAGTTAAACGGGCTTGACCACGAATCTTTTTAAATATGCCAGAAAGGCGTTCAGTTAATGATTCAAATGCCATAACTATAAATTATCCTTTCTATTTCTTCTAATGCCTGTATCTTTTCATTTCCCTCTAAATCTTTGGCTTTGACCACAAGTTCGAGGATTTTATTATTCTTTTCAAGAACTTTGAGTTCTTTTTCATAATCATCTAATTTCTTAAGTGCTTTTTTAATAGCATCCTCAACAGCGCTTCTACTAACACTATGAGCTTCCGCGATTTCACTTAATGATAAATCATAAGAGAAATAGGCATCAGCGAAGCTATATTGAGTTTTGCTCAATAAACTACCATAGATATGAAGGAGAGTGTTATAACGAATAGTTTTCTTAATCTTATCCATTAGTTATTCTCCACACATAAACCATAGAGGTATTTATCTAAATCAAATTCCTCTAAATCATCCATCTTTTCACCAAGACCGATGAATCTAACAGGAACGCCTAATTCATCTCTAATCGCTAAGATGATACCACCTTTAGAGGTGCCATCCATTTTAGTAATGACAATACCAGTTAAATCTGTAACTTCTTTAAAGGCTTTAGCCTGCACAACACCGTTTTGGCCTGTTGTAGCGTCAATGATTAAGAATGTTTCATGAGGAGCATCTGGAATCTCTTTACTCATAACACGTTTAATCTTGCCAAGTTCAAGCATGAGATTGTTTTTGGTTTGTAATCGACCAGCGGTATCAACGATGACTAAATCGATATTATCTTCTTTAGCTTTTTTAACACCATCATAGGCAACAGAAGCAGGATCACTTTCTGGTTTACCAGTCACGATGTTAATCTTAAGTCTTTCTGCCCATGTGGTTAATTGCTCAACCGCACCCGCACGAAATGTATCCGCGGCCACGAGAAGAACTTTCTTACCTTGATTAAGGTAACGATGCGCTAATTTGGCGATTGTTGTGGTTTTACCCACCCCGTTAACACCAACCACTAATAAAACTGTTGGGCCGTCTTTTCTAAAGACGACATCGTTTTGAATATCGCCTTTTTCAGCGTAGCCCACGAACATCTTATCAACCAAGATTTCATTGATTTGCTTTGGATCAGTGATGTGTTCTTTTTTACTTTGATTAAGTACTTCTTCGATGACATTTAAGGTAAAGGAAATACCAGCGTCACTTTCGATTAAGATTTGTTCTAATTCATCAAAGTAATCTTGGTTAACGGTTTTATAGCGTTCAGATAAGTTATTAAGTTTAGAAGAGAAGTTCTTACGAGACTTGCTTAAGCCTTCTTGATATTTATCAACTTTCTTATCTTTTTTTGCAAATTTTTCTTTTAGAAAAGCAATTAGACCCATTAGAGGACACTCCTTTTACTAAGCGCATCTTTAGCCGCCATTTCTTCGGCTTTCTTTTTGCTCTTGCCTGTGCCAGTTCCTAAAACGATATCGTTATATCTAACTTGTACAGTGAAGGTGCGGTCATGCGCTGGACCGCTTTGTGAGATTGTGACATATTGAACTGCGTCACGATGTTCCGCTTGAATCTCTTCTTGTAATTTTGTTTTATAGTCGGTGAGATTATCAGCATCATATGTCTTAATATCTTTCAATAAGATATATTTAATAAAACGATAAGCTGCTTTTAAGCCAGCATCTAAATAGATTGCACCAATAAGACTTTCAAAAACATTTTCTAAAATCTTATCGCTTTCTTTAACTTGACTAGCAGAAATACTATGACCAATTCTAACGTATTGATCTAAGGAGATTTTGCGAGCATAAGCCGCTAATGGTTTAGTGGAAACTAAAACACTTCTTAACTTTGTTAAGTCGCCTTCTGACATCTCTGGTCTATTCTTATAGACAAGGTCAGCGGTCACATAGCCTAAAACTGAATCACCCATGAATTCTAATTTCTCATAGTCTTGGTGCTTAGTATTAGCATCCCCATTATAAGAAGGGTGCGTTAAAGCTTGCTCGTAAATACCGAGGTCTTTATAAGTGATATGAAGCTTTTTAAGTAAATCACTTACATTATTCATTCTTTAAGCTCTCCTTAATATTATTAACGACTTGGTAGTCCACCATTTGTTTAGCGACTTTTAAGGCACTGAAGAATGAATAAGCATCACTATTACCATGCGCTTTAACAACAACACCATTGATGCCTAAAAGCATCGCACCACCAACTGACTTATAGTCCATTGTTTCTGACATATCTTTAAAGCCTTTACGAACATGTAAATAGCCTAATTTTGTCCATAGGTTCTTTTTAAAGTTAGCTTTAATCATTCCAGACATCATCTTAGCGATGCCTTCCATACCTTTTAATAAGACATTACCAGAGAAGCCATCACACACAATGACATCACAGTCACCATTTAAAACATCTCTTGCTTCCATATTTCCTTGGAAACCAACAAACTTATCTTCTAAGTACATTTTATGTGCTTCTTTCACCAAAGGTGAACCTTTGTGAGCTTCCGCACCATTACTTAATAAATAAACTTTAGGTTCTTTAACGCTAAATAAGGCTTGATCATAGGCTTTACCCATATAGCCAAATTGTAATAATTCTTCAGCGTTATTTTCGTTATTAGCGCCAACATCTAGAACAACTACTTTCTTGCCTTTAATCTTGGTTGGGAAAGCTGTGACTAAAGCAGAACGTTTTACTCCAGGAATTGTTTTAAGAATTAAAGTAGCAGCGCTTAAGAATCCACCAGTTGAACCAGCGGAAATGACAGCGTCAAATCCTTCTTCTTTCATTGTGCTAATAGCTTTGCACATTGAAGAATTCTTCATTCTTAAAACTTCTAAGGCTCCCGCTTCCATTGGAACGACATCAGGAGCGTTAACGATACGGCATAAACCATTTAGTTCTTGTAGCTCTTCTTCTTTACCAAAGACCACTAGTTCATTGCCTGGATATTTATTTAAGAATTCTTTGACAGCTTCGATAACTGGTTTACTACCGTTATCTCCACCCATCGCATCAATCGCTATTTTCATAATTAAATCCTCGATTTAATATTCTAGCATGATTGCGCGAATACTCCTAAAGAAAAAATAACTGTCTATAAAGAACAGTCATTTTTGCTAACACCAATGTTCGAATATTCCAAGATTTAAATGATCGATGTCTTGCGACTCATCAATGGTGATTTTAAAACCACCATACACCTGATAGGAATTATAAGCCTCATTTCCATAGTATGGGCCCATGTCTCTAGGTTCTTGAGCGTCACCATAGGAAGTAATGATAGTACCAGCGTTTTTATATCTAAAACCAAAATCAATATCTGTATTGATAATATAACTAGATTTATCCACTAAAATCCATTCCCCGTCTCTAGAAGAAACGACATTATAATAAATGAATTTATGTTTGTTTATTACGACAGACCTTTCGTTTAAATAAGCTCTAGTTCCAATCCTACTGGCTTTAATCTGCTCAACTCCTCCGGCTCTCCCAAAATGTGTGAAAGCGTAAACGAGAAAACCAGCGAACAAAATAGATACGCCACCAACGATTGATCCCGCGATTATCCATCCTTTTGCTTTTCGTGTCATAGTTTTTGCCTCTCACTAATTAGACACTTATTAATTAATAAAACTGCTAAATAATTATGCTGAAAATGTATTTGTTTGTTCTTTTTACTACTTTATTAGCTTCTAACTTTAAATTAGCAGTTTTATCATCTTGTGGCTCAATCGCAATAGCGCGGTGATGATCAATATTAGTTAATCTAGTTTTAACTCCATCAGGGAAATAATCTGTAAAAAGATGGACTCCTTGATAATCAGTAATGAGCTTTAATTGATATTTATTGCTTTGCAATAATACTTCATTTTCTTTTAAAAGGAAGTAGTTATCGATATCACCATATTTCATCACATTAGTGAATTCATGAAAGTTATATTTGTCTTTAATCGTCTCTTTTCTAAGTGGTAATAGCTTTTTATCGTAAACAACATAAGAATCACTATCGAGTTTTAATGATAATTCGTTAATATCTTTAGCACCTAAGCAGAAGAAAGAATGATTTGTTAAAGAAACATTCATTTTTTGATCAGGAATGATTTCGGTTTCGGTAATGAGTTCGTTATCAATTAAAGTGTATGTGACTTTAATTTTTAATGTTCCTTCATTAGAAGATTCGTCTCCTAAAGAGACATAAGTAAATATGACTTTGTTATCTTCTTTAACACAGTTAAATTCTTGATGGCATAAGCCATGTGGACCACCATGAAGAATGATTTTATTATCTTTTTTTATTCTTCCAGTAACACGACCAATAGTCTTGTTATAAAAGACTCCTTCTTTATCAAAGTCTTGCTCGTTAACAGGAGATAGCATCATGTCGTTATTGTCATAAACAAGGCGATAAATAGCCGCGCCTAAGGAGCAGAGAGTAACAGTGATTTTATCATTACTAAGTTCAATAAATTTCATTATTATGCCTTTCTGATATCTTCTTGGTTAATTAATGAAGTAGCGTATTTAATGAGCCACTGATAGTTCTTATTATCCTTATTCTTAAGAATATCCTTCGCATCATCTCTAGCGACAACGAAAATCTTATAGTCATCCACAACATTTAGGAATGCAAAGTCCGGAATACCAGATTGTTTAACACCAGCGAGTTCACCTGGACCCCTTTGTTTCATATCTTCTTCCGCGATAGCAAAGCCATCTTCACTTCTAGTTAAGATGTCTAACTTATC
>CAMJEC010000047.1 GCA_946404585.1 uncultured Caryophanales bacterium
GGAGCCACCTCAGGAGCGGGTTCTTCTTCAAAGACTACTTCTTCAATTGTGGTTTGTTGTCTAGGAAGTGGTGCTTCAGGAGTTGGCTCTTCTAAGAAATCATCTTCATTATATGTTTCTTCGTAGAGAAGTCCACCTTGACCTTGGTTATTAACTTGAGGTTGTGGTTGTGGATTGTTTTTGGCTTCTTCCGCTTCCTTCATCAGTCTTAATTCTTTATCTTCAGGTAGTTCTGGGAAGAACTTTTGACCAGTGAAGAAATAGAAAATAGACTTAATGAGTTGGAAGATAAACGCTAATAAGCCAATCACAGCAAAAATCGCCAATGCTACCAAGAAGAATGGGAAGCAAAGGATGTAAAGAATTCCGCGACCGAATGCCTTAAGTAAATCTACCATGGTAATAATATTTTAATTATTAATTTGCTTAGATAACAAGATATTTTTAATAAAACTTGTAATACCAATTGCAAGTGGAAATAAACCGAATAACATAAAGCCCATTGGTTTATCAATTTTAGTGAAAAAGATTACAAAAACGATAAAAGAACTAACCATCGTAATGCCTAATAAAACATAGGCAAAAGTGCGTTTGGCTAGGATGATATCTATTAATAGGAAAATAGCAAAATAGAATGATAACGCCACAAAGGATAATGACATAGGTCTATAAGTAAAAGCTAAGACAGTGGCGACCACTAAACAAGCAAATAAACCAATGACATATGGAGTAAAAGAATTGACACGGGTATCAGTTTCTACACCAAGTTTCTTAATCTCGGTTAATAAAACAAAGTGAGTAATGGAACACTGTGTTAAAGCGATAAACAGGATGAATAGATGCATTAATTCTTCTTTAAAGGCAAATTCGTTTAAATGGAAAATGGTTAAGAAAGTCTCAACCATATCGGTATTTGTCATTAAATTGATTAATGAAATAAAAGCATATGTTAAAGCCACTTCGATTAAAGTGCTGCTTAATATCATCCAGAATGGGTGAATCTTCTTATCTAAAAGTAAACCGATAACAAAGCCAGAACATAACGCTGGGACAATATAGAAAATCGTATCAGCGATGTTAAAGATCATACATAGTCCAATACTCGCTACAGCATAGATAATGTAATATCTTTTTTGACAGAAATAAGAAACAACCGCACTAACAAATGGTAATAACAAGATAAGTAAAACCATTAAAAATGGCACATAAGTATCAAGGACGATAAAAATAAGATTTATCGCAGTCATGATGGCCATATATGTAATGTTATGAACTAACGTTGTCTTTTTGGAAAAAAGCGCCATATAGTTATTTTACTATTTTTTGTGTAAGAAAGCACAAAAACCCGTATACTAATGCTATGAAATTATCAAGATTCATTGTTCCTATCTTAAGTATTTGTGTATTGTCGGCTTGTTCACAAAGTGAAAATTCTAGTGAATCTTTTAAATCATATAAAGATTTTGAAGTAGTGGTTAATAACTCAATAACCTGGCCAGAAATCTTAAATCAACAAGAGAAAAGCTACATTATTTTCTTTTACTCAGAGACCTGTGCTTATTGTCACGAAATGCAACAAGAAGTCATAGATTTCGCTATCACGTGTCCACTAAAAACCTATTTTTTGAATACGAGTGAAAACACCGTTCCTATTAAAGAAGATAAGGCAATTAACGTTAAAAACTATGAAGAAGCCTCAATTACTGGTACACCAACAATCTTGGAAGTGAAAGAAGCCATAATTACAGATAACATTGCGGGCATAGATGACTGTCTAACATACCTAAACGAACAAAGATTGAAACAAAATTAACTCTTTATTGCATGTAGGCATTTTTCTTTGTAATATATTGTTAACAATATATGAATTACAAAACAGAATTAAATGAAAATCAATTTGAGGCTGTAACTACAGAAGCTCAACACGTTAGAATTATCGCAGGTGCGGGTTCAGGTAAGACCCGTGTTTTAACATATCGTATTTCTTACCTTATTAGTGAAATGGGTGTGGCTCCTTGGAAGATTTTAGCCATTACTTTTACCAATAAAGTCGCTAATGAAATGAAAACCCGTGTTTTAAAAATGGTAGATGAAAGCATAACGAAAGACCTTACTATCAGAACTTTCCATAGCTTTGCTGCTTATTTTTTAAGACAAGAAATACCAGTTATAGGGTTTCCAGCATCATTCACAATTCTTGATGAAGAAGATCAAACCAAACTTGTTAAAGATATCGCAGCCTCCATGGGCTTTAAACGTGGTGATAAGATTGTTGGTAAGGCTCTAGGTTATATTGGAAAGCAAAAACTTTTAGGAAAATATCCTGACGATATAAAAATCGTTAAGCCAATGTTTGAAGACGAAAAAACGTGCCTAGAGATTTTCCAAATCTATGAAGAAGAAAAATACAAAAACCTTTCACTTGATTTTGATGATTTGTTACTTCAAACAAACTTTATATTAGAAAACTACCCTGATATTCGTATTAAATGGCAACAAAAGATTGATCATATATTAATCGACGAGTTCCAAGATACTAACGATGTGGAATATAAAATGATTAATCTCCTTAAAAAGCCATATTCCTCTTTATATGTTGTTGGCGACCCAGACCAAACTATCTATACCTGGAGAGGCGCTAATCAAAAAATCATTCTCGATTTAGACAAAAGATATCCAGATATGACAACTATTATTTTGGATAGAAATTATCGTAGCACTCAGGTCATCCTAGATTCTGCAAACAAGCTAATCGCTTACAATAAACTCAGACTGAAGAAGGATCTATACACCGAAGCTCGTGGTGGCGATGCTATTGTCACCAATAGTTCTATGTCCGGTAGAATGGAAGCTGATTACGTAGCAAGAGAAATAAAAAGTTTAACTGATTATAAAGGCTACTCCTACAAAGACATTGTTATTTTGTACCGCTCTAACTTCGTGACAGTTGATTTTGAAACTGCTTTAACTAGATATAAGATTCCATATAAAGTCTTTGGCGGTATGAAATTCTATCAAAGAAGAGAAATTAAAGATGTTTTAGCATATTTCCATTTAATCGTAAACACAAGAGATGATATTTCATTCTCTCGCATCATAAATGTACCGAAGAGAGGCTTTGGCGAAACATCGGAAAGTTTGCTCAAAGCCGAAGCTGAAGCGGCCAATAAATCCTTATATGAATATGTAAGAGATGTTGATCCTAAAGATAGTGAAATCAAACCATCATTAATTAATTCTGCAAAAAGCATGGTTAAACTAATTGAAATCGCTAGAGAAGATATCAAGAAGAATGAAGAAGTCTTTTCTAAAATTCTTCATGATATGATATGGTCCATTGGTTACTATGAATATTTAAAACAAGATGATGAAGAAGAAGATAGAAAGAAAAACGTCGATGCCTTGTTCGAGGACATTCGCCATTATTTGAAAAGTAACCCATCTTCTACATTCGATGAATATTTACAAAATATTGCTTTGCTAAGCTCACAAGACGATGTTGTTGAAGGCGATTTCGTTTCTTTGATGACAGTACATACGGCCAAAGGTCTAGAGTTCCCAATCGTTTTTATTGTTCGCTTTGCACAGAGTATTTTCCCAAATCAAAGAGCAATGGAAGAGGGTGGATACCTCGGAATGGAAGAAGAAAGACGCCTTGCTTATGTTGCTATGACAAGGGCTAGAGAAAAACTATATTTGACCACAAATCCTGATTATTCTTTTGTCGCTGGAGGAAATTTGGTACCATCCCAATTCTTCAAAGAATCTGGGAACGAGATTTTAAATAATAGAGACATTATGTTCCGTAGTGTACCACGTCCACAAATACAAAGACCAAAGGTCTACCATTTTGATGACGGTGATCATTTAGACTTTGAAAAAGAAAAGAAACCAAGCACTCCAATATTTGATGATGTTAGAAATGATGTCGATGATTGGAAAGTTGGTGACATCGTTATTCATAAGAAACTAGGCAAAGGTGTTGTCGTAGCCTTAGAAGGCGATGATATTATTAAAGTGAATTTCGAAGAACATGGTGAAAAATCAATACTTGGAACACATCCTAGTGTTTCCAAAGGAGGACATGAAGCATGAGTGTCAAAGAAAGAATTGATGAAATAAGAAATTTATTAGAAAAGTATAACTACGAATACTATGTATTAGATAACCCATCAGTCACTGACGCGGAATATGACCGCCTCATGCAAGAATTAATCATGCTCGAAAATGAGCATCCTGAATTCCAATCTCCTTTAAGCCCAAGCCAAAGAGTGGGTGGCATTGTTCAAGATAAATTTAAAGAAGTCACTCATAAAAGAATGATGCTTTCTTTAGCTAACGCTTTTAATGAAGATGACTTAAGAGACTTTGATAAAAAAGTTAGAGAAATTACTGGCTTAGATAAAGTCACCTATATGGCAGAAATGAAGATTGATGGTTTAGGTATGTCTCTTGTCTATCATGGCAATTTAGAATACGCTGCGACTAGAGGTAATGGTGTGACTGGTGAAGACGTTACCGCTAATGTTATCACCATTAAATCAATACCATCTCGCATCAATATCCCAGATGACTTTGAAATTAGAGGCGAAGTATTTATGCCTAAAAAGTCTCTTGAAAGACTAAATAAAGAAAGAGAACAAACAGGTGAACCATTATTCGCTAACGCAAGAAATGCTGCCGCTGGTAGTATTAGACAACTCGATAGCGGTATCGCTGCTTCTCGTGGTTTAGATGCTTTCTGGTATTACTTTGTTAACGCTAGTGATTTTGGTATTAGGTACCATAGTGAAGCCCTCAAAATGGCGGATTCTCTTGGCTTTAAAACAAACCCTGAAAGAAGACTATGTAACGGCATTGATGAAGTGCTTAAATACATCGAAGAATATACCGAAAAACGTCCTAGCTTAGCCTATGATATTGATGGTATCGTCATCAAAGTTGATGATATGGCCTTATATGATAAGTTAGGTTATACCGCGAAAACCCCAAGATGGGCGATTGCTTATAAATTCCCACCTGAAGAAGTTATTACTAAATTAGAAGATATCATCTTCACTGTTGGTAGAACTGGTAAGATTACCCCTAACGCTGTTTTAACTCCTGTTAGAGTTGCTGGTTCAGTGGTGCAAAGAGCCACTCTTCATAATGAAGATTTCATTAAAGAAAAAGATTTAAAGATTGGTGATTATGTCGTTATCCGTAAAGCGGGTGATGTTATTCCTGAAGTTGTTCGTCCAGTTAAGGAAAGAAGAACAGGAACAGAAATCCCATTTGTGATGATTAATAACTGCCCAGTATGTGGCATGCCTTTAATTAGAAAAGACGCAATGCATTTCTGCTGCAATCCACATTGTGACGCGAGACAAATTGAATCTATCATTCACTTCTCAAGTAGAGAAGCTATGGATATTGAAGGCTTAGGTGAAAGAGTGGCAGAACAATTCTTTAACCAAGGTTTCTTTAGAAATGTTAAAGAAATCTATACTCTTGCGGATCATCGTGATGAAATCATCTCTTTAGATGGTTGGCAATCCAAGTCCGTAGATAACTTAATTAACGCGATTGAAAAGAGTAAAGAAAACTCTTTAGAAAGAGTGTTATTTGGCTTAGGCATTAAAGAAGTCGGTGTGAAGATGGCTAAAACCTTAGCGAGAAAATATATAAACATCGATAATCTCATCGCTGCTAGTGAAGAAGAATTATTAGAAATCGCTGATGTTGGTCCAGTCGTGGCTAAATCAATTGTTAATTTCTTCGCTGATGAAAGAAATATCGAAACCATTAACGCTTTAAAAGAACAACACGTTAACTTTAATTATTTAGGTAGTACAGTCAAAGCCGCTGATTCATATTTCTCCGGTAAAACAGTAGTGCTAACTGGTACTTTGAGTAAATATGGTAGAAAAGAAGCTACTGAAATACTAGAGAACTTAGGCGCTAAAGTGACAGGTTCTGTTTCTAAAGCTACTGATGTTGTTATCGCTGGTGTAGAAGCAGGTAGTAAACTTGATAAAGCCCAAGCTTTAGGTATTACAGTTTTAAACGAAGAAGAATTCTTAGAATTATTAAAATAATATGAAAAAAGTCAGTCAAAAGTCGCTTCTAGAAGCAGCGCATAATTTGATGTTTGATATTGATGAAGTTGAACTTCAAGTATTAACCGAAGAATACGCTGATATCTTAGAAGCTATTGAATGCATGAAGAATATTCTTAATATTGACCATGTTAAACCCATGGTCTTTCCTTATGACTTAGTGACTGATTATTTAAGAGAAGATATAACTGAACCATGTTTGACACAAGAAGAGGCTTTAAAGAATGCCTCCAAAGTGGAAGAAGGACAAATTGTCATTCCAAAGGTGGTAAGATAATGGACTATTTATCTAAAAACATCTTTGAAATACATAAGGCCCTAGTTAATAAAGA
Organism: uncultured Caryophanales bacterium; assembly: GCA_946404585.1. Lineage (GTDB taxonomy): Bacteria > Bacillota_I > Bacilli_A > RFN20 > CAG-826 > RUG14515. The sequence continues at coordinate 6,431 of CAMJEC010000047.1, forward strand.
GGTCACTCCTTTAGATTTGGTTAAAGAAGCTTTAGAAAAGATTAAAAAAGACACTAATAATGCCTTTGAATATATTTATGAAAAAGAAGCGATTAAACTCGCTACAGAATTATCCAATCAAGAAGTAGAAGTAGATAATCCTTTATGGGGTATACCTTTTGCTATTAAGGATAATTTCTCCACAAAAGATATTCCCACAACTGGTTCCTCTAAATTGTTAGAAGGATACCTTCCTCCATTTGATGCTGAAGTATACACAAGACTATTAAATAAGAAGGCTATCCCAATTGCTAAAACAACATTAGATGAATTAGCCATGGGTGGAACAGGTAGTAGTGGTCATCTTGGTAAAACATATAATCCATGGGATGAAAGTAAAACAAGAATGATTGGTGGTTCTTCTTGTGGTAGTGCTGCTGCTTGTGCAGCGGGTATCGTCCCTTACGCTATTGGATCTGATACAGGCGATAGTGTGCGTAAGCCTGCTTCCTATAGTGCGCTTGTTGGCTTTAAACCAACCTGGGGTAAAATATCTAGATTTGGTTTATTTACTTTTGCCGCTTCTTTAGATCATGTTTCATATTTCACTAAGAACGTTAAGGAAAGTGCTTTATTACTTAATGTCTTAGGTGGGCACGATGAAAAAGATACAACTTCCTCTTCCTTACCAATGGAAGATTATATTTCTGCGATTAAAGAAAATAAGGAACCATATACCTTTGCAGTCATTAAAGAAATTTATGATGATTTAAAGGATGAAACAATTAAAAAAGCCTTTGATTCATTAATCGAAGAACTTAAACAAAAAGGTCATAAAATCAATACCGTCTCCATTACTTTACCAATTGCAGAGGCTATTTATCCCGCTTATTACATCATCTCAAGTGCGGAAGCCACAAGTAGTAATGCTAATCTGGATGGTATTAAATTTGGCACATATAAAGACGCTGATACATTTGAAGAAATGCTCTTCAAAGTAAGAACTGAAGGTTTCTCTGATCGTATTGGAAGAAGATTTGTGATTGGCTCTATTTCCTTACTAGAAGAAAACCAAGAAGAAATATATTTAAGAGCGCTCCGCTGCAGAAGAATGATTGTCGAAACATTCAATAAAGTCTTAGAAAGTAATGACGCAATTATTCTCCCTGCTTCCCCAACAATCGCTCCTTTATTTGGCGATGATACACCTAAGAAATCATTTAATAAGGATGCCGCTATTTCTGATAACTATTTAGCGTTTGCTAATTTAGGGGGTTATCCATCAATTACATTACCATTAGGATTTGAAGATAAAATGCCATTTGGTGTTAATATCAC
>CAMJEC010000048.1 GCA_946404585.1 uncultured Caryophanales bacterium
ATTGAAAGAAGCCAACTTCTTAATAAAGAAACTGCGATGAAAATGTTAAAAGGTAAATTATATTTAATAGAATTAGAATCTAGACAAAATAAACTCAATTCAATCGTTGGAGAAAAGAAGAATATTGAATGGGGCAGCCAAATCCGTTCTTATGTCTTCTGTCCATATACTTTAGTTAAAGATAATCGTACATCATTTGAAGTCGTTGATGTCGCTTCTGTCATGAACGGAAACATCGATGGATTTATCTATGCTTACCTCCAAATGGAAGCTAAGAAAAACACAAAATAATGGAGATTTGCAGACTTTTATGGATGATAGCCACTTATTTGAGATAGTTTCAAAGTTCAAGCCAACAGGTGACCAACCAACCGCGATTAAACAGTTAAGCGATGGTATTTTAAATGGCAAAAAATTCCAAGTTTTAATGGGCGCGACCGGTACTGGTAAGACTTTTACTATGGCCAACATTATCCAAACTGTTCAAAAGCCAACATTAGTCCTAGTGCATAACAAAACTCTTGCCGGTCAGTTATATTCTGAATTCCAAGAATTATTCCCACATAATCGTGTGGAATACTTTGTATCTAACTTTGATTTTTATCAACCAGAAGCTTATATTCCAAAAAGCGATACATATATTGATAAGAACGCAGTGATGAATGAAGAAATTGAAATGCTTCGTACATCAGCGATTAATTCTATCTTAGAAAGAAAAGACACAATTATTGTGGCTTCTGTGGCTTCTATATATGGTTTAACTGATCCTGATGAATATCGTAACTTAGTATTCAATATTCGTGTCGGTGAAGAAATTAATAGACAAGAATTATATAAGAAATTAGTGGACGCTCAATATAAACGTAATAACCTTGATTTAGCCCCTGGTACATTTAGAGTTAGGGGAGACGTCATCGAAATAGTGCCTGCTTCTTTCTCTGATGGCGATGTTATTAGAATCGACACTTTTGGTGATGAAGTTGAGAAAATTATCCAATTTAATCCACTCACTGGTGAAGTTAAACATACCTATCATACTTTCCCTATCTTCCCTGCTTATGACCACGCTTCCACTAGAGAAAGAATTAAAGAAGCTTGTGTCACCATTAAAGCGGAGCTTGAAGAAAGACTTAAATTCTTTAAGGAAAACGGCAAACTTTTAGAAGCTGAACGTCTAGAGATGAGAACAAATCAAGATATGGAAAGCATGCAAGAATTTGGTATGTGTCCTGGTATTGAAAACTATTCTCGCCATATTGATAAAAGAAAGCCAGGTGAAAGGCCTTGGTGCTTATTAGATTATTTCCCAGAAGATTTTTTAATGATTGTTGATGAATCTCACGTGACCTTCCCTCAACTTAGAGGCATGTATAACGGTGACCGTTCTAGAAAAGAAACTTTAGTGGAATATGGTTTTAGATTACCCTCCGCTTTAGACAATAGACCACTTAACTTTGATGAATTTGAAAAGATTATGCCATATGTTGTTTGCACAAGCGCAACACCAGGCGATTATGAACTTGAAAAAGCGGGTGGAATATCCGCAGAACAAATCATTAGACCAACTGGTTTATTAGATCCAATTATTGAAGTTCGTCCAACTTTAGGACAAATTGATGATTTAGTTCATGAAATTAAAACTAGAGTTGATAGAAATGAAAGAACAATGGTTGTTACCCTTACAATTCGTATGGCGGAAGACCTCACAAATTATCTTAAAGAAAAAGGCATTAAGGTCGTTTATTTACATCACGAAACTAAGACTTTAGAAAGAAGTGAAATTATTTATCAATTAAGAAAAGGTAAATATGATGTCCTAGTTGGAATTAACCTATTAAGAGAAGGTTTAGATATTCCTGAAGTTTCGTTGATTTCGATCTTTGATGCAGATAAAGAAGGCTTCTTAAGAAGTACACGTTCATTAATCCAAATTGTCGGTAGAGCGGCAAGAAACGCTAACGGTTTAGTGGTTATGTATGCTGATAGAACAACTGATTCAATGCAAAACTGTATTGAAGAAACAAACCGTAGAAGAAGTATTCAAGAAGCATATAATAACGAGTACGGAATTATCCCACGAACAGTTATCAAAGAAATCCGTCCACCAATCCATAATAGTGATGATGAAATCAGTGAAATGATTGATGTCACTAAACATGGTAGCCGCGCGGAAATTGAGGCGAAAGTCAAAGAACTCGAAAAACAAATGCGTCAAGCAGCGAAAGAATTTGACTTTGAAAGAGCGGCCGAGCTTCGAGATATTATTCTCGAAATTAAAGGCAATTTATAAAAATAAAGTTTGCTTTATTTAAACGATTCTAATATCATTGTTATCAGCGATTAAGAAAGGAAGAAAATTCTTATGTTAAATTGGTATGACTGGATTATGTTAGTAGTTGCTATCATCATCATTGTTCTCTGCTTACTACAAGGCGGTAAATCAGAAGGTGCCTCTGGTGCTATTACCGGTGGTGGCTTAAACGTCTTCGTTAAGACCAAAGAAAGAGGTGCAGAAAAAGTTGTTTCTGTTTTAACACTTGTCTGTGCAATCTTGTTCTTCTTTATCGCGATCCTTATTGAAATTACCACTAAAACTGCTGCTTAATAGTCAGCCTTAATGGTAAGGAAAAAGCGGATTAATTTCCGCTTTTATTTTGTTCAATCTGTTTGCTTGTATAATCAAGCTCTTTTATTTCTTCTTTTTTAGTCTCTTCTGGTTGAGCCTCGTTAACTGGCTCTTCCTTTTTATTTTTCTTATTATTCTTTACCTTAGGAGTGCCATTTTTATTCTTACTTATAATTGCTTTAATACCGAGATATAATTCCCAGCCACCCGCAATGAGTAATAAGACACCAACAATGATAGAAGCAACGATATTTAATGCATCTTTAACATTGTTATGGAAGATAATCGCTAATATACCAGCGGCAATAAATAATAGTGCGAGTATATAAGTAATAATGATTAAGGCTAATTTATCTTTCTCTTTTCTTATTGTTAATAAAATAGCTTTCAATAATTGTACAGCGCCCACAACAATAAGAAAAATAGCAATCAAATAAATAAGATATTCTAAAAGCATTAATTGCTTTGTACAGAGGAAAACACCTAAGGCAATAGAGGCAGAACCATATAACAAACTCGCGGTAATATATTTCTTTGTTTCAAAAAAGAATGCGGTAAGTATAGCGAATAAACCAAATAAGAATAAGATAACCGCGACAACGATGTTTAAGGCATTTTCTAATACTTCAGTATTATTGTTAATTGCGAAAGCAATAATCACTGCGCCACCAAATAGCAATAAAATCGATAAGATTAACTGTAGCCAAACGTATTTACTAAATAAACTTTTCATATAGTATTTCCTCTCGAATACTATTATAGTATGTTCAAAGGAAATATTTAATTATGGAAGAAAAATTATTACGAGATTATGCAAGATTAGTTGCCTTCCAAGGCGGCCACGTCTTAAAAGGCGAAGAAGTTTGGATTAATGCTGGTCTAGAACAACCTGATTTTGTCACTATGGTCGTTGAAGAATGCTATAAAGCAGGCGCTAAAAAGGTTACTGTTTATTGGCATCATGACCCAGTTAACAAACTAGCGTATAAAAACGAAACAGTTAGTAGTTTAGCAACAGTTTCACCAATGATGGTGGCTAAATTCAAATATTGGGTAAAGAAATTACCTGTGGTTATTCACATTATTTCTGATGACCCAGACGCGATGAAGGGTGTTAACCAAAACAAAGTTACAAAATCCATGGCAAAACGTTATCCAAAGATTAAGAAATATAGAGATGCGATGGATGGCAAATACAAATGGACAATCGCTGCTGTCCCTGGCAAAGCTTGGGCCAAGAAAGTCTTCCCTAAATTAAGTGATGAAGATGCTATCGAAGCTTTATGGGCCGCTATCTTAAAAACATCCAGAGTGGATGGCAATGATCCAGTTAAAAACTGGGATGACCATAATGACTTCTTGGTTAATCAAAGAAAGAAATTAGAAGCTTTAGATTTAAGAAAACTCATTTACAAAGCTAATAACGGTACCGATTTCCAAGTCGAACTTGTTAAAGGCATGAAGTGGGGTGGTGGTGTTGAATTTGCCCCTAATAAAGGTCAATTCAATCCAAATATTCCTTCAGAAGAAGTGTTCACAACTCCAATGAAAGGTAAAGCCGAAGGTACACTCGTCGCCTCTAAGCCATTATCTTATAATGGTGAATTAATTGAAGACTTCTCTATCTCTTTTAAAGACGGCAAAGTCTGTGCAGTCAAAGCCAGAAAGAACCAAACTTTATTAGAAAAGATGGTCAAAATGGATGAAGGCGCTTCAATGTTAGGCGAAGTCGCCTTAGTGCCTTTTGAATCCCCAATTAATCAAACTGGTTTATTATTCTATGAAACATTATTTGATGAAAATGCGTGCTGCCACGTTGCTTTAGGCGCTGGTTTCCCAGAATTATATCCAGGTGCTTTAGATATGAATATGGAACAAAGAGCCGAAGTCGGCATCAATAACTCCATGATTCATGTTGACTTTATGGTGGGCACTAGAGATTTATCTATCGTTGGTGTGGACGCTAACGGAAAACAAATCCAAATCTTTAAAGATGGAACTTGGGCGATCTAAGCACGTTCAATTCTAATTAATTCCGCAAAATAGATTGTCTTTCTTAAAGGGAGGACAATCTTTTTATTTACTGGATCAATTTTAGACAAAATAGAAGAGACGGTATTGATTTTATCGTTTCTCCAATACTCGATTAATAACTCTTCTCCATGGTAATTCACTAAGATTTCGTTAATATTATCTGCTTCATCAGAAGAGATACTTGGACGTTCCACTTTTTCTTGTTTATTATGTAATTTCTTTAAATAGTCTTCTTGTTCGTTTAATGATTTATAAGGAGCCCATTTTTTCATTCCACGTTCACTCATTTACGATGCCCTCCTATAAATTCATTTCTTTCTCTAATGGTGCTTTCTTCTAATAAGGAAGAAGCTCTTAAAATAGAGTTCTTACCAAATTTACTTTGTAAAGCATCCATAGTCTTTTGCAATCTATGCCTTTTTAGTTGCTCTTTATCATCTTCAAACATATTAAGCTGTTGATGAGTAGCGTCACTTAGTTCGCCAAAGCTCAAGCCTATTGTGCGTATAGGTAAATCTTTAATATAAATATGATAGATTTCTAAAATTGCTTTTAATAAGACTTGGCTATCATCAGTGGGTGCGAGCAATGTGGAGCGGCGCGCAAAACCACCAGAGTTTTTAGAATAACCAACATATAGACCCACAACACCAGTCATTTTATTAGCGTTTCTCATTCTCGTGGATAATGTATCAACCATTTCTCTAATAATAGTGATGGCTTCATCTTTGTTATAATCTCTAAACAATACTTGGCTTAAAGATAAACTATGTTCTTTAGGCTCATATTTTTCATGGATGTCCGCTTCATCGATACCATTTGCGTGTCGCCATAACTGTTCTCCCATAATACCAAATTTGTTTCTAAGGTAATCGACGTTAGATAAAGCAATGTCTCTAACAGTAAATAAACCCATCTTATTTAATTTAGCTTCAGTTCTACTTCCAATGCTCCAAACCTTACTAAGCGGAGTGATAGGCCAAAGTTTTTCTTTAACATCCTCTATAGACATACGAGCAATGCCATTTCTTTCCTTTTTTGCGTACACATCTAAAGCGATTTTGGCTAAAAAGAAGTTATCACCAATACCTGCAGTGGCCTGTAATCCCGTTTCTTCTTTGATTTGATTAATGATAGTGGTCACCATTTGAAGTGGTGTTTTATTGTAATATTTTAAATAAGTTGTTAAATCCACGAACGCTTCATCAATGGAATAGACATGCACATCTTCTTCCGCGACAAAGTGATATAAAACATCAATAACTTCAGCGCTTTTCTCTAAGTATCTTTCCATTCTTGGAACAGCATAGATATAGTTATATTTCTTTGGTAATTCTTTGATTCTACATCTAGAAGGAATACCTTGCTTTTTAAGGAATGGAGACACACTTAAAACAATCGTATTTGTGCCTCTATCTTTATCCGCGACCACGAGTGGATCTTTCCATGGATCTAGACCTCTATCAAGGCACTCAACGTATGAATAAAAAGCTTTTAAGTCAATGACGGCAATTACTCTTCTTTTCATATGGGTGAAAGTATTATACATAAGAAAGAATTATCTTGTTAGTCTTGACTTTTGTATCCGAAAATACTCGTTTTTCATTTGACAACAAAAATATTTTTGTTATATTAATCTCTCACTTAATTAAATGTGGTTTAATAAAAGTGGGGGATTAAAAACTATGGAAATTGCCGCTATTATCATTTCTAGTCTTGCTTTAATTGCAATTGTTATTGCGATTATTTTAATCATCAAAAACTCTAATAAGAAGGGTGAAGCACCACAGGTCGATTTAAAAGAAATTGGCATGCTTCAACAACAATTAAATTCTTTAACAGAGCAGTTAAAAACTAATATCAAACTATCTGTCAGTGAAGAAATTAATAAAGTTTTAGAGCAAACCACAAAGAGTAACGAATTAAATAACGAAAAGTTAGAACGTTTCCAAAACGGTATTACTGAATCACTTAATAAAAGATTCGACGCTCTTAATAAACAAATTGACGATAAGTTAATTGAAATAAATAAGAAAGTGGATGAAAAACTCGCTGAAGGTTTTAAAACCACTGGTGAAACAATGGCACAAGTCAGAGAAAGATTACAAGCTATTGATGCCGCACAAAAGAACATTGAAGAATTATCTAAAGATGTCGTTTCTTTAAGAGGTGTCTTAGAAGGCAACCAAACAAGAGGCCAATATGGTGAATATCAATTATCCATGGTCTTACATAACGTTTTTGGGGACACAACTGGTTGTTATCAAGAACAATACACCATGAAAAAGGTCAAAGATGGTGATGATGTACGCGCTGATGCAGTGGTCTTTATGCCAGAACCAAATAAGATGATTTGTATCGACTCTAAATTCCCATTCCAAGATTATCAACGTATCTTTGAAACCGAGTCCCAGGAAGAAAAAGAAAGATTAACTAAAGAATTTGGTAACGCTGTTAAAAAACACATTACTGTTATCAAAGATAAATATATCGTTGAAGGAAAAACCGCTCCCGAAGCTTTAATGTTTATTCCTAATGATGGTGTCTTCGCATTCATTCATCAAAACTTAGATGATGTTATTGAATACGCTAGAAGTAAGAAAGTTATCTTAACTTCCCCATCAACATTACCTGCTATTTTAGTCACCATTAATATGGTGAGAATTGAAGTGGAAAGAAGCAAAAACGCGGAAGAAATCAACCGTCACTTACAACGTCTCGCTAAAGACTTTGAGATGTTTGGTCGTGAATGGGAAAGTTTCTCCAATGCTTTAGATAGAACAACCAAAACAAGAGAATCCTTAGATCATCGTGTTGGTAAGATTACTAACAAGTTCCAAGCTATCAGCACTAGTAATGATCTAGAGGAAGATATCAAACAGATTGAAGGAGACAACAATGGTTAATTATAACGATCATAACCTCATCACATTTTCTAACAGCCTTTTAAAACATTTCGGTGTGAAAACTTTTCACCAAACCGAACCAGAAGTAGAT
>CAMJEC010000049.1 GCA_946404585.1 uncultured Caryophanales bacterium
ATTTCATGATAAAAACCCCTCCAGTTGGTTGTCCAACTTTTGGGGTTCATATCACTTTGACACTCTTTATTGTTAATTAATTATTTAATTATTTCTTTTCGACTAAAGCTAAGACAGCTGGGCAAGCAGAAGCAACACCGCCAAGAATAGCAAGAATAGCTGCAACAACCCATCCGGCGCCTAAAACAAAGTTCTTTGTATCACCTAATTCATTCGCACTGAAGAAAGCAGGAAGTGTGAAGAAAATGAAGATACCAGCGACTAATAATAAGCCACCAGCGATGAGAGCGATGAGACCACCGAACTTTTCTAAAGCTTTGATCTTAACAAAGACCATGATAGCGCTGACTAATAAAGCGACTAAAGCAACGATGATGAAAATGAAAGCAAGAACAGCATTCCATGCAGCCTTTCCTTCAAATTCGCCGACGATACTGATGCCGCCCCAAGCACCTAAACTTTGGCCTTTACCAAATAAAGCGGCTGGACCATCATACCAACCTTTGAGGTTTCCATTAGCATACTCGACACTATGTGTGGCAAATAAAAGAATGAATGCCACAATAGCTAAAAGTAATGCGCAAAGTGGAGCAAATTTTAAAACTTTTTTCATTATAAAGTCTCCTTTTATGTAATTTAATTTTAGAATTATTCTTTTAAAAATAAAAGAGGTTTTTTAATACACCTCTTCATTATTTTTTCTATTTTTATGTTTCCTGGTTTGTATGAACGAATATATGAAAATCGCTATATAAGCTCCTCCTCCAACGACTAGGAAGACGATTGATAAGACTGTGTAAATGGTAAGCATCACTCTATTAGTGGTCCCATAAATCTCGATAACCCCAATAAAAATTGAACGGATAGTGAGCATCGCTACACCGAAATTATATACGCACGCAGTAGCCATCCCTGGGACTTTTTCCAAAGGAATATAAGCCAGGGCGAGGTACACAAATGCGCCTAATGTGCATGGGATAATCCACGCTAAATACATCGCAGGAGAAAAGACATTATTACTAAACATTTCATAAATACCGCCAAAAAGGCCAACAAAAATTGTTATGCCGATATAGATAAAGGCAGTCTTTAAGGTGTTACGCTTGATTCTTTCCGATATAAACAATGTCGCTCACCTCTCTTTGCTTAACTGTTTTATCACCTTCCAATTGACCTGGTGTATTTACTAAATGTCCTAATTTATTCGCATTACCTGTTCCATCATCAAGATACATTGTTGCGGAGCCACCTCCATCGAGGTTATAAGCTGTTTCACAATGTAGATTTTTCATGATTGTTCCTAGAGTGAATAATGAGATGCCGCTACTTTCGCTATTTCTACCATCAGAAACCACAAAGCAATAGTGGTTAGGAGAAATAATTCCAATCGCACATCTTTGATTTCTATTACCGCTTAAAGCAACACCAACTTCTTCATTTTCATTAACGGAAACTTCGTTTTCCTTAACTAATGCTGGACCAAATGAGAAGACTTGCCATGGATTTTGAGCGGTTACTTCTTCAAAAGAAGTATATCTTTCATCAATAACCGCAAAAGTACCATCACCACGGATAATTAAGTCTTCCGCTTTAGAAGTGGTGCCTCTCATACGATTAAGATTTTTAGTGTCTCTTAAAGGCACGCCATTTCTAACAACATAGCCACCTTCTTGTTCTCCATATGTATCGCCGTTAATTGCTAAGATACCTTTCTTGCGTTTACAAATATCGCTTGTTCTTTCTTTGATATGCATGCCATATGTATCTTTAGCTAAAGCGGTTTTAAAATAACCAAGAGAATTAATTCTTATGTCAGCGACATAGTATGTCGTTGTATCTGCATCATCTCTATGGGTGGTGATATCGATATAAATATCTGGATCAGAATAGTGTTCTCTTTCTCTAAATACTTTTTCAGGAGTAAATAAAGCCGCAATTTGTTCAGTTGTTAAATTCTCATAATATTCATTAGCGACCGGAACGGAACTTTGACTGCTATTGCTACTGCTACTAGAAAAATTATATGAAGAACTACTGGTATTACTAGAAGAACTGGTATTGCTACTACTTGAAGAAGTAGATGATTTAGAAGATGATGGTGTTCCAAATGAGAAGCCACTGTTATGGTCAATATCTACTGCTTTAGCGTTCTTAACAATAATGAAAGTATCGAGAAAAGAGTAGGTAGTGAAACAAACACCTACGATAGTAAAGATGACAGGTAAAACTAACTTCTTCACTCTTTTTTCTTCTTTCTAAAGACAAATAGTCTTTGAATAATCCAACTAACTATAAACATTGTACCTTCTACAATAATCTTCGCAAGTACTTCGTACATACCCGCTTTACTTACCAATAACCAAACTAGTGAAGTATTGATTGTTAAAATGAATATGGCAAGACCAGCATATTGTAATAATGCTTTCCAAACTTTCTTCTTACTCCTAAAGACAAAAATGTAATTAAGAGTGAAATTAACAGAGGCGCTGATAACTCTAGCGCTAATGTTACAGCCAATAATCCAGTACTGCCATGCTTCAGTAGTAGGATCTACAAAGTATGTTTTAGCGAGCCAAGTAAATAACGCAAATAAGCCAACATCAACACCAAAACCAATTAAAGAAGAAAGTGAGAACTTCAATACTTCAAAAAGAATTCTCATCGTATCCTTAAAAGGATTGTAGTGGGTACCAGCGTTATTATCGATATAAATGGTTTCAATTTTAACTTCTTTAACAGAAATATTATTTCTAACCGCATCTAATAAGACATTCATCTCATATTCATAACGGTCGCCCTTGATATCAATCATTCTATCTAGTAGGTCATAATCAAACGCTCTTAGACCAGTTTGAGTATCGTAAATCTTATGACGAGTGGAAATTAAGAATGATAATCTCGCCATGAAATTACCAAAACGACTCTTAAATGGGGCTTTCTTATCAAAAATACGACTGCCTAACACTAAAGTGTTTTCTTCGTGATTCTCACATTCATCACAAATTCTCACGGCATCAGAAACACGATGTTGTCCATCTGAATCTAATGTCACAACAATACAATCTTGGAAATTTTCTTTAATATATTTCAAACCATGCTTTAAGGCATAACCTTTACCATGATTAGTGTCATACGCTAAGTAGTGGACTTCACTAGGAAGTCTAGTAAAGACATCATCATAATTTGGACCACTTCCATCATTAACCACAACCACATTAAAATCGTTTGTTAAAAGTTCATTTACAACATCCAACAAAACAAAATCAGGTTCGTAAGATGGGACTAGGGCCACTCTAAGTTTCATAGCTTAATACTATTATAATGACCTTAAATATAACTAAAAAACAGCATTTTCTCAAGGAAAGTGCTGATTTTTACTAACTTTATTAAAATGTTTACTCTTGAATCTGTTCAGGCTTACGTTTGTAGAGAATGTATTTCCTAGAGAAATAATTCCAAATAAGACCAATGAGAGTTTTAAGCACAAAGGCTACTGCAAACATCCAGAACACTAGATCTCCCCAGAAGGTGAATTTAAGGATGTAATTGATTTGTACTTCTGTAATATTAACACCCATCGTGGATTCGAATATCACTTTACATAACCAATAAGTCCCAAAGCTTAAGCCAAAGGCAATTGCACTAAAGATGACAAACAAAATAACAAATCTTTTTGACTTAGTAACGGATTCATCTTGCTTACCTTTAAACACCCAATAAGTAGATAAAATGTAGTTTAAAATAACTGAGACAAGGAAACCAAGGAAAATGGAGATGGCTTCACTAGCAAGATCTGGTAAAAATGCGAATAGTTGATGGCATAAAAAAACAGTTAGCGCATCGACTGCGGCCGCAGCTATACCAGTAATAAGGAACTTAACTAGTTCCCACATGTTGTCTTTTTTATTCATATTTTTATAAACCTAACATTGGTCCGAACACAAAGGTCCAGAGTAAGAAGTATGTAAGTAATGTAATGACGTCAACCAAAGTAGTGGTGAATGGGCCACACACAACGGCTGGGTCAAGTCTAAAGGCTTTTGCTAAGAATGGAAGCATACATGCGACCATACGTGAAACGATCATTGCCACGAACAATGTAGCGGCAATTAAGCCTGAAACAACTAACTTCACGCTCATCTCTGACATATTCCAGCCAGGATGTGCTTCTTGAACACCTTTGATTGATTCAGCGACATTAGCAATACCAACACTTGTTTCAAATAAAATCCACGCAAATGCAAAGGCACCGACAATTCCAGCAATACATAATGCGACACGGAATTCCTTCCAAATAACACGTTTAAAGTCGCCTCTTCCAAATTCATCCAAAGAGATAGAACGAACGATAAGGGTAGTGGTTTGACCACCTGCATTACCACCAGCATCAGTCACTAGTGACATAAAGAATGATAATAATGTTAAGGATGCGATAGCGCCTTCAAATCTTGAAATAATCAGAGTTGAGAACATTTGTAAGACAATCAAGATTAAAATCCAAGGTACACACTTTAAAACCAATTTGAGAACAGGTGTCTTCAAATATGGTTCATCCATGTTGGAGATTTGGTTTAAGTGAGCGATATCTTCAGTCGCTTCTTCAACGATGATGTCGACCACGTCATCGATGGTGATGATACCAATGATTTTGTTTTCATTGTTCACAACCGCCATAGCGTTAAGGTCATAACGTTTGAACATGTTAGCGACTTCTTCTTGGTCATCATTAACATTACATGTCACAAAGTCACGGTCCATGACATCGCTTAAGATTTCATCATCTTTAGCAAAGATCAAATCATCCAAGTTAATGGTGCCCAAAAGATTACGCTTAGAGTCTCTAACAAAGACTGTATAAACGGTCTCTGCATCTTTACCACGTTGACGAATAATCTTTAAAGCTTCTTTGACTGTTAATGTATCTTTCATATCAAGATACTCAGTGGTCATTACTGAACCAGCAGTGTTGTCTTTGTAGTTTAAAAGGTTATTGACGTCTTTTCTTAAATCAGCAGGACATGCTTTGAGAACTCTGGCCACGACATTAGCAGGCATTTCTTCCAATGTATCAACGATATCGTCAGCGAAGGAGTTGTCTAATAATTCAATTAATTGCTTATCAGTGAAAGCATTAATGATCATCTCTTGCTGTTCATTTGTTAATTCGGTGAAGAAATCACTAGTGTATTCACTATTAACTGTTCTAAAGATATAAAGAAAAACAGCAGCGTCTTCAACTTCGTCTAAGGCTTCCGCAATATCGATGTTAGGAGTAACTTCGAATATTTCCTTAAGTTCTTTAGCGTTGCGATTCTTAACAGCGGTAAGTATGCGATCAGTTAATAATTCTTCAACGATTTCTTCCATTTCTTTTTCCTCGCCTTAATTTTGCACACAAAAAAGATTATTGCAACAAAAAATAAAATAATTTTCATTTTTAATGAATAATAATAAGAACTTTGATAGAATACTATTCGCAAGAAAGAAGGCAATTTCATGAAAGAAATTTTAGTTGAAACAAGTGCTCGTCACATTCACGTGACAGAAGAACAATTCAAAATATTATTTGGCGCTGATGCTAAATTAGAAGTTAGAGCGCCATTATCTCAACCAGGTCAATTCGTCAGTTTCTCACGTTTAGACATCGTTGGTCCAAAGAAAACAATTGCTAATGTTTCCATCCTCGGACCTTTTAGAAAAGCTGGTCAAGTCGAAGTTAGTGCTACTGATGCTCGTACATTAGGTGTTCCAGCCGTCATTAGAGAATCTGGTGATTTAGCTGGTACTCCAGGTATCAAATTAGTTGGTCCTGCTGGTGAACTCGAATTAGCGGAAGGTTGTATCGTTGCTAAACGTCATATCCATATGACACCTGCTGATGCCGCTGAATTCGGTGTTGAAAACGGTCAAATCGTTAAATTAGAAGTTAACTGCCCAGGCAGAAGCTTAATCTTTGGTGATGTCGTTGTTCGTGTAAGAGATGACTTCGCTTTAGCCTGCCACATCGATACCGATGAAAGCAATGCTGCTGGCTGCGCTGGTACTGTTTACGGTAAATTAATTAAATAATTATGGAAAAGATCACATTCAAACCAAATAACGTCTGCTCAAGAGAAATGATTATTGAACACGAAAATGGTGTGATAGTGCACGCAACCATCGTAGGGGGCTGCATGGGTAACACGCAGGGTTTATGTCGTTTAATCGAGGGTATGAAGATTGAAGATGTGATTACTAAACTTAAAGGTATTAAGTGCCGTGGTTCAAGAACAGGCGAAACATCTTGTCCTGACCAACTAGCGATAGGGCTAGAGAACAATAAGTAAAAACTTATAAAAATTAACAGGCTTAAAGCCTGTTTTTTGTTGCGCTTTATAAAAGCATCAAGTTTTTTGGACAAATTGTCAAATTCGCCCCTATTTAATTTATGAAAGCCATTTCAAAACAATAGGAGAGAACATGCCAAGAAGAAAAATCCAAAGGCCTTATAATAAGCAAAAGATACCAGGTGATCATAGATTGAGATTTTATCGTGATGCAAAGAGTGGGCACCCTTTTATGAGCATTTCAAAAAACTGCGACTATCATTATGGTCACGAAATGACAAGAAATCCATCACTCACGATAAGTAAAACTCCACGAAGAGGGTATCAACAATTTAGACATAATCCGAACACAAAAGATAAAGTTCAAAGCTACTATCATAAGTCAATTAAGCGTATTAAAAATATCGAAACACATCTTGGAAGAAGGTTCCGACGAAACAAAAACTGGATTATTTCAAAAGCTGACTTAAGAATCCTTAAACGCCTAGATAAGAGGAAAATAAAAAATGTTCGCCGCGCCAATGATTGATTGGCTATCCGTCAACGCACTTAAGTGCTCAACGGCCATTCACGAACACAATATTATTAAAACAAGCAAAAGCAGAAAAATCAAGATAATAATGTTGCTATTTCTTAGAAATACTCTATAATAGTTTTGCTTATCAAGAATTGCGTAATAAGGAATGAAATAACGCAATAGCAACTCTCGATAGAGTAAGTGCTCTTCCTTAGCAAGGTTCCCACAACCTTGAGCGATAAGTTGAAGGAAAAAAAGAACGCCCTTCCATGAATGTGGGAGGGCTTTGTTTATATAAAGGAGTTTCAGCAATGGCTAAAGAAAAAATCTTATTTACCTCAGAATCAGTGAGTGAAGGACACCCAGATAAAGTGTGCGATCAAATCGCAGACGCTATCTTGGATGCCTGTTTAAAAGAGGATAAAAACGCCAGAGTGGCTTGCGAAGTGTTTGCCAGTAATAATTT
>CAMJEC010000050.1 GCA_946404585.1 uncultured Caryophanales bacterium
GAAAATTCTTTTCTCTCTGATTTATTAGAAAAAGACAGTGTTACTGATATCTCTTATAACGGAGAAAGCATTTTCTATCTAGATAATGATCTAGGAAGGCAGAAAAGAGATACACTCGTAGAACCTCAACTAGTGAAAGATTTCATTAGACAAATTTCTAATCTTTCAGAAAAGCAGTTCTCTTATCAAGAGCCAGAACTAGATGTTTCTTTTGGAAGATACCGTTTAACCGCGCTTCATCAAACAGTATGTCGTAAGCAAAATAACGAATGCATATGCTTCTCTCTTCGTATCGCTTCTAAAAAGCTCAGAATCAAAGAGAATGAGAAATATTTTCCAAAGGAAATATGCGACTTATTAGATGTTTTAATCGATTCTAATGTTTCGATTGTCATCGGAGGTTTAACCGGAAGTGGCAAAACCGAACTGCAAAAATATCTCATCAGTCGTATGAAAGATAACACCAGGGCGATTGTCATAGACAACATCCTGGAATTAGATCAACTTGAAATTGAGAAGAACCTCGACCTCAATATCTGGCAGGTGGATGATAACCGAGAAAATGCATCCATCCAAAGTCTAGTAAAAACCGCACTCAGAAGTAATCCCGATTGGCTTATCGTAGCCGAGTCTCGCGGTAAAGAAATGCTAGACGTTCTAAATTCATCGCTAACAGGCCATCCAATTATCACCACCTGCCATGCTTTCGACATTAACAGCATGCCATATCGTATGGTGAGAATGGTGATGATGAACGAACAAAAGATGGACTTTGATGACGTTTATCAAGACATCGCCTATCATATGCGCTTTTACATTTATTTAGAAAGGAGATACCACCATAATGGTGAACCCTTAAGATACATTTCATCCATTGCTTACCTTAACGGTAAAGAGATGGAAGAAATATATGGTAACGACGGGAAGAATAAAAAGTATAGACCATTACCAAAACCCGCTTTAAATTTGCTCAACATATCTATCGGTAGTGATCTATTCAAAAGAACTTTTATAGGAGGAAATAAATGAACTTTTTATTAATTGGTGTCCTTGTTTCATTAGCCTTCGCCGGTTTAATATTCATTGCAAGCGAAAACATCTTCTCAACCTTATTAATATTACTGATCACATTCTTATTTTTTGTTTTCCTTATTAAAAGGCAATTAGACAAGTACCAAAAGAAAACCCGTCGTTACCATCAGTGCTATCAGTTTATTAATTCCTATCTTATCTCTTTAAGCATTAAAGGTTCATTAAGTGCTGCAAGAGAAAGCAGCTATGGAACCGCTGATAAAGAGGTGAGAGAAGTAATAGATTCTATTAAAGATTTAGATGAGGAAGAAAAACTATCTTACTTATGTAAGTACTTTAAATTTGATTTATATCACTTATTTCTCGATACCATCAAAGTCTGGAGAGAACAAGGTGGAGACATCCTCTTAATGAGTCAATATCTTATCAATCAAGTCAGGCTTAAAGAGGAATATCTGTTACACTGTGAATCTGTGCATCGTTCTAAACTCATTGAATTCTTTGTTCTCTGGGGTATTACTTTAGCAATTCTTTCTTCCTTAAGATTTGCTTTATCACAGTTTTATACCCGTATCATTCACGCTGTATTTTTCCAAGTCTCAGTAGTAGTCCTTTTCTTATTCGTTCTTCTTTCTATTTATATCATGGTCACTCGTATCACTAATGTCTCATTGGAGGGCTATAAAGATGATGAAAAATAAACTAAAAGACACAATTGAATTTGTCGGTCTTTCTTATAGAAAAGAAATATTAAAGATAGTGTTAATCTCTTTAGCGTTATTAATATGCGCCGCTTTAATGCTCTATTTCCTTAAAAATATTATTTATACCATTATGATTCTTATCGCTCTAGTGGTCGTTGATTACATGCTTTTAACCCGTTATAACGATAAGAAAAAGATGCTTATTAAAGCACGTGAAAATGAGCTAATTACACTCATCACTTATTTTGAGGTTTATATCAGAAATAAAAACAACGTCTATCAATCTTTTAATCTATTAATTCCTTATTGTTCTTCCTGGATGAAAGATAAGATTGAAACCTTATTAAAAGAAATAGATAGCGATAAATCAGTCCAACCATTTGTGAACTTCGCTAATAACTTTGAACAACTATCAAGTCATAGTTTATTGCTTTCTATATATCAAATGGTGGACCAAGGTGAAAGCAGTGAGCAACTAGCCCAGTTTGATGTCATCTTTGATGAAATCGCTAGAAATAGACATAAAGAGATGAAAGAACAAAAGGAGAAGTCTTTAAGTAATATGTCGACTTTTCCTTTAATAGGAGCAGGAGCCATAACAGTGGTGCTCACTATATCCATCATTTCGGTATTGGGGGATTTAATGAATGTCTTATAAAGTCGGTCTTATTTTATCCATGATTTTTATTTCAATGTTCTTCCTCTTTGGCGCGGATCTCATCTCTATCCAAAGTGTTTATAGTTCATTAGATTCAAAAGCCAATAATATTTCATATTTAATATCACGTTCAGGTGTGATTGATGAGGAATTCATTAACTATGTTGAATCCTACTACTATGTAGATTTTGATTGCCCACTTAATTTAACACCAACATTTGGGGAAGAAATCATTTATTCGATATCCACGAAATATCGACCAATGATTATTGATAAACAAGAAATGACCATCGTTATTTCACGTATGACAGTCGTGGGATTCTATGGTTAGAAAGGAGGGTATTTATGTCAGAGATTAAAGGACAACTATTAGGCATAATCTTAGTGATTATTGTCTTTGGTGCGGTCGCAGGCGCTTTAGCCACAGCCTTTACAAATATGGCGGGCTCAGTTTCCACCGAAATGGCTAAGGCAATTACCTCAAGACCTGCAATGCTAACTTTCTAAAAAATAACGGCTTGAATAAGGCCGTTTTTTTGATATTGAAAATAAGCAGTTACACTTGTAAAATAATTTTGATATGGAAGCACTCGAAATCGTAAAAGAAGCAATTAAAGACCGTATTAATATTGGTTCAATTAATTATGATGACAAATTAGACGAATTAGGTTTAGATTCTTTGGATTTAGTGGAAACAATGTTAAAGATTGAAGAAGCTTTAAATGTTGAATTTGCCACTGATGAAATTGTTGAATTAAAGACAATTCGCGACGTCGTTAATTTAATTGAATCAAAAAAATTATAATTTTCTTGTCATTGCAATATTCACATGTTAATATTTTAGACGCGCTTATAAAAGCGTAGTTGCAAGTTGCCTACCTAGCTCAGTCGGTAGAGCTATCGGCTGTTAACCGATCGGTCGTGGGTTCGAGTCCCTCGGTAGGCGCCACTTGGCGAATTGGAGAAGCGGCTTAACTCACATGCCTTTCACGCATGCATTCACGGGTTCGAATCCCGTATTCGTCACCAACTTAGTTAAATTGGATTGATACGAAAGTGCCAGTCCTTTTTTATTTTTTACTTAACTAGAAACTTATAACGATTTGTAATAATTGCCAAATACTTCCATTGAATCAATAATTGGCATTAGTTCTTTTCCTAGTTTACTAAGAGAATACTCAACGTGTGGAGGGTTGGTTTTGTAGTCGGTTCTAATAACTAGTCCATCATCAATCATTTCTCTTAAGGAGCTCGTTAAAACTTTTTGAGAAACCCCTTCTAAAGATCTTTGGAGTTCATTGAATCTCCATGGCCTAGTTCTCAGATTCCTAATTATTAAGATTTTCCATTTAGAACCAATTAAAGAAACGGTAGTGGCAACTGGACAGGCTGGTAATTCGCTTTTCTTTTTCATTTTATTGACCTCAAGTAACTTTATTATATATTACACATAACAAAAAGAATACGTAGTTACAAAAAGGTGCGTACTTTTTTCTTTTAAAATGAATTGATTAAATATAGGCACAAGGAGAAAAAAGAAAATGAAAAATTACACAAAAGTAAATGTTGGTAACGAACCAAGAACAGAATTGCATGACCTACTAGGTCTTACTGGAGCGGAAGTATCTTTTAATAATCTTCCAGCTGGCGCAGGTGTCCCTTTTGTCCATTCTCATAAAAACAATGAAGAAATCTATATTGTCTTAGAAGGCAAAGGAACTGCTACTTTAGATGAAGAAGTAGTGACATTAAATAAAGGTGATGTTATTAAAGTTGCACCAGCCACTAAAAGACAATTTAAAGCCAGTGACAAAGAAGGCATTTCTTATATTTGCATTCAAGTTAAGGCTGATTCTTTAAAAGAATATACCGCTAACGATGCAGTAATCTATTAAAATAAGGTATAGCAATGAGTGATATTAAGTGGTGTATTGAATATTTAAAAAAGATAAATGATATCAAAGATGATTTAGATGATTCATTTACTACTTTTAGAGCGCTTCTTAATATCACTATGCCTACCAATCTAAGTGATGAATTTTATATCAAACAAGATAATGTTCTAAAAGAAATAATATCTAACAAACAAATAGTTGATGTCGTTTCATTTAAAAACGGCATAACGATTTACAAAGGAGATATTACATTAATAAAAGCAGATGCGATAGTGAATGCTTGTAATTCTCAAATGTTAGGATGCTTTGTCCCATACCATCACTGTATCGATAACGCGATTCATTCTTTTGCGGGTCTTCAAGTAAGAAGAGACATGTTAGAAATAATGAATAAACAAGGTCATGAAGAACCTAATGGACAAGTAAAAGTTTCTAGTGGCTATAATTTACCTGCGAAATATATATTCCACACAGTGGGGCCAATCTATTCAGGAATGCATAGGGATGAAACTGATTTAGCAAGTTGCTATTATTCTTGTTTAAGAAAAGCCGATGAGATGAAACTAGATTCAATTGTGTTTTGTTCTTTATCAACAGGAGTATTCGGCTTTCCGATTGAAAAAGCCAGCAGAATTGCTATTAAATGTGTTAATTCGTACTTAAAGGAAGAGAACAAGAATATTAAAAAAGTCATTTTTGATGTCTTTAGTGATAGTGATTTTGAGACATATAAAAAGAATATGAAAGAGGCAGGATTATGATTATAAATACAGGACAAAGAACAGATATTCCAGCCTTCTACTCTAAATGGTTTATAAATCGTATCAAAGAAGGATATGTTTTGGTAAGAAATCCATATTATCCAACAATTGTTACGAAGTTTTTATTAAATCCAGAAGTGGTGGACGTGATTGGGTTTTGTACAAAAAATCCTCGGCCGATGTTTCCTTATCTAGATGAATTAAAAAACTTTGGACAATTTTGGTATATCTCTATTACTGGTTTTGATAAAGATTTAGAACCTAATGTTCCTCCAATTGATCAAGTAATTGAAGATTTTAAATTTTTATCCAACAAAGTTGGTAAGAATGCAATTGGTTGGAGATACACCCCAATCATTGTGAATAGCAAATACACAAAAGAATATCACATTAAAATATTTGAACATATTGCTTCCAAATTAGATGGCTATACTTCACTAGTGGCCTTTGGCTTTGTCGATATTTATCCAAAATTAGAAAAGAATCATCCAGAGATTAAAGATACGGATGATGAAACAAAAATTGAAATAGCTAAAGCATTTATGAATATCGCTAAAAAGCATCATATGGATTTAAGACTTTGTTCTAAAGAAAAGTGGCTTGCTAATTATGGCATTGATATCGACGGCTGTATGAGAGTGAAAGACTACGAAAATAGTATCGACTCTAAGTTAGACATTAAGCAAAAAATGGAAGCGAGAAAGAATTATTGTGCTTGCTATCTTTCTAATGATATTGGCTCATATAATTCTTGTATGCACTTATGTAAGTATTGCTATGCCAATGGAAACGAAATGACGATTAGAAAAAATTATAGAGAACACGATGATAATTCACCTTTATTAATCGGTCATATTACTAAAGAAGACAAAATCAGACTTGCAAAGCAAGAGTCTTATAAAAATAACACCATTACATTATTTTGATTATGAAAGAAATTGAAACAATTAAAAAACTCATAAATGAAGCTGAGGCAATAATTATTGGTGCGGGAGCAGGTTTATCTACTGCCGCTGGTTTTGAATATGGCGGAGATTACTTTTTAGAAAATTTTTCCGATATTTACAAAAAATATGGCTATACCGATATGTATAGTGCGGGTTTTCACCCATTCTTAACTAGTGAAGAGAAGTGGGGCTATTGGTGTAGATTTATCTATTTACAGAGATATAAAGAAGGAGCAAAACCTCTTTATAAAAAACTGTACGATATGGTCAAAGATAAGAATTATTTTGTGATTACCACTAATGTTGATCATCAATTCCAACTAGCGGGTTTTTCTAAAGAAAGATTATTTTATACGCAAGGTGACTATGGCTTATTTCAATGCTCTAAACCATGTCATAAAAAGACATATGATAATGAAAAACAAGTATTTGAAATGATTCATTCTCTTAAAGATAGCTTAATTCCCACTCACCTTATTCCTAAATGTCCAATATGTGGAGAAGAAATGAGCATGAATTTAAGAAGCGATGATACATTCGTGGAAGATGAAGGATGGCATGACGCCGCTCATAGATATGAACAATTTTTAAATGATAACAAAGATAAAAAGATACTATTTTTAGAATTAGGAGTGGGGTGGAATACACCTGGTATCATTAAATATCCATTTATGAGAATGACATATAATTTAAGAGATGCTTTTTATGTTTGCGTTAATAAAGGGTTCAACCGCATTCCAAAAGAAATAAAAGATAGGTCAATTGTTTTAGATGACGATATTAATTTGTTGGTGAAATAATATGCGCTGCGTAAATTTGGAAGTGCTGCATTGTATTAAAACACTGTAATCCTGCCAACTTAGTTAAATTGGATTGATACAATGTGTCAGTCCTTTTATTTTTTTGTTATCATATTGTTATGGAAAAAGAAATGAAACCAATTTACCCAAATGCACAATTTAAAACTTTTTGCTATATCAAAAGCGTAATCACTAGACCAAACATTATTGTGGGTGATTATTCTTATTATGATGATAGCGAAGATGGTCCAGAATCTTTTGAAAAGCATGTAACACATCATTATGACTTTATGGGTGATAAGCTTATTATTGGTAAGTTTGTTGCTATAGCAAGAGGCGTGGAATTTGTCATGAATGGCGCTAATCACATGTTAGATTGTTTAACAACTTATCCTTTTGAAATCAT
>CAMJEC010000051.1 GCA_946404585.1 uncultured Caryophanales bacterium
GATACAGGTGCAACCAATAATAATAGCTGCAGTTCTTTTGTTTTCAGGCTTCATATTTAAAAGTATACAAGATTAAATCGAAGAATTATTGATGTTTTGTAAAAATAGCATAGAAGTCATATTTTTGAATGTTTTTTTGTCTTATTTTCAACTAAAAAACCAATAAATATTGTCTTAGAAGGCGCTTTTGTAATAAATTAATAGAGAAAGGAAACATATACACAATGTCAACAGTTGAACAAATTAAAGCTGCTTACGAAGCTTTCGTCGAAGAAAACGAAAAATTCATTGAAAAGGGTAACAAAGCTGCTGGTGGCCGTGCTCGTAAGGCCTTAATGGAACTTGCTAAATTAGCCAAAGTTCGCCGTGCTGAAATCCTTGAAGAAAGAAAATAGTTTTTCTAAACAAGATAAAACGGATGACTTAGTTGCCATCCGTTTTTATTTTGCTTTTTGCTTATTGTTTTTCGCGTTCGAAGGTCACCACTACGCCATATCCCATGGCCATATTAGGACTGACAGCGACTACTCTCCAGCCATCTTCGGCCATTTGATTCATCGCATATTCCGCATCTCTTACTCTGTAAATTTCAACTTTGTACTCGTACATACCTTTCTCCTTTTATATATTGCTACGAAATTTTAATCTTTGTTTTTAACGCTCTTTGAGTCATTCTATCGTTTTCATTGAGAACTGATCTCTTACGGCATTTTAAGATTAGGTTTCTACCTTCATCACTTCTTGTATAGACCACTTTAAATGTGCCTACTTTACCTATTAGATTCGTGGCAAAGAGGTCCACCATGGCTTTCTTCTTACCTAAAATAGATGGGCAAGAATATGAATGTTGATATTTTAGATGACCTTTCTTCTCTAGAATTAATAGATATCTAGGATTATCGATTGGTGAGAACATTTCGTTAATTGCCTCATTAAAGAGATTTTGTTCATATCTATTAGCCTCTTTTAATGAAATGCCGATGAGGACTTCATCACCTAAGACATTAAGCATGGCTCTATCACTAATGAGCCCACAGTATTGTAAAGTATTAAGCAAAGCTTTAGCGATAAATGCCATGTTCTTTTTGGGAGATGAATGAGTGATCGCGAAATGAATAACCTTACTTAAGAAGACAGTGAAGACAATCATAAAGATAACCGTTGTAATCATAACGATTGAACTTATTAACGCTCTTCCTGAATCAGAAGCACGCACAGCGGTAACTAACGAACTTAAAGAAATGCCAGCACCAAAGAGTGAAAGGGTATCTAATAAGCCATAGAGTGTTAAACCGACGATATTAATATAGGCAAAAGGAGGGATCACTACTTCTCTTGGAATAGATATTTCCTCAGTGACTTTGAAGTTCTTCTTTAAAGATGTGTTCCATTTGCTATTTGTGTCATCACGTTTAGCGGCTTGAGCAAGCATTAAGTAGTTAATTCTATCAAAGCCACTTTCGTTATATGGAGGAAGGATGGTTGTTAAGCGTTCAATACCACTCTCGATTTCTCCTGTTTCATAGTTAGGACCCACAAAGCAATCAAATCTTCTTTGTAAGACTTCATAGTCATAGGAAGTAATATGACTATAGTCCGCTTCTTTTTTGAGTTTTAATGATTCAAAGTGTTTATATTCAAAAATATATTCAGGTTCAACGGTCGCTAAATGCCAAATATTAGCGACTTTATTTGGATTCTTTCGATCCATTCTTATCGCCCTACCACGCATTTGGTTAGAGAGCATAAAGCTACCCACAAAGCTAGCGAGGATAAGAGTATTAATACATGGAGAATCCCAGCCTTCACCTAATAATGATTTAGTGCCGATGATGATGTTAATAACGCCTTTTTCGAAGAGTTTAGCCACTAAATCGACCTTATCTTTATTATGTAAAGAAGCGGCGAAAGTAAACTCCCCGTAATTAGTGTCACCAATTTGATTACATTTAACTCTTCTACCAGGGAATTGGTCTTTACAGTCAAGAGGTAACACTATTAAATTACCAGAAAGAATACCCATTCTATACTTAGGGTTAGATTTCACTAAGGCTTCAAATATTGAGACAACACTGATTTGTAATGAGATATTATCGTTAAATAAATCTTTGATTGATTCTTTTTTAATATAGTCAGTTAAGATTAACAATCTTAAATTCTCACCCATATTATTAGTTTCCGCTTCAGTAATTTTAGCGATACTATCTAATTTACCAATGGAACTAATGAGTTTATGTTTCATTGATTCTTTTAAGGTGAAGTTAACTTTGTTTCTTTCAAAAACAGAGTTAGTTTTTAATATTTTAGTAATGCGTTCTTTTTCTTTTTCGGTAGTTATCTTTTCATCTTCTAAGCAGAAAGTAATCGCTCTTTCATAGGAGAGTAATGATAAAGAAGGTAAACCTTTCTTACCAGTTAAACTTTTAATGATTTTAGGTTCAACAGTAATACCAATAGATTCAATGATTGCTAAAAGCAATATGAAAGGCTCAGCGTTATCATAGAAATAATCTTTATCATTGTGATAAGCATCCACGATTGTGGCGTGAATGTTTTCTAAAACATCGAGTTTTTTAAATTCTTTAATCGCATTTAAAACTTTATTCTTATAAGTCGTAAAGACTTCAGTTTCTTCTTTAGTGGGATAGTTAAAATAGACATAGTCTTGATGTGGACAAAGTGTTCCTTCTTTCACTAGTTCAGGCACGAATATTTCTTCATCAATTGGGCCACACACCTTTTCATAGCGGTCCCATTCCGCTTTATTGGCGTCATATGGAGGGGTCGCAGTGAGAGCCACTACTTTAACATCTTCACCGAGTTGTTCAATAAATCTCTCTAATGATTTTTGCCATTCGTTTTGTAAGTGATGAGCTTCATCTAGACAGATTGTTTTAACGTTATATTTTCTCACTAATTCAAAGATGTCTAAGTCACTATAGTCTGTCACCACACCATCTTCTTCCAAAGGAAGCTTATTCATGATGGAGTGAAGAGCTTGATAAGTAATGGAGTTAATTAAAGTGATTTCATGAAGGTCATAAGAAAAGTATTTATCAACCTTTTCACCTTCATCTAAAAAGCCATCTTTAAATCTATCACCCCACTGATACTTAATCGTGGTTGTTGGTGAAAGAATAATCGTTGGAGCATTTAATCTTTTAATTAATTCTAAACCTAAAATGGTTTTACCACTGCCAGGTGCGGCAACGATATTAATCTTGCCATTTAAAAGATACCTATCCGCATTATTTAGAATTCTTTGTTGGTATTTTCTAAATATGCCTTTGAAATGCACTTTATCAAATGTCTTCATATCTAAAAATAGATTATATCACTAGAATATTTTATATAAAATAAAAAGACTGATAACTAGTACCAATTAATTCTTTCTTAAGTGAAAAAAATATTTGATTATTATACAGAATAATTAGTCAGCGTTTATTGTTTTAGTAAATCGTTATTTAGTGAGCACGTTAGCATGTAAACGTAAGCATCATCTTCAAAGAAGCCATAGACTGTATCTTCAAATGGTTTAATGAGTTTGACGTTAATAAGTTCATCACTATATTCATTATAAGAATCAGGATAAATACTTGATAATAAGCGATATTTGTTATGAAGAAGTTGCCAAATACTAGTGTTCGCACTTGGAAGGTTCAAAGCGATATTCTTTTTATTAATTCCATAGAAACATATACTCCTAACGATGTTTTTAGGATTAGTGCAATCGGGATCAATAACAGAATAGCCAACAGTAAATAATGGAATGTCCATCTTCTCGTCTTTTAATTCAGATATTGCCTTATTAGAATAAGGTATTTCAAAAGACTTATTACCGATGTCTTCGAATGGAAAATCCATCTCCGATGGATAATAAACAGAATCTGGTAAGTATTGCACATAATCAGTGTCATATTGCTCTCTAAAATGATGAGTGTAATCATAACTATTCCAATATGATGAATAACCATAACTGCCGTTAGAATCTCTACCAGGATAAGGGGTAACAAAATCATGATGTTTGATGTTAGTTAGCATCGTATTGAAAGCTTTAAAATTACCATTTAAGTCACTTTCGGTTACATTACTATATCTAGACATATCATGATCTTTTGATTTGATATTTAATGTATAAGTTTTATTCTCGTATTGGATGTAAACTGGTTTTGTTTCAAATTTTGAGCAAGCAATAAGATTATAATTAATGGAATTATTATAGGTATTTTTATACATGGAATAAGCATCTATTTCTTCATTACCCGTGAGTTTAAAAACACTCTCGCTGATATTATCAACTTTATGAGAAATTGGAAAATAAATGTCTAATGTTAGCGAATCACATACTTCGACTTCCACATTATAAGTGGTAGCTTGCTCCGCTATCCATTTATCACTGATACCACGACCGCTTAATTCAATATGGAACTTTTGATCGTTTAAATCATAAGTTATGGTATGGCTACTAGAGTTAATCGTTGATGGTTGTTCATGATTACTCACCACATCATCATTTCCGTTGCTCTTATGACTACTATAAAAGTCATTATGGCTACAGCCAGTCATTAAAACTGGCAACATAATTAACGATAGCGTTAAAGCTTTTTTAGTTCTCATTTTTGCTTCCTCATCAATAAAGACGAATTAAACAAAGAAAACTGCTAAAATCTTTCTTTTTTTGTTCCGCATGATTCATCACTTTTAATTATATTTATTTCAAAGTGCATTGGCACTTAGAAAAAACAGGACCGATTGTATTAAGTCCTATTATCATCTAGATGCTTCAGTTTTTTATGCCTTTAATACAAAAGATGGCATTCATTCCTTGGTACTAAATGTTGAAAAAGTATCGATACAACAAAATAAAAAAACTGATACTATCGTATCAATTTATTCTTTCTTAAGTGTGGTTGCGCATCAATATTGATACATTTAGCCCTTTTTGCAAGGGGTTACGCTACAACATTGATACATTTCAAAGGGGATGGGAGGAATCGAAGCCTATTTTCTATACTTCACTCCACAAATTGGGCATCTTTTTCCTTTATGCATCTGTTGAATCCTTTTATAGAAGGAAGCATTGCAAGATGGACAAACCCACCACTTTTCCTTGCCACTATTACAAGTATATTCGCTTGGCTTATCTGCATTCTTTGTGTAATCCCAAAGTTTCGCTAATTCAGGATCATTGGAAGCAAGTGAATTAGAACTATCGGTTCTTTTCCCTGAACAAACAGGACACCCTTGACTGCCCTTTTTAACAACTGGGCTCGAAAGATATGAATGACCTTTTGGGCACTTCCACCAATATTCTTTTTTAGAAGTCGGTGCAATTGTTTTTATATCAATGCCTACATTTTTCTCATAATCCCATTGTTCGAGCAATTCGGGGTAAAAATCAAAAATATTGCCCCTTTTCTTGGTTGTGGTTATTGTCCTCTTTTCGTACGAACATCTCTTACATCCATATCCTTTTGTTCTTGTCTTAATAATGGCTTCCCATTCGTTACCGCATTTGGAGCACTTCCACCACACTTTTTTGTTTGATCCTGGGGTCACGTCCTTAGGAGTCAAATCCCCATTTTTTGTTGGATGCCACTCGTTTGCGATAGATGGAAACAAGTCTGCCAATGAGTATCCTCTTTTAGATTCAACGTCATATGTCCTTTCGTCTGCGTGAACGCACTTAATACAAGTCAGTGTATCGGTTAAATTTTCCACTGCGCCTTGCCAATGGTAACCACAAGTGGGGCAAACCCAAAAGAATCGTTTCTTTGAACTAACAGGGATGGTTTCGGGGTTCACATCACCATTTTTGTCATAATCCCACTTCTTTATTCCTATAGGTTTTTTAAAAGCGACGCTATTTTCCTTTATGTTGTTGACATACCTTCCGATAATCTTTGTTCTATCCGAATCGATATCAACATCAAATTTGCAACAAACCTGCCTCTCCGCTAATAGTATTTGTCCAATGGCGGTCATCAACGCATCAATAAAATGGTAGTTTTGGGAATACAAAACATTGAGCAAATACCCATATTTTGTTTTCTTCGGTGAAGAATCGACAGGACCCTTCTTTTTTTCTGCCACTCTCAAAAGCAATATCCCTTTTTTTGTAAGGAATTCATTTTTCTTGGCATCCCTTTCTTTGCTCCCTTTTCTGCTATGGAAGTAAGACCCATCATATTCGATGGCGACATTTAGTTTTGGAAGGAAAATGTCCATCTCGGTCTTTTCAATTTTTGATCTATAAAGAACCTCGGTAAAAGCTTCTAGATAATATCCAATCGCCTGTTCGGGGAAAGATGTTCTTTTTTCGCTATCGCAGATAGGACAAGAAGTTCCTTGCAGTGTTCTAGAGGCGATAACTGACTGATAACTATGGCCATTTGGGCATATCCACCAAACCTTTTTGTGCGACGCTCTAAGCACATTTTCGGGTAAAAGGGCACCATTCTTTGAATAATCCCATTCCTTAACTAGTTCAGGGTTTGTTGTTGCCAAAGAGTTTTCTTTTGAAGCCTTTATCCCTTTACAATATGGGCACTCAGGACTTTGAATTTCATCACCTTCGGCATCTATGGGTGCGTTGTTTTGTCTCGCGTGGATCAAGAGATGAATCACCTTGTCATTGGATACGACGATTATAAGACCACCCCGCGTTATTGGCCTTGGTACGTATTAGGCTGGGCTACCTTTATGATCGCTCCGTTTGTTTGGCAAATTCGCCTTGCCTCTAAATTAGGGAGATTCGCCAAAGAAATGAAAGTGGGTTCCCCGCGTTTATCTGGCCTTTCTTTTGCGATGTGGTCCACGTTTGGCACATTGATTCTTGTTGGTCCTTTTATTGCCTGGCATCGCGTCTTCTCCTTGCTTAATTTCCTAGAAGACGCCGCTAATCACGAATCGGAAGTTCGAGAATTGGCAAAAGTCAAATCGCAAAACGGCGAGCCGAATGTTCTATTTGCTTCCATGGAAGAATGCTCATGTACGGTAAAGAAGCAAGCAACCGAAAACAATAGATAGACCGCCAG
>CAMJEC010000052.1 GCA_946404585.1 uncultured Caryophanales bacterium
ACCGCTAGTATGTTGATATTTGGTTTTACTAATGGCGCTCATGACTCCATTATGAATTCAGCGGAACGTCAATTCGATTATGGAGTGGCTTCTATTAGTAAAGAAAACAAAATCGTTAGTGATGAATCACCAATTACACTTATACAAACATTACGCGCTAGTGAAGAAGAGATAGATGCGTTAAGTAATGAATATGATTTCTTGCGTTATTGTTATTCATATGATTCATTAGTAACACCTGCTTTAGATACATATATCAACGATAAGGAAATTAATAACTTAACATATACACCTGTCTATTCTTTTTGTGATTCTTCAATAAATAAAAGCCTATTAATAAAAGGCAAATTACCGATGATAGACACCCTTAATATGGTAGTTATTAATCAAACTGCTTATGACTATCTAAAGAAAGAAACTAAAAGCGATCCACTTAATACTTATATCCGTTTAAAAGATGGTGGAACATTTACTTATTACACTGATGATATCGAAAAACCATATATCACAGACTACTTTGTTTATGACAGACTAGTGGAAATAGTGGGTGTTGTTAAAGAATTATCATTCCTTAATACGCCTAAGATTTACTATTCATATAAAGCTTTAGATAAGTATATGGAAGAGACATTGTTAAATAATCTTTCTGAATACCTCGGAGAAACTAGTTGGAAAGACCGCATTATGTTTGCTTCTGATAATGAATATATCTCTAATTATTCACATCGTGTATTTCTTAAAAATAGTGGAGATGTGTATCAATTAAAAGAGATGAAGAAGCATCTAAAAGAAGGATATAGCCTTAATAGTAATGCTTTAACTGTTGAAGAAACACTATTCTCCTTAGTGGATGCCGCAAGTGTGGGTATGGAAATATTCTTAGTTATCGCTCTAGTGGGTACTGCGATGATTATTGGTATTGTTTCATTTGCATCCTACGCTGAAGATATTAAAGATTCCGCAATATTACTTTGTATCGGTGCGACAAGGGAAGACATCTCATCATTATATGTTTTTGAAAACTGCTTAATCGGCCTTATAGGATTAGCGTTATCCTTTATCATTGCTTTAGTTAGTCAAAATCCACTTAATCATTTAATAGAGAGATTCACTTCTTTAATCAATATCATAGATATTCCATTTAATTCATTTCATGGAAGAGCATTTCTATTTCCTCTTCTCATAGTTATGTCCGCTTTACTTATTTGTATTTTAGCGACATATCTTCCAATTTCTTTCTCAAAGAAGATTTCTTTAAAGGAGGAATTAAACGCTAATGATTAAGATTAATAATTTATCTAAAAGCTATGGAACTAGAAAAGTATTAACCAATATCTCTTTTAACTTTAAAGAAAAAGGAATCTACGTGATATATGGACCATCTGGTTCAGGTAAAACCACCTTATTAAACTGCATCGCTGGATTAACTGATTTCACTGGTTCTATACAAGTTAATCATCAAAACATTGAAACACTTAATGATGATGACTTAAGTCGCTTACGTTTAACAACTTATGGCTTTGTTTTTCAAGACTTTAAACTGTTCGAAACAGAGACCGTGTTGGCTAATTTGCTATTTCCGCTCGATACTTTATATTCGATGTCTAAGCCTCAAAAGATAAGGAAATGTCGTGATCTACTAGCCCTTGTTGGCTTACCTGATAAAGAAAAACAAAATGTTAATAAGCTAAGTGGCGGTGAAAAACAAAGAGTGGCTATTGCCCGTTCTTTAATAAATGATCCAACTGTCCTTTTATGCGATGAACCAACTGGGGCATTAGATGAAAATACTGGAACAGAAATCATGAATATCCTAAAGAAGATTTCTAAACGCGCAATTGTGATTATGGTTTCTCATGATCAAAGCCTCACCAAGCAATATGCTGATGTCATTATTGAAATGGATGACGGCTCAATAGCGAACATCATTCAACAGAGAAAGGAAACTAATTCCGAATCACATCTCCCTATTTTAGATAATGGTGTCAGTAATGATAAGGCTAAAATTAGTGATAGTTTTCTTATTAGGCATACATTCCATACGATGAAACAAAAGAAATTAAGAACAGGACTTTGCTATACGATGACTTCTTTGGGACTAATTGGTGTGGGCTTAGCTTTTGCTTTATCATCCACAATCGCAGACAACATCAAACAAGCATATCGCGAAATAGTGGATGAAAACTCAATCGTAGTTACTCTTAAAGATAAAAACAGTTCTATCCAAGGGCAATATGCCGCTAACTTTTATGAAGTTAATGACATTAAAGAAACATACCCAGAATATATCAGTGATATAGGAGCTACTTATTACTGCAATTTTGAAAAGTTCTTTGAAGATAGAAACGAACTAGCGTTTATCAAAGGCTATCGCAGAAGTGTAATACCAGGTTTCAGTGCGCGTCATATAAACGAATTTGAATGGTTAGAAGATATTAATACCAAAATATATCCAAAAGATATTCAAACTCTTAAGGATGATGAAATAATTCTCTCATTAGATTATGCCACCCTAAGAGACCTTTGCTTTGAATTACAAATTGATAGGAATATTAATTCACTGAGTAACTATTTATTAGGAAACACTTTAGATGTTTATTTTGATCTAGCAAATTATAGTTGGGACTATACTGATGAACAGTTATTAACCGTTAAAGGATTTACATTAGATAACAGTCTAAAAATCTATCACAGCAATCATCTATGGAACGAACATATGTTTGAAGAAATGATGAGATTTCCGACTAATGATGCTTTATCACTTAAAGATAATGAACCATGGGTGATGAAGAAAATATACTATCTAAAAGCAAAAGAAAATAGAGATAAGATGCTTAACCTATTTCTAGATAGTAAAGAAATGGATAAATATATTTTTGAAATTGCGGATGAAATGTTTTATCCATGGCTTTATTATGGAAAGAAAATTGAAGATCGTGACCGCATTCATGTCTTTACAAATACAGTAGCCCATATCCCTAACTGGCATGTTGATTACTTTATGAATAATGATAGTAATCTCACTTCACCAATATATGGGAATAATTCAGGGTTTCTTATCTATCCAGAATCACTGATGATGGGCTTTTCTAAAACAATGTATTTTTCAAAAGACGAGGAACAAATAACCGCAATAGTGGATAAGTTCACATCCAAGAATAAAGACGGCTTTTTCGAGGAAAGCCTCCCAGATGGTGTTTTAAGTGGTAATTACGCAAAAAGTCTGCAAAACGGGGTTAGATTTGAAGATATTGAAGAAAAAACCCTGCAAAAAGGCGTTAAACCAGAGAGCTTAAACGAAATAGCCATTTCAAAGGCTTTCGCTAATGAGTGTCATATAGAAGATATTAATGAAACAATCTATGTGACGACCGCTAGAAAGGAAGCTTTAACAAACAATGGAGGGGTAATCAGTGACTATGTAGTTGTGCCGCTCGTAGTCACTGGTCTTATAGATTCAAATAAGAATTGTATATACCATACGAAGAATTGGACTTCACTTTTTTACCAGTGCAAAATTGGTATCAGTGCTTATCAATTACAAACAAGTTCAATCTCGTTTTCATTAAAAGATCCAAAGAAAAGTGATGAGAGTTTAAGCCTATTTAAAAAGGGCTTTCCTGATTATAATGTTGTTAACCCTCTTTGCGATGTTAATGATAGCGTGGATACAGTGTGTTTTTATATCACAATTGTGCTCATCATCTTCTCCACAGTGGCTACTCTAATTTCCATTCTGTTACTCACAATTTGTAATTACCTCTACATCTTGGAAGGAAGGAAAGATATTGCTCTTGCTCGGTGCATTGGTGTTAACAAAAAGGAGAGTCGAAAGTTTCTTTATTATCATTCCTTAATCCAATGTTTTATTTCCTTTGCGGTCGCTAGTGTGGAACTATTTATGTTTTCATTTTTAGCCAATATGGAAATAGGCAATGCTTTATCGACTGGTTCTCACTTTTCTTTTAACCCAGTAGCCTTCCTACCAATGTTTGCTTTGGCGTTCTCTATCGCTATTATTTCTAGCTTCTTTATGAGTAGGAGAATTAATAAAATTAATCCCATCGAAGCGCTTAAACAATAAAACAAATTTTATTTTGTTTTGTTAATTTAGCATTTATCCCTTATAATAGGTAGCGCACTAAAAGAGGAAAACACTATTATGGGATTAAAAGCAGGCATTGTTGGATTACCAAATGTTGGAAAGTCGACGCTATTTAACGCGATTACCAATTCACACGTTGAAGCAGCGAACTATCCGTTTGCGACTATCAATCCAAATACAGGTGTTGTTAACGTTCCTGACGAAAGATTAGATTTTTTAACAAATATTTTTAAACCTGAAAGAAAAATTCCAGCAACCGTTGAATTCACAGATATTGCTGGTTTAGTCAAAGGTGCTTCTAATGGTGAAGGCTTAGGCAATAAGTTCTTAGCCAATATTCGTGAATGTGACGCCATTGTGGAAGTGGTTCGTTGTTTTGATAACGCTGATATTGTTCACGTTGAAGAATCCGTTGATCCAATTAGAGATATTGAGATTATCAATCTCGAACTCGTTATGGCGGATTTAGATACTGTTGATAAGCGTATTGAAAAGAGCGAAGCCAAAGCAAGAATCGCTAAAGATAAAGATGCCATTTATGAAATGGGTCTTCTCAAACCATTAAAAGAAGTTCTTGAACAAGGTTTACCTGCTAGAAAAGCAAAACTTACTGAAGATCAAATTGCGTATTGTAAAGTTAACTATCACCTTTTAACAGATAAACCAATTATTTATGTCGCTAATGTGGGCGAAAATGATTTGATGGACTTAGATAATTGTAAGTACTATCAAGATGTTTTGAAATATGCATCTAGCGAAAACAATCAAGTCATTCCAGTTTCCGCTCAAATTGAAAGTGACTTATCTGAATTAAGCGAAGAAGAAAGAAAAGAATATTTAGCGGAACTTAACGTTAAAGAATCTGGCTTAGAAAAAGTCATTAAAGCCACATATAAATTATTAAATTTATCAACATTCTTCACTGTTGGTGCGGATGAATGCCGTGCCTGGACATTTAAAAACAATATGTCAGCTCCTGAATGTGCTGGCGTTATCCATACCGATTTCCAAAAAGGCTTCATTTGTGCAGAAGTCTATCCATATGAAGCCATTCATGAACTCGGAAGTGAACACGCTGTTAAAGAAGCGGGAAAGATTAGAACAGAAGGTAAAGGTTACTATCCAAAAGATGGTGACATTATGTTCTTCCGTTTTAATGTGAAAAAGTAATATGAGAATTGGATTTGCCACTGATATTCATAGACTAGTTGAAAGCCGTAGGCTCATGCTCTCTGGCGTATGTGTTCCTAGCCCCGTGGGCGAACAAGCACATAGCGATGGAGATGTGGTTTATCACGCTGTTAGCGAGGCTATCTTAGGTGCTCTTGCGCTTGGTGATTTAGGAAAACATTTCCCAGGTACACCAGAATTTAAAGATATTGATTCATCAATTATCGTTAAAAGAGTGGTGGCTATGATGGATGAAAAAGGCTATGAAATCAACAACGTTGATGTCTCAATTACATTAGAAAAACCAAAACTTGCACCATTTATTATGGAAATGCGAAACAACTTAGGTTTATTATTAAATACTTCCATTGAGAATGTTTCCGTCAAAGCGGGAACTAATGAAGGTATCGATGATATCGGAAAAGGCTTGGCCGTAAAAGCGGACGCCATCGTCATGCTTAGAAAGAAAGGAGAATAAAATGGACATTATTGAAAACATTAAACTCAAAATCCAAAAAGCTCTTTTAGATCTTGGTCAAAAAGTCGCTCTTAATGATATCGTCATTGAAAAGAGTAAAGATGAAGCTCATGGTGACTATGCCACTAATGTTGCGATGAAACTTTCTAGATTATTTGGCAAAGCGCCACGTGATGTTGCCGCTATGTTAATTGAGAAAATTAATAGAGACGGTATAGAGAAAATCGAAATCGCGGGCCCTGGTTTCATTAACTTTTTTATGAAGCATGATTCACTTCAAGCCTTCGTAAATAAGATCATTACTGAAGATGAAAACTATGGTCGTTCACCAAGAAAGAATTTCAAAATTAATGTGGAATTCGTTTCGGCTAACCCAACTGGTATTCTTCACGTTGGTACTGCTAGAGGTGCAGCAATTGGTGATAGCATTTCTCGTATTTTAGATTTCGCTGGCTATGATGTGACTAAAGAATATTACATCAATGATGCTGGTAGCCAAATCACAAACCTCGCCTTATCCATCCAAGCTAGATATAAAGAATTATTCGGTATCCAAGCCGAAATCCCAGAAGATGGTTATGCTGGTCATGACATCGTTGAAATTGCTCAAACCATTAAAAATGAAATTGGTGATGAAGCACTTAAGATGGCTGACCCAATCCCATATTTCAAAGAAAAAGGTGTCAAAATCGAACTTGATAGAATTGTCAAAGACTTAGAATTATTTAGAGTTAAGCATGATGTCTTCTCTTCAGAGAAAGCCATTAGAGCAGACAACGCTATCGAAAAAGAACTAGACTTCTTAAGCAAATATACATATAGACAAGATGATGCCTTATATTTAAAGACATCTGACTTTATCGATGATAAAGACCGTGTTATTCAAAAGAGTAATGGTGATTACACTTACTTCTTACCTGATATCTGCTATCACGTTAATAAATTATCACGTGGATTTGACGCTCTTATTGACGTCTTAGGCGCAGACCATCACGGTTATATTAATAGAATGAAATCCGCTTTAATGATGCATGGTTATCCACAAGATATTCTCCATGTTGAATTAATTCAAATGGTGAGATT
>CAMJEC010000053.1 GCA_946404585.1 uncultured Caryophanales bacterium
TATAATTATCGCTGACATGCGCTTGTAGCTCAGTTGGATAGAGCAACAGCCTTCTAAGCTGTGGGTCAGGCGTTCGAGTCGCCTCAAGCGTGCCACAATCGTATATAATCCCTGATACTAATCGGGGATTTTATTTTTTCAATATAAATCTTTTTATAAATAAAAAGAAATGTAGTTATACTTCGCAAAATCAAAAATTTCTTAAAATTGGGAAGTATAAATAATGTAGTCAAGGACAATAATTTGAAGCTTATTTATATAAAAACAAAGCTTTTGGACATAAAAAGGGTGTTTTCGAGATAAAATGCAAAAAAATAATAACTATGTTATTAATATAATTTTTAGCACTCTCACTTGCCGAGTGCTAATTTTGTGCTACAATAGAATTATAAAAGGAGGATAAATTTATGCAAATGGAACAAATGCCTGACTATGAAAATGATAAAGATGTCCTTCAAAAATTTGGCCGTAACATTAACGAAGAAGTTAAGAAAGGGAAAATTGATCCCGTCATCGGTCGTGATGAGGAAATTAGAAAAATCATTGAAATATTAGCCAGAAAAACTAAAAACAACGTCATTCTTTTAGGTGAACCTGGCGTTGGTAAAACCGCAATACTTGAAGGTCTTGCGGAACGTATCGTCAAAGATGATGTGCCGACCATACTTAAGGATAAAACTATTTATGAATTAGATATGGGCGCATTAGTAGCGGGTGCAAAATACCGTGGTGAATTTGAAGAGAGATTAAAAGCAGTCCTTAATAAAATTAAGGAAAGCGAAGGCAAAATCATTCTCTTTATCGATGAGATCCACCTCATTGTCGGCGCTGGTCGAGCGGATGGTGCCCTCGATGCTTCTAACATGCTCAAACCGATGCTTGCGAGAGGAGAAATCGATTGTATCGGGGCGACGACATTAAAAGAATATCGTGAATATATTGAAAAGGACCGCGCTCTAGAAAGAAGATTCCAACCCGTTCTTATCAATGAACCGACTGTGGAAGATACTATTTCTATATTAAGAGGATTAAAGAATAGGTTTGAATCATTCCATGGTGTGAAGATTACCGATAATGCTTTAATCGCCGCGGCAAGTTTATCCAATCGTTATTTAACATCTCGTTTCCTTCCTGATAAAGCTATCGACTTAGTGGATGAAGCTTGTGCTTCCATCAAAGTGGAACTCGCCTCTATGCCTAGCGAACTCGATGAATTAGAGAGAAAGATTAGGCAATTAGAGATTGAAAAGGCTGCTTTAAAGAAGGAGAGTGAT
Source organism: uncultured Caryophanales bacterium (assembly GCA_946404585.1). GTDB lineage: Bacteria > Bacillota_I > Bacilli_A > RFN20 > CAG-826 > RUG14515. Next base: position 1,275 of record CAMJEC010000053.1, read on the forward strand.
GATGCGAGCAAGAAGAGACTCGCGGATGTCGAAAAAGAACTCTCTTCTCTTAATGAGAAAGATAACGAGCTCAAGAAGAGATGGAAGCAAGAGAAAGATGAAATTCTCAAAGTTAAAGACGTTAAAGAGAAACTCGAAAAAGCAAAGTTTGATTTGGATGTCGCTTTAAGTCATTCCGAATACGAAAAAGCGGGTGAATTACAATATAAGACCATCCCAGAATTAGAGAAGAAATTAAAAGAGAACGATAATTCTCAAAGCGAGAAGAAACTCTTATCCGAAGTCGTGGATGAAGAACAAATCGCGAAGATTATCTCTCGTATGACCAACATCCCTCTCAGCAAGATTGAAAAAGGCGATAGAGAGAAAGTTCTCGATTTAAAGAAGACTTTATCGAAGAGAGTAATCGGTCAAGATGAAGCTTTAACCTTAGTTAGCGATGCGATTCTCCGTCAGAGAGCGGGGATTAAAGATAGCAATCGACCAATCGGTAGTTTCTTGTTCTTAGGTCCTACTGGTGTGGGTAAAACTGAAGTCGCTCGTGCTTTAGCGGAATCCTTGTTCGATTCGGAGAGTCATATCATCCGTATCGATATGAGTGAATATATGGAGAAATATAGCACTTCTCGTCTTATTGGTGCCCCTCCAGGATATGTCGGATATGAAGAAGGCGGACAACTCACAGAGAAAGTGAGAAGAAATCCTTATTCTATTGTCTTATTCGATGAAATCGAAAAAGCTCATCCCGAAGTCTTTAATTTGTTATTACAAATGTTAGATGATGGAAGACTTACCGATAGTCAAGGAAGGGTCGTGGACTTCAAGAATACGATTATCATCATGACTAGTAATTTAGGTAGTGAATATCTCCTCAATAATGAAAGAGATAAAGTGGAAGGATTATTACATCAAACCTTTAAGCCTGAGTTCTTAAATCGTATCGATGAAATAGTGTACTTCTCTCCATTATCTAAAGAGACTCAATCTAAGATTGTTGATAAGATGCTTAACAATCTCAATGATAGATTAAAAGAATCTTATTATTCGTTCGAATTCTCTAACGCTTTAAAGAGTTGGATCCTCGATAGTGCTTATTCACCAATCTATGGTGCAAGACCGATTAAGAGATTCATCCAGAATAAAGTGGAGACCATTATTGCGAATAAGATTATTTCACAAGAAGTTGACACCAAACACAAATACTTAGTTGATTATAACGGCCAAGAAGTCATAGTCAAACAAGCTTAATCTTAGGGAAGCCACCCTTTGGGTGGTTTTCTTTTTTATCATCAAATTCTTTATATCTTCAGGAATATCTATAAAAAATAAAAAAGATTTTTTTATAATTAAAAAGGCTATGCAGAATTAGATGAATTTATAAACCATAAATACATTTATAAATCACTAAAACCATTAGGTGATGGTGGTATCCATTTAATATTTAAAAGGCAATAATATTAAATTCTAATGAAAAAGTGTAACAATCTGGTAATACTGGATGTCTTTTTTCCTTTTTTTGCAAGAATGCGATATAATAAAAAGCACAAAAAGGAGACTCATTCATTTTATGAAAAAACATTTTTTACTTACTTTTGCTTCACTTTGCGCTTTTTCTTTGACCGCTTGTAGTGCAACAATCTATTATGACTATGAAGGTTATAAAGCAAAAATCGCAGAAACTGAATTTTCTTGGGATTATACCAAAGTAACCGCTACAACTGAGGAAGATGGGGAAAAGCAAACCATCGAATACACTTATAGCGAGGAAGAAAAAGTTTGGAGAGGTAAACATACAGAAGAGATTGACGGCACAGAAGTAGAATTTTCAGATGTCATCACTCTTGACCTCCCGTCTTATCTCAAAACCTTACCAACCACTATTAAACTTATTGATCCGTCATTAGAAGTTGATGATGTTTGCCAATTTGGTCTTACTAGTGGCATGGGTGGAACATCCTATGTCATCAACGCCACAATTGAAATGGAAGGCTTGACCAATAACAGCGAAATCAAATTTAATAACAAAGGCTTAATGGTTTCTCAAACCAACGAAGATGGTAACGGAACGAAAAATTCCACAACTTACAAATATTCAAAATAGACGCTCCAAACTTTAACGGGACTAATCAAAAATTCTCCAAAGTCATTCGGGGCAGCAAATAGCTCGGATTCAATTCCGGGCTTTTTATATAAAAATCTTAAAAAATTTTATCGATTTTCTATTTTCTAATCGTCTTATTGATAGAAGTCTCTTAAAAGAATAGAATTAATAAAGGAGATATGCGCATGAAAAAAATTAAGAGCAAATCGATATTAATTGGAGCGTTACTTGGTGGTTTAATTCTTACTGGTTGCCAAGCCATTTCTAATCCTTCAACTAGTGATAGTAGCGTTGATACCACTCCAAGTAATAGTAATGAAGCTCATACTTTTGAGTCTATTAATGGTGTCACTACAATTTTAAAAAAAGGCGAAGCGACTCCAAAAGAAGGACTCTCATTTAGTGTTACAAGTCTTAACGAAGAGTTTGTTCTTAAAAGTACTGGTTTATATGGCAAAGGTGATGAGAGGCCTTTTATTGCTTATGTTCTAGCTTTGTATTTAGCGGACTTAAATAAGGATGGCTATGATGATTTTGTTTTCGTTTCAGATAATAATCGTCCTTTAAAAGCCACTGGCACTTGGATAGCCGCTTATGATTATCATAGTAGACAAATCTTATATCGTTTAGATGAGGCTGCTCAATTTGACTATCAAATTAGTTTTGATGGATCTAATTTCATTGTTGATCAATATACCACTGACCATTTTGATTCAAATAATGTATTTGAAAAAGGTCGTTTGGTGGGCAAAGGTATCTTGGATTATAGTGGGGAGGAGATAACCACTAAATGGCAAAACTATCTCAATATTGATTCATATGATTTCAATGTCACATTAGCGGACAAAACCCGTACACCAATTACAATGAAACCATCTAGTGAAGCAAACACCTATGTGATAGAAAACGCTAGTGTTGATGATGCGTACTGCATTACCACAAACATCAAAAGAAATAGTGGTAACTATGATGACTTAACCACGGATTTATGTGTTGGCTATCGTTTAAATGGTTATTATCGTCTCATTCAAGCAACCGCTAATAACCGCCAAGATAATGTCATCGTTAGTTTAAAAGCATTTAATCTTAAATATGAAGAGAGTAAATCAGCAGTTGTGGAAGTCTGTGTCTCCGGCTTTATTTATAAAATCGTTTTCCAAATTGACACTTATGACTATGCTAGCGACCATAAAACACTAATCGAATATTTCGGTTGGAACTTCACTAAAAGTGATATCGTTGAGTTCTATAGCGAATTCATTCCTGGAGTAGATGATAATAGATACGGCGAAGAATCATATCCTTTCGTCTATGTTTCCGTCGCTAGTAACCAGGAAGCTACAGAAACGAGCTATGATATCTTAGAGGCGAAAGTCGTAGAAATTGACCATGCTTTAGTTAAAAAACTCGAGAGTCCTTCACGTTATTATTTTAAAACTAATGATAATAGTTATTCGTGCTGTGTCCATAATGCGATGCTCGAATATAACGATGTTTTCTATTTAATTGTTTATTCTAAAAATTATTCGTATGCCTTCAGTGCAAGTAATGGCTATGTACGTTTTAGAGATACATATAGTGAAATTACGGTTGAGCCTAGTGTTCCAGGCTTAACATCCCATGTTATTCAAAACGCCAATAGTATTCGTTTTCAACAAAGAAGTATAAATACTACCGCTCAAGTGGAACAATATGAGAGAAGAAAACAATACACATTTACAGTTGCTGGTAATGAATTCTATATCATTGACAGCAAAACAATGGTTAAAGGAAACACTAAATACGAAGTTGTAACGGACAATGATTTCTCCTCTTTGTTCCAATAACTTAATAAAGTGAAGATCTCGTCACACAAACGAGGTTTTCTTTTTAAAAAAGTGGTGCTTATAAGCATAGTTTTATGCGACAATAAAAATGACATTAAATTCATGGAGGTATACTATGAAGAAGTTTATCATACCCGCTTTAGCGGTATCTGTTTTATCTCTTGCTAGTGCCCTTGTTATTGCTCAAAACAAGAACTGCCAAGAAGTATCGGCATACACAGTTTCTTCTTTGGCAACTACAATTGATTTAAACGATTGTAGCGATGATGAAATCAGAAGTTATTATGCTGGTCTTAATTCGCTTGTCGAAGGTGAAAGACAAGGCACAAACCTCCTTAAGAATTTAAAGCCTATCCTTTCCAATGGTCAAAAGTACTATGCCTATAACAATGACAAAAAGATTTGGAAAATGTATGAAATCACTGATCGCGACTGGGAAAAATCTCCTGCCAGTTCGACTACATATGGCACATATGATCCTGTAACTAATAAGATTACAGGCTATCAATATGGTGATAGCGCTTCTAATAGCAAAAATAACCCATATATCCATGCTTTATACATCAATAGAGAATTAGATAATAAAACAACAGCGTGGGATGACCACAACCAAGATGCGTGGGGTATAAATAGAGAGCACATTTGGGCTAAATCACACGGCTTTGATGATGATGTAAATTCCAGTGGTGGTGCTAGAGGTGACCCAATGCACTTATGGGCCGGTAATGGTTGGGCTAACCATGAACATAGCAACTATTTCTTTGCTTTTGTAGATAAAAATAAATCATATAGTGACGCTGGTACCAAGTACCAAACCGCTTATGGCAATTTAACTGGCAAGTCAAGAACGTTAAGTTCTTCTAATGAAACAGTCTTTGAACCACAGGATAGTGATAAAGGCGATATTGCTAGAGCTATCTTCTACATGGTCGCGAGATATAACAACTATGCTGGTGAAACAACTGGTTTTGATGCAGACAATCCTAATCTTGTGATGCTCAATGATTTATCACAAAATAACACAACCGGTACGAGTACCGCTTCTAAATCATTTGGTATGGGCTTATTAAGTGACTTATTAGCCTGGAATAAACTTGATCCAGTTGATGAATACGAAGTCCATAGAAATAATCTTCTTTATAAGAACTACACAAATAATAGAAACCCATTCATCGATTTCCCAGAATGGGCGGAATATATCTGGGGCACCGCTAATTATGATGGTACAGGTTATAACTCCACACCTAAAGGTGCGGCTAAACCTGCTACTGATGTGATTGGTCAAGCTGGTGACACATTTGAAGTCTCTGTCGAAGATATTAAATTCTCAGTGGGTGAAACAGTTAAAGTTTCAGGTAAGAACGCTGATGCTGATATCGCTTGGTCAGTCGA
>CAMJEC010000054.1 GCA_946404585.1 uncultured Caryophanales bacterium
ACAATATGTCACCTTATTCCTAGATTCTATTTTTTAGAACATGGTCACATCTATATCGATAGCATCGATATCAGCGACTATACACTTCGTTCATTAAGAGAAAAGATTGGTATCGTCCAACAAGATGTCTTCCTTTTCGGTGGGACGATTAAAGATAACATTTTATATGGTAGACCAAACGCTAGTGAAGAAGAGGTCTTAGAGGCCGCTAGAAAGGCTAATATCTTAGATTTCATTAACTCTTTACCAAATGGTTGGAATACCGAAATCGGCGAAAGAGGTGTGCGCTTAAGTGGTGGTCAAAAACAACGTCTTTCTATTGCGAGATTATTCTTAAAGAATCCTCCAATTCTTATCTTAGATGAGGCTACAAGTGCATTAGATAACACCACAGAAATGCTCATTCAAAGATCACTTCAAGAACTCGCTAAAGGTAGAACTTGCTTAATCGTTGCCCATAGATTATCCACGATTAAAAACGCTGATGAAATCGCCGTTGTTTCCAAAGGAAAAATCATGGAAAAAGGCACTCACGATGAACTCATGAAGCTTAAAGGCATCTATTCTGATTTATATCGTTTACAGTTTAAGAATAGCGATGAAGCCATCGCCAATATTGACATCAATTAAAGAATCTTTGCTCTATATAAAGTAAGCGCGGTAAATAATTTAGAGTCAACGACTTTATCTTCTTTTATTAATGCTTCAATCTCGTCCATCGTGAGGAACATCACATCAATAAATTCATCGCTATCTAAATGTCTTTCTTCTTTAACGGATTTACCACAGTAATAGAAGTGAATTACTTCATTAGAATAACCACATGTTGGGACCATATCGCCTAAATGAATCATCTCAAGAGGGCGATAGCCTGTCTCTTCGAGACATTCTCTTTTTGCAGCCTCTAATGGTTCTTCACCTTTTTCAAGTTTACCCGCTGGAAGTTCATAGATCTCTTTACCTAAGGCATAACGGAATTGTTTTTCGATGATGAACTTATCACCAACTTTAATTAAAATACCAACCCCACCTAAATGAGAAACAACTTCTCTAATAGATTTTTGACCATTTGGGCATAAGACTTCATCTCTTCTTAAAGAAATGACTCTACCTTCATATATTTGTTCTGAATTTAATTTGGTTTCTTTTTTATCCATGCTACTATCATACTCTATTTTTATCGTATAAATTGAATAAAAAATTATTTTTATATAAAATAAACCCGTTAGAAAGAAGGTATTCCATATGGAACCAATTAAAAAAACTTATTTAGAAAAAGAATTAAACAACTACAAGAAAGACGAAAAGAACACAATCATTCGTCATGCTTTAGTGAAGAATTCTTTATTAACTGTGGCTTCTAGCCAAGATGAAATCAAAGAAATGGATTTCAACTTTGATATTAATATCAAAACATTACCCGCTGCTAATCAAAAGGCTTCTGGTAGATGCTGGTTATTCGCTGCCACAAATGTTTGCAGAGAAGTCATTGCTAAGAAACTTAACTTAGCGAACTTCGAATTATCTCAAAGCTATTTAGCATTCTATGACCGCTTAGAAAAATCCAACTACTTATTAGAAGCTGTTATCGAACTCGTCGATAAAGAATATGATGATAGAACCTTAGCGTTCCTTCTTCAAAATGGTGTTGGTGATGGTGGTCAATGGGATATGTTTGTCTCATTAGCCAATAAATATGGCTTATGCCCAAAGAACGTTTATCCTGAAACAAATACCAGTAGTGCTACTAGAGAAACCGCGCAATTAATTAACTTCACCATTAGAAAATTCGCTAGTGACGCTAAAGCGTTATATAACGAAAAAGGTTTAGACGCTGTTAGAAAAGAAAAAGAAGAAGTCTTAAATAAGATTTACTTCTTACTCGTTAATGCTTATGGTTTACCACCAGAAAAATTCGATTTCGAATATACCGATAAAGATGGTAATTACCATCTTGAAAAAGGCTTCGATGCCTTATCTTTCAAAGAAAAGTATCTTGGTGATTCATTAAATGACTATGTTTCATTAATCAACGCTCCAACAAAAGATAAAGCCTTTGGTAAGACATATACTGTTCAATACTTAGGCAATGTCGTCGGTGGCAAACAAGTCACACACTTAAATGTCACTATGGACAGAATGAAAGAGCTCATCTTGAAACAATTGAGAGATGACCGCATTGTCTGGTTCGGTAGTGATGTTGGCTTCTATGGTGACAGAGAAGAAGGTGTCTGGGATGACACAAGATTTGACCTTGAAACACCATTCGGTTTAGACCTTAAGATGAACAAAGGTGAATCCTTAGATTACCATGCTTCTCAAATGAACCACGCGATGTGTATCACCGGTGTTTCCTTCAAAGAAGGAATTCCAAGCAAATGGAAGATTGAAAACTCCTGGGGTAAAGACCGCGCTAAAGATGGTTACTACATCATGTCCAAGAGCTGGTTTGATCAATTTGTCTATCAAGCAGTCGTGGACAAGAAATACTTAAACGAAGAAGAATTAAAGGCCTTACAAGGTGAACCAGTGGTCTTAAAACCATGGGATCCAATGGGCTCACTCGCGGACTAATTTAATGCAAAAATTCCAACTCTATCTTTTCGACTTCGATGGAACCTTATTTGATACGCTTCCGTCCTCAAAATACGTCTTCAAAAAAGCCTATGAAAACATGGGCTATCAAGTAAATGAAGATGATATTTTAGGTTTTACTCGTGAACCAATTCCTGATAGTTATAAGCGTTTAGGCTTTCCTCAGGAAAAATATCACGATTTTATCGAAGATATTAATAAATACGTTAACTCTCAAGAAAGCGTTAATCTCACTGACATCTATGATGATACTTACGATACCATCATTGATTTAAGAATGAGTGAAGCGGATTTGGGTATTGTCACAAGCAATCACGCCACTCACGTTAGAGATGTCCTTAAGAAATTTGATATGCAAAAAGATTTCTTTAAAGAAATCGTTGGTAACAAAGAAGCGCCTATTCCAAAGCCAAATCCAGGTCCAATCTTAAAAGCCTTAGAAATGTTTAATTATCAAGGTGATAAGAAAGATGTTTGCTACGTTGGTGACTCAATAAATGATTGTATCGCTGCCACCAAAGCGGGTATTACCCCCATCCTTTTAGATAGGGACAATGAATACCCAGATGCTGAATATATAAGAATTCGCTCACTAAATGAGCTTCTTTCCTAAATAATACTTTTAATAGTATTAGAATCACGTATAATTGTATTAACCGGTCAGGAAATATTTATGGCGAGAAATAGTAGAAAAAGAGGAGTAAAAACATACCGTCCACATGGTGCGGCAACAATTTTTTATGCCTTATTTGGTTTAGTAACAATTGCCTGTTTAGCAGCTTTTGCGATTTTACCAACTCTTTCTTTTACTAAAAATGGTGATACCACGCCATTTGTTGGTTATGAATATGTGGGCTTTACTATTAGAAAATATTTCTCAATAGCTTTAGCCTCATTCATGCCAAAATACGATACATTCACTCAATATTTTGGCAGTACTGCGCCTACAAATGATTTATTAAAAATCATCTTTAATTTCCATGAATATATTGAATTAGCCTTTGGCGCAATATTCGGATTAGTTGGTATCTTCGCTTTAGTGGAAGTTCTTCTTGTTTTAGCGATGCTATTATTCGGTAAGAGTAACCATCCAGGTGGCATTAAAATATTCGCTTGGTTAATGTTCTGGTTCTTCGCCGTTTTCCTTGGCCTTACATTTATGTATTTGTTCTTCTATCAACAAATCATTGGTGAAGTCCAAACTAATGCGGGAACAAGCGATAATGTCGCTTTAGCCTTTGACTTTAGATGCTTATTACCATTAGGAGCGATGTTTATTGTAAACATCATCTTAAGTATCATCTGGCGTAATGGTTTTAAAAATCGTGTCCCATTAGCCCGTAAGAAAAGAAATGATGATTACGAAGAAGACAATCAACCTGAAATCGTCCCATTCGCTCATACAGAACCAATGCCAAATCCAAACCAACCACAACAAGCTAATAACAACAATGGTGGTTCGGTGATCACCATCGGTGATAGAGCTTATACAAAAAATACAGAAATCACAACAGCGGACATTCCTGAAGGCATCTCGCAATTAGGTAGTTCCGCTTTTGCTAACTGCGTCAATTTAACTGTTGTTACTTTACCAAGTTCTTTACAAGAAATCGGTTTTAACTGTTTCTTTAATACCCCAAAACTTCAAACCATCTCCTTTAACGGCACTGTTGAAAGATGGAAATGTATTAAAAGAGGCAGTAACTGGCTTGCTAAAAGTGGTACACGTACTGTGCAGTGCAATAACGGCAAGATTAACGTTAATCCTAATCACTAATTAATATTTACATGAAAAACGCATATGTCATCGATAATGATAAATATCTTTTAGGGCGCGATAAGAATGGAACTATCCATTATATCAGTGAGATTCAAGAAGTCGTTCTTCCAATCATATTGGAAATCGACCGTATTTGTCGTAAGAATAACATCCCATATGCTTTAGCCTTTGGTAGTGCGCTTGGTCTATATAACTATCAAGGTTTTATCCCTTGGGATGATGACGCTGATATCGTTTTTAACTATGAAGATTTAGACCGTCTTATTGAGGCTTTTAAAAAAGACTTAAAACCAGAATTTGTCTTTGATGCCTACGAAGTAGATAAAAGATATAACATTCTTCAACCCACTATAAAGGTGAAGAATAAATATGGTCCCGCCATGGTGGACGTTAACTATAAACGTTTAAAAGATCGAATCCATTCTTCGGATGGTTTCTTCGTTGATATGGTGGCTTTAACGGGTATGAAGTCCGCGAAAGCACACCGCAAACTACTTAACAAAAGTAGAAGAAGAATGATTTCTTATTTCATTCAAGACACAATCTTTAATCATGATCCGCTTGTTTTAAAAGCCAAAATGAAAGAAGACGAAAAGAAATACGCTATCCTTTATAAAGATGCTCCTTACGTCTGCCAGACCGCATTACTCCCGTTTCCTCTTCAGAAGAAGAACTTATTTCCTCGAGAAATGCTTTATCCATTTAAAGAATATGACTTTGTGGGTCATAAATTATATTCATTTAACGATGTTGAAGGATTCTGTCGTATTTTCTTTGGGGAAGATTCTCTTAAGAAATTTGATGGAGAGAAGTGGATTGACCCATTCCCCAAAAAGAAAAGAAAAGTGGCACATATTAAATCATTTAATTTCCCTAACAAATAAAAACTATTTACATACGCGCATTTTCACGTATAATAAGTATGCTATTTAGCGAAAGCTAGGTAGTAAATACTCTGAATAAGAGTGGCCAAACAGCCACTCTTTGTTTTTGAAGGATATGGTACTAAACGAATTAAAAAAACTCATCGAAGCAAAATTAAACGCCCTTGGTTATGACCTAGTGGAATTTGCTTTTGGCAATGACACATTAACCGTTGTCGTTGATAAGGAAAGTGAAATCGATATGAATATGATTGTCGAAGTCACTAATGAATTAAACGCTTATCTTGATGAGATTAATCCATTTGAAAAACCATATACTTTAGATCTTTCTTCCTTAGGTGCAGAAAAACCATTAAAAGTGGAAAGACTTAGTGCGTATGTTGGTAAATACGTTAACGTGCACTTAACTAATCCAATTAAAGGTGAAAACATCTATGAAGGTGATTTAAAGGAAGTGGATGATGATAAAATCATCATTACATATCGTCAAAAAACCAGAAGTATTGATTTAGAGATATTGAAGAGCAATATCTATAAAATACGTTTAGCGATTAAATTTTAAGGAGTAAAAATTATGGCTATGAACGCAGTAGAATTCATTGCGGCTTTAGAAGAAATTGAAGCTAGCAAGGGAATTAGCAAAGACACGATTCTTGACATGCTCAAAGAATCACTTATCAAAGCTTATCGCAAACAACTCGGTGGTGACGACGCAGACGTCCGTGTCAATATTGACCCAGAAAAAGGCATTATTGATATGTGTCAAGTTAAAGCGGTCGTTGACGAAGTTGAAGACGATTTCTTACAAATCAGTGTGCAAGATGCAAATGACGCCGACAAATTTAAAAAGTATAAAGCCGGTGATGAATTTGTCATTCCTGCAACTATTGATGAATTAAAGAAAGCGACAGCGATGAGTGTTAAGAGTATGCTCAAACAAAAATTCGCCGAAGCAGAAAAGAGCATTCTTTACGAAACATTTAAAGACAAAATCGGTAC
>CAMJEC010000055.1 GCA_946404585.1 uncultured Caryophanales bacterium
ATAGAAGACATCACCAGGATAGGCTTCTCTACCTGGGGCTCTCTTTAATAAAAGAGATAAAGTACGATAAGCAACAGCGTGCTTACTTAAATCATCGTAGACAATTAAGACATCTTTACCTTGATACATGAATTCTTCCGCCATTGCACATCCAGCATATGGAGCGACATATAATAATGGCGCTGGTTCACTCGCGGAAGCACTCATCACGATTGTATAATCCATTGCTTTATGACGTTTTAATTTATCAACGATTTGGGCCACTGTAGAATTCTTTTGACCGATAGCAACATAAATACAAATGACACCTTTATCTTTTTGATTGATAATTGCGTCAATAGCAATCGCGGTTTTACCGGTTTGTCTATCACCGATAATAAGTTCTCTTTGACCACGGCCAATAGGAGTCATCGCGTCGATCATTGTAATACCTGTTTCAAGAGGGGTATCAACACTCTTTCTTTTGATAACACCTGGGGCAATCACTTCGATTGGACGGCGTTTATTTGTTTTGATTTCACCTTGTCCATCAATGGCTTGACCTAAGGAATTAACAACACGGCCTAATAATTCTTCACCAACTGGCACTTCCATGACCATCTTTGTGCGATTGACTAAATCGCCTTCTTTAACTAAGTTATCGTTACCTAAAAGAACAACGCCCACACTATCGCTGTCAAGGTTCATAACCATACCGTATACTTCGTTAGGGAATAATAAAAGCTCACCTAGCATTGCTTTTTCTAAGCCATATACATTAGCGATACCATCACCAACAGAAACAACAGTACCAACGTCGTTACTATCGATTTTGTGGCGGTAATTTTTGATTTGCTCTTTAATAAGAGCGCTGATTTCATTAGCGTGGATTTTCATGAGTTAAAGCTCCTTTCCTAGAAGGTCAATTTGCATTTTTTCAAGTTGGTTTTTAATTGAGCCATCGTAGACATGAGAATTGATGACGACTTTCACCCCACCGATTAAACTTGGATCAATACGGGAGAGAAGTTCAACATCCATTCCTTCGATTTGACTGATTTTGTTTTTGATTTTGTTAATGGTTTCTTTATTAAGAGGAAATGCTGAATAGATAAGCCCTTCTTTAACACCCTTATATTCATTACATAAGGAATTAAACGCTTCTAAGACATCTTTAATATAGTTAGTGCGGTTATTAGCAATTAATACTTTTACAAAACTAACAATATCTTCATCAAAATCTTTTAAGATTTTAGAAGCAATATCTTGTCTTTCTTCACGTGACATAAAGCGTGAATCGATAAGCAATAAAAAGTCTTCATTATCATGAATGATTTCTGATAATGCTTTTCCTTCATCTTGTAGCTTAGTGAGTTTCTTTTCTTCTAAGCCTAAAGAGAATAATGCTTCAGCGTATGTTTGGGCTATTTGATTCATAGATTAAATTAATTTAAACGATTGATAAAATCTTCGGCGAGACGAGCGTTATCTTCGTTATCGACTTCGCGTTTTAAGATTTCTTTTGAGGCGGATAATGCGACATTAACCATCTCATTTCTAATGTCGTTAAGAGCGTCCACTCGGGCTTGCTCAATATCATCTTGAGCGGCGAGTTTCATCTCTTTAACTTCTTCTTTAGCTTCTAAAACCATTGCTTCGTATTTTTCTTCACCTTTTTTAGTGGCGTTAGCAATGATTAAGCTTGCTTCCGCTTTGGAATCACTAAGAATTTTCTTGGCTTCTTTAGTTTGTTCCACGGCTTCAGCGTGATTCTTTTGGGCTTGTTCAATTTCTTCTTGGATAAAGTCTGCTCTTTTTTGGAGCATCTTTTTCACTGGCTTATAGGCCACGAAGAAGACAACAAGTAAAAGGATGATAAAAGAAGATAATTGAATGACAAGAGAAAACCAATCTGGCACTAATTTACCAGGAATCGTTTGCATCTGTTCAATAATATCGTCAATGGCGTTAAATATTGGCAATGACATATATTCCTACCTCCTTTTACTTTGTAAATAAAATCAAAATGCTGATGAGCAATGAGTAAATCGCTGTAGTTTCAACAAGAGCACAAGCGAGAATCATTGATGTTCTGAGTTTCCCGTACATTTCAGGGTTACGTGACATGCCGTCAAGAGCATGGGCACAAACCAAACCTTCACCAAGAGCACTAGGCATAACACCTAAGATGGCGATAGCAGCGGCTAAAACGTTTAATGAACCGGTCATTAATTCTTCCTCCTTTCCATAGTGTTTAAAGTAATATCTTCTGGAATCTCTTGGCCAATAAAGATAGAGGTCAAAAGAATGAAGACAAATGTCTGGATTAAACCAGAAAAGACATCAAAATAAGCGTGAAGTATCGCGAGTGGAAGAGGGGCTAAGAACACTTGATTCCATTCAGATTGAATGAAAGAGAAAAGTGTGCTTGATAAATCTCTTAAAGCATACTCCACGATGGATAATAATGCCCAACCTGCGATAGCGTTACCAAATAAACGTAAAGTGAGCGAGAGTAAAGGCGCCCACATGGAGATTAAGTTAATTGGTAAAAAGATTGGGATTGGATCGATGTAGCGTTTAAAATAACGCCACTTCGTATATCTAGCGGATGTGTAATGGATTAATAGGAATGTCGTCAAGCCAAGAGATAATGGCACCGCCATATAGGTCACTGGAGAAGGAAGACCCGTTAATCCAAAAATAAATGAGATGAATAAATACATCGCTACACCCATGATAAACCCACCAAAGTTAGGTAAGGCTGTACCCACTAAATCACGAGCAAAGTTATCAAAGAAATTGACGCCAATTTCAGCGATTAATAAAAGACCTTTTGGCTTTTTAAGTGGATCATGTTTAGCGGCTAAAATGCCCACGATTAAAGAAAGTATCACTATAATGAGAATGACTATTAGTGAAGACACTAATTCTCCAGCGATATTAATCTTGAAGAAATTACTGAAAATGTTGTTATTTTCCTCAGGCATTTTTATCCTTTCCTATGTGCGCGATAAGGGTTAATAACGAGACTACTAAGTAAGTGATAATTAAGGATATTGGCGAAATAATATATAAGCTAAGCTGTAAGCGTAAAACGGCGAACGTAATAGCGCTTACCACCAATAAAGATAATCTAAGAAATATCACAAAGACATCGAGTTTAGCGGTCTCTTTGCCGTATTTCTTACTTAAGTAAAGTATTAACCATCCAAGGATGATGATACCCCCTCCAGTCAATACACCGAAGGGGATATCTCCTCTTTGTTGCCAAAATAGAAATATTGTTCCTAGAAAGCCTAAGACTGTCGCGATTATTGAAAGAATAAGGGCTTTTATTTCTATTGTTTGGCTAAAGAATTTTTTCATTATTTAACTTTGATACGTTTGAAGTTACTCACTGGGGCGATGCCATCTTTATAGATGAGTTTAACTTCGCCTTGGACTAATGGACGTAAATAATCTCTGAAGCTATCGCTCATACGTGTAGCGTCAACGATCATTTCTGGTTTGACGTGGCTGACAGCATTAGCGACTTTGCTTAATGGAGCGAGTTTATATTTGATCTTGTATGGGTTTTGACTCACTCTTTCAAAGATAATCATTTTGCCTGTTTTACCTTTAAGAGCGGCTTGAACAGCTTTTTCACCAGTTTTGATAGCTTCTTTACGGTCGACTAAAGAAACATATTGTGGGAAGGCTCTTTGGATGATGGAGAATTCCACCGCTCTTGTGCCGATATCAAGTCTATTTTCAACGATTCTGCAGAGTTCCGCAGCAGCGCCACCTAATTGGGCGTGACCGAAACCATCAACACGGACGTTGGTCATATCTCTTTCGAATTGTAAACCTTCAGAGATAGCGACTAAGGCAAAGCCTTTTTCTTTATAAACTCTTTGAACATCAACTAAGAATTGTTCTAAGTCGAACTTCATTTCTGGTAAGTAAATGAGGTGTGGTCTTGTTTGTTCTGGTAATAAATCAACAGAAGCTGTTAACCAACCAGCATCACGGCCCATGATTTCAACGATGTGGACTTTACCTTTCTTGAAACAGTTAGCGTCCATAGCGAAAGCATTAACAGAGTTAATAACGAATTTAGCGGCACTTGGGAAACCTAAAGAGTGGTCTGTGCAGGCTAAGTCGTTATCAATTGTTTTTGGCACACCGATAACTTTGACGTCTTCGATACCTAATTCTTTAACTAATTTAGCAAGTTTATTGCAGGTATCCATGGAGTCGTTACCACCATTGATGAAAACATAACCAATGTTGTGTTTTTTGATGTTTTCAATAATCGCGGCGTATTCAGGAGTATGGATGTCCTTTGGAAGTTTTCTTCTTGTGGTACCTAAGATACTACCTGGAGTTTGGAGAAGAAGTTCGATTTGTTCATCGTCTTCTAAACCTAAATCGATTAAGTCATCATCGATTAAGCCTTCAACACCGTGTTGAGAGCCATAGATGTGACCGATAAGATCTGGATGTTTTTTTGCTTCTTTAATCGCACCATATAATGATGTGTTAATGACTGAGGTTGGTCCACCGGATTGGATGTAAACCATGTTTTTCATAAGTTGTTTCTCCTTTATATATTTATATAAGATTTATAATTGCCTAGATAATTTCCATGTGGAGATGTTTTAAAACATCAAAAGCCTTTTCTTGCATATCTAAATCAAAAGATGAAGTTGCATCTCTTACGATTTTGATTTTGCAATACGTTGAGGCTGCCGCTTTAGCGATAATAGCGTTACTAAAGACACAGATGTCACTAACAAGACCACAGAGATAAATCTCGTCAAAGTTATTTTTAGCAATATAATCGCCTAAAGCTTTGCTACCAAAACCTGGTTTTTCAAACACTAGGGAATCCTCTACGAGGTCTTTAATTGATGGATGTAATTCCCAACCCTTAGTGCCCTTTAAACAGTGAGGAACAGGTAAGTATTGGCCTTCGGTTGTTTTTAAATAATCTTCTTGGTGGGTATCATACGTAAAAACGACGGTGTCTTTATTAGCACGGAATTCTTTAATGAGTTCCACGATACGAGGGGCAATCTTATCTGCGCCTTCAAAGCCTAAAGCACCATCAACGAAATCGTTTTGATAATCCACGACTACGAGTAATCTTTGCATATACAATCCTTTCTAGCGATAATCACTATATCACATAATATATTTAAAAAATATAAAAATCGAAAAAACTCATTCTTTTACGAGTGAAATAACGTTATAATTAATTTGCTTGAAATTGTCTAGACATTTGTTTAGAATGTAAGACTTGAACTCTTAGGAGGAACTATACAATGCCAATTAAAGTGGTTTTTAATAACACAGAAAAAATTTATGATGCCCCGGTTACAGTATTAGATGTCGTGGGCAAAGACAAAAACTTTATATGTGCTTATGTTAACGGCCGTGTCCGTGAACTCACATACACAATTGATAAGGATTCAGAGATTATTCCTTTAACCTGCAAAGATAGAGATGCAAAACCAATTTATGAATCATCTCTTCGTTTCTTAGTGGCGATGGCTATGCACAATATCCATCCTCATTATGAAATCAGATTTGCTTATAACGTTTCCCGTTCTATCTTCTTACAGATCTTAAATCCAGGCACAAGTGCTTCTGGTATTATGATCAAAGAATTAGTCGCGGAAATGAATAGACTTGTTTCCTTAGATTTGCCATTAGAAAGAAAGATTGTTTCAAAAGAAGAAGCTGCTAGAATCTTTACCGAAGATGGTTATCAAGACAAAGTCGATATTTTAAAATATCGTCCAGAAAAGACCGCCCATATTTATACATGCGGCAATTACCGTAACTATATGTATAACCGTATGGTGCCATCCACTGGTTATATCAATAGATGGGTTATCAAATATTATCACCCAGGTATCATCATTCAATATCCACGTCCTGACTATAATGGTGAGATTCCACCATTTGAAGATGCTCCAACATTTGGTAAGACCTTAAAAAGAGCGCATCAATGGGCTTTAGCGACAGGTTGTAACACTATCGTTGGTATTAATGAAAGAATTGAACAAGATGGCGATGTTGAATTTATCACACTTTGCGAACAAAGACACAACCGTCAATTATGTGAATTAGGTCAAATGATTGAAGATGAAAAAGAATCCATTCGTTTGATTTGTATCGCTGGTCCTTCTTCTTCTGGTAAGACCACATTCGCTAATAGATTAAGAAT
>CAMJEC010000056.1 GCA_946404585.1 uncultured Caryophanales bacterium
CGTTAATATATATAAAAAGAATAGGCCAACTATTTTGACCTATCCTTTTATAATAATTATTTATTTTTATTCTATTTTGCTGGTTCAAGCATGATATTTCTAATTGTGTCAATTGTGGTTTGACTAATCTTACAATTATTCTTTAAATATTCTTCCATACCTTGCTTAATAGTTTTTGTTGTGCCCCAACCTAAAGTATTTTTGAGGTAGTCCACCATGCCTGGCCATTCATTCCATGGACCATTACGTAAATGACTACGATAGTTTCTGGATGGATTGCTGCTATAGCTTGTTAATTCAAAGTCGATGACTAAGTCTGTATAAGACATGCCAAGAACCGCACCAAGCATGAATCCCACAACGCCAGTTCTATCGGCACCACCATAGCAGTGATAATAAACTGGATGTTGATCCGCTTGAGCAAAGGCTTCGAATAATGATTTGATTTGTGCAGTATTGTTCTTCATACCATTAGCATAGCTGCTGATACTTAACATCTTATAAGAGATATCACCATTCTCCGCAAAATTGCATTTGCCTGAAGATGATGGATAACCATTGGTTTCGCTACCGCTTCTTAAGTCGATTTCTAAACCATTGATCATACCCATATCTTCTCTGAAGGCTTTCTTAGAAGCATCTGTTTGAGAAACGATATGACCATCTCTTGCTTGAGTATTGCCTGTATCATCGGTATAACGTTGGCTGCCATACCAACCAGTCTTACTATTGATTTCACCACCACGATAGACTAAACCTTGTTTAATTCTTTGACCAGAAGATGTCATATAACCGCCCATATCACGAACATTAAACATTGGTCGAGCGTCAATCCAACGTGGGTAATCACCTGTGGTAAAAGAAGCAACTTGTGAATCTTTACCATCAGCGCTTACTTTGTAATAGTATGTTTCGTTAACAAATAAGTTCTTTAAGTAAGCTTTTGTATCATTTGTTTTGATTTGTTTAGCATCACTTAAATCCGCTTTTTTACCAAAGGTAATTGTGTATTCTTTATTCTTTAAACTATCAGCAGGTGTGAATTCAATTTCAATGCCTTTAGATTCATCACTCTTTTCACCCTTAGTGTAGTCCGCTCCGACAGGATCTAAATAATCATTTTCTGTCTTGCCATCACGATAGCCACCAGTATTGTCTTGATAATTACCAGAACTTGGTAAAACACCTTTAGTTAAGTCAACACCAGCGGTACCATATAAATCATTTAAGTAATAGTCCACATTAGCGCCTTTTTCTTGTAAGAGTTTCTTTTGTTGATTTCTCATATCATCAACGTATTTCTTACAGTTAGGAGACATTGAAGATAGGTTGTTTGGATTTAAAAGTGTGAAGTTATCATTTTTAACTTCTTCTTTAGGGGCTTCACTTGAAGAAGAAGGGTTTGAAGATTCTTCAGAATTAGAACCTGAATTACTTGTTTCAGATGGTTGAGAACTTTCTGGATTACTAGCGGATTTACTATCACCTTGATTAGTGTTACAGCCAGTAATACATAAAGCGGCAATCATTGAAACAAAAAGGAGACTTTTTTTCATAACGAACATCCTTTCAATTTGTTTTGAAAAACTAAAATCAATTTAATTCATTATACAACATTATTGAGGGGAATTTAAAAATAAAAAGAGAGATGAATTAACATCCCTCTTTCCTCGTTGTTTTTTTATACTAGAGAATGTTATTGAGTAAAGCTTCGTAAGAATCGATCTTTAAGGAAGCACCACCGACTAAACCACCATCGACATCTGGGCAAGATAAGTATGCTTTGATGTTTTCTGGTTTAACGGAGCCACCATATAAGACTCTGATTTCGTCAGCGACATCTCCGAACATTTCTCTTAAAACATCGCGGATGAATTTGCAAACGTCTTCAGCGATTTCTGTAGAAGCGTTTTTACCTGTACCAATGGACCAAACTGGTTCATAAGCAACGACTAAGTTTTTAACATCTTCAGAGGTTAAATCTTTTAAGCCTACGCGAACTTGTTCACCAACAACGGCTTTTGTTTGGTTAGCTTCGAATTGCGCTAATGTTTCACCAACGCAATACACTGGAACCATATTGTTAGCGATTAAGGCTTTGATTTTAGCGTTGCACTTTTCGTTTGTTTCATTGTCGTAAGTTCTTCTTTCACTATGGCCAATTAAAACCCAGTCGATGCCGAATTCTTTGAGCATAGGAATAGAGACTTCACCAGTGAAAGCACCATGATCATTGAAGTGGACGTTTTGAGCGGCCACAATCATTGTTTTAGCGGCATTTTCTTTCACTGTAGCGAGAGATAAGTATGTAGGAGCAACACCTAAGTCGATGTTGTTGGCTTCAGCCTTTTTGGCTAAGTCACGGGAAGCAACGGCAAACTCTTTAGCTTCGCTAGCGAGTTTGTTCATCTTCCAGTTACCTAATAATAATTTTCTTCTCATAATTATCTAACCACGTCGATGCCTGGTAAGTGGCCATCGTTTTCAATCATTTCTAAGGAAGCACCGCCACCGGTAGAAACGTGTGAGAATTTGTCTTTATAACCGAATTGCTTGACAGCAGCAGCGGAGTCACCACCACCACAGACTGTGAAGGCAGTGCTATTTTTAGCAATAGCTTCGCAAATGGCTAATGTACCTTTTTGGAATTCTTCTTGTTCGAAGACACCACTTGGGCCGTTCCAGAAGATCATTTTGGCTTTAGCGATTTCAGCAGCAAAGAGTTCTCTGGTCTTTGGACCGATATCTAAGCCTTGGAAGCCATCTGGGATTTCACCCTTTTCAACGGTTTCAACTGTTGTTCTTTCAGCTGGGTCAAAGGCATCACCGACAACAGAGTCGACTGGTAAAACGATTTTACCATTTGCTTTGACATAGCAGTTCTTGGCGTATTCTAATTGATCTTCTTCAACTGGAGAATTACCAGTCTTGTGGCCTAAGGCTCTTAAGAATGTGAAAGCCATCGCACCACCGATTAAGATCTTGTCGCATTTCTTTAATAAGGATTCGATAACTTTGATTTTATCGGAAACTTTTAAACCACCTAAAATAGCAACATATGGACGGTCTTCATCTTTGACGTCAACACATCTTGTTAAGTTAGCGACTTCTTTTTCAACGAGGTAACCAACGGCAACTGGTTTACCTTCGGCTTTTAAGATTTCTGGAATACCATATGTAGAAGCGTGAGCACGGTGAGCGGAACCGAATGCATCCATGACGAAGGCATCACCTAAGGCGGCCCAAATCTTGGCTAATTCTGGATCGTTCTTTTCTTCACCCTTTTCATAACGGGTATTTTGCATTAATAAGACTTCGCCGTTCTTTAAAGCGTTAACTGCGTTAGTTAATTCTTCACCACGAGTTTCTTTAACGAAGACGACTGGTTGATTTAATAATTCACCTAAGCGAACTGCCACTGGGGCTAAGTTGCCATCTTTTATTTGTTTGGCGAATTTTTCTGGATCTTCTTGCGCTAATTTGTGTTTGACTTTGCCTAAGTGTGACATTAAGACAACTCTAGCACCTTTAGCGATTAATTCTTTGATTGTTGGTAAGGCTGCAACGATACGATTATCGTCACGGATTGCACCATCTTTTAGAGGGACGTTGAAGTCAACACGAACGATGACTCTTTTGCCTTCTAAGTTGGTCATTTCTTTAACTGTTAACATAGTTAAGATTCCTTTCTTCATAAATAACGGCACCCATAGTAAATGAGCGCCGTATATTTCTATGGGTTAATTAAACTAAATTAATTAGCACTTTTCCGCAAAGTATTTGATGGTGCGGACCATTTGTGATGTATAGGAGTTTTCATTGTCATACCAAGAGACAACTTGAACTTCATATAAACCATTGCCTAAATCGATAACCATTGTTTGTGTAGCATCGAATAAGGAACCAAATCTCATACCGATAACATCGGAGGAAACGATTTGATCTTCGTTGTAACCGAAGGATTGGTTAGCAGCGGCTTTCATAGCAGCGTTGATGGCTTCAGCTGTGACACCTTCACCTTTAACAACGGCTGTTAAGATTGTTGTGGAACCAGTAGTAACTGGGACACGTTGAGCGGAACCAATGAGCTTGCCATTGAGTTCTGGGATAACTAAGCCGATAGCTTTAGCAGCACCTGTGCTGTTTGGAACGATGTTAGCAGCACCGGCACGGGCTCTACGTAAGTCACCTTTTCTGTGTGGACCATCAAGAATCATTTGGTCACCTGTGTAGGCGTGGATTGTGCTCATGATACCAGATTGGATTGGAGCAAAATCGTTTAAGGCTTTAGCCATTGGGGCTAAGCAGTTTGTTGTACAAGAAGCAGCGGAGATAACGTTGTCTTCTTTTGTTAAAGTCTTTTCGTTAACACCGAAGACGATTGTTGGTAAATCTTTACCCGCTGGAGCGGAAATAACGACTTTACGAGCACCGGCTTGGATGTGAGCCATGGATTTTTCTTTGGAGCAGTAGAAGCCTGTGCATTCGAGCACGACATCAACTTTTAATTCGCCCCATGGTAAGTCTTGGGCTTTTGGACGAGCATAGATGGTAATTTCTTTGCCATCGACTGTAATTGAACCTTCTTTGAGGATGGTCTTGCCATCTTCAGCATATTCTGGTTCTTTGCTGGAAACGGTGTGTAAGTTTTCACCGATACGACCAGCATAACCGCCTTGAGCGGTATCATATTTTAATAAGTTAGCGAGCATCTTTGGGGAAGTTAAGTCGTTAATAGCAACGATTTCGTAACCTTCTGCACCAAACATTTGTCTGAACGCTAAACGGCCAATACGACCGAATCCGTTAATTGCAACTCTGACATTTGACATGTAATTTATGCCTCCTTTATTTGTCACTGCGGTTATATTTTATATATATAGAATATAAGTTGCAAGAAAAAAGCACATAATCTTTTACGTGCTTATATTTATAAATGTATAAATAGAAGACTACATCTCCACTATTCCTTCAAATAGCGTGGATAAATTGATTTCTAAGGCTTTAGCAATCTTGTTTAAAACCACCACTGTGGGATTACGTGTTCCTCTTTCTAAATCGCAGAGATAATTACGGTTGATTTCGGCTTCTAAAGCAAGGTCTTCAATCGTCATATTTTTCTGTTGTCTAAGGTATCTAATACGAGCGCCTAATTGCTTATTGATTGTCATTATTTAGCCTCTCATATAATGCGTGAATTGAACGGAATAAATGGTTAACATTACTTTTAGTAATGGGTTTCTTAAATTTTTCAGTCATTAAATCAGCGAGTTCTTGCAAAGAAGCAGCCTCATTAGCCACTCTTAATTTGCAGAGTTCTCTCTCTTTTAAATTAGTAATATTATCGATACCTAAGAGCTGGTCAATCATGGCGATTTCTTCGGCTTGTCTTGAGCCTGTTTCTATAGTTCTTTTCATGTTAGCAGTATCCATGTTTGTGAGTCTATTCGCGTTGTTCATTAGGTCTCTATTCGCGCGTACATCTTCAAAATCTAAGCAAGATGAAACCGCTCCCACCATGATGAGGAAATTAGATATTTGATCACTCTTTTTAAAATAGATGACATATTCGTCTCTTCTTTGAGTGATTTTTGGTTCAATATTACTGTTTTTGTATTTAGCAAATAGCTTTGCTAACCATTTCGCGTAGTTTTCACTATTTAAAGCGATTTCTAGGTGATAATTACTTGTCACTGGGGAATTAACACTGCCTGCGGCTAAAAAGGCGCCTGCAAGGTAGCCAGAGATTGTGTCATCGTTTTTAACGATATTCTTGCTAATCTTGCCTTCTAAGAATGAGATTTCTAAATCATCCATGATAGCTTCGGAAGCATCACTAATTTCAATCATATAAGATTTACTCTTATCGAGGTTTCTTTTTTCTTTAACAATTAATTCCGCATCAGCGTGATAGATTTCATTAATTGTTTCATAGATAAATCGCCCAATCTTCGCGTTTTCTGTGTTGAGCTGTAATAACGTCTTTTTATGTCTAAAAACTAAAGAACCATTAATTCTAATATAAGCGGAAAGAAGGGCTCTTAAACGATCCTCTGATGGATAGTTATTAGAGGCTAGTTCTT
>CAMJEC010000057.1 GCA_946404585.1 uncultured Caryophanales bacterium
AAATTCAAAAATATGAACTTTTTAGAAACTGTCAAATACGGTAATTAGTTTGACAGTTTTTTTGTTTTGTATCTTTTCCCTTGGCGATTAATTTTATCTCACTTTTGATATGTTATAATTTGGGCACTATGAAAAACAAACTAACTGCATTGGCGTTTATTTCTTTGTTGGCTTTAACTGCCTGCGGAACAAAGAAATATCAGCCTCAAGATTACATCCTTAGTATGAATTACAAGGATGATTTCCGCATTTTACAACTAACAGACATCCATCTTTCTGATAAGGATGATCAACAAACACAGTTCAAGTTTATGGATTTGCTCTACAAAGACGCTAGCAATCCTGATCTTGTCGTGGTCACTGGTGACTTATTCACCTTCGCAAGTAAAGGTACTGCGAAAAGCCTATTAAACTATCTCGATGGTAAAGGTATTCCATGGACCGTTTGCTTTGGTAACCATGATGAACAATGCTACTTCTCAGTAGACTGGTTAACCGAAACTCTTACCAAATTTGGTTCGAATTGTTTATTCAAAGATTTACAAGATGACGCAGTCAATGGTAACTGCAACTTCGCCATTAACTTAATGAAAGATAACAAAGTCCATGACCAATTATTCATTATGGATAGTAACCGTTATAACTTCGACTTCAGCCAATTAGGTTATGATTGCTTCAAACAAGATCAAATCGATTGGTATGAAAGCGTTGTTAACTATACCAAGGAACAAAATGGTGGTGCAGCCGTTAATTCCTTAATGTTCTATCACATTCCATTACCAGAAGTTAACGCTGCTTGGGAAGAAGGCACAAAGATTTATGGTGAAAAAAGAGAAGCTTCTTGCCCACCAGACCATGACTTTGGTTTCTTCAACAAGATTAAAGAATTAGGTTCCACAACAGCGATGTTCTTTGGTCATGACCACATCAATAACTTCGAAGTTGATTATCAAGGCGTGAAGTTCTGCTATGGCATTAAATCTACTGACCGTATTTATCACGATGATGATATGATGGGCTGCCAAACAATTACTATTCATGATGATCATTCATTAACAATCGATAGATACTATCATACATATGCGGAGGTGAAGTAATATGAGTAAGAAATTTTCTTTGATTGCTTTAGCAATTATTGCCGTCCTCGGCTCTTTAATGGCTTTTGCCGCTTCTAACTTATTCTTTACTGACGTTCCATATTTTGGTCCACACATTATGGACACTGCGATATTCAGCAGTTTCACCGCTTTACTCTTTGGTGCATACTTTGTGATGGGTGCGATGTACATTGTCCGTTCTTATTTAAAACCAAACATTCGTAAAAGAATGAGTAAGACATACTTAAAAACCACTATGATTTTAGCGGGTTTAGGTTTAATCTTTGCGATTCTCTCTGGCGTGATTACTTATAATGGTAATTTATTAGCCCCATATCCATTCCCAGGATTTTTAATCCTCATGTTAGTGGGCCACGCTCTTGTTTTAGGCGGTGCAATCTTCGCCTTCTTAAAACCTGTTAAAGCTTTACCAGAAGATACAGAACAATTCAAAGTCGGCGCTAAACACGTCTTCTTCACTATGGGTTGGTTCTTATTCACCGCTTTAGCGTTCAACCGTTTCGGTGCATTCTTAACCATGCCACTTTATGTGGAGCTTAGAAACTTCCATCTTACATTCTTATTCTATTTATTCTTATTAGTGCCAATGGCCATCTTAGTCAAAAAGGTCTTTGACGTTTATGAACTCAAATTAAATAGATTTATCTATGTAATCGTGGTGTTCACTATTAACTTAGTTTTATTCCTCGCTGTAGCGATTATCGGTATGAACGATACAACATTCGTTTCATCCTTATCACCTGCTATGCCACTTGAAAGATTAGCCGCTAAGCCAGTGGAAATCATCATTCACTTCGCTTCTCAATTCGGCATCTTACTCGCTTGGTTAATTAGAGAAATCAAAGCTAAAAAAGCTAAATAGTACGTTTGTTTAAAATTGAAACTACTAAAACCGCAATTACGATTTTAGCAATATCAAAAGGTACATAAGGCACTACTGCGATAAGTAGTGCTTTTTGTATATCAAAATGTAAATATAATGCTAAGAACAAAGCTCCAATAAAATAACAAATAATTAAGGAAACCACACACGCGATAGACATTCTTAAGAATTGGTTCTTAATTGGTAGTTTATTTAAGAAATATAAGATAGGTGTAATAACGACGAATGAGATTACGAAGCCAAATGTTGGAGTAACACCAGCATTAAAACCAGCGTAGACGGGGATGAATAAACCGATTAATAAATACAATCCAGTAATAATAACACCATCATAAAAAGTAGAAACAGTTAAACCAATGATGAAGACCATCAATAGTTGTAATGAGACTTTAATATTATCCCCTAATGGGATGGAGAACATGCCAATCACACAGAGCATGGCGAGCATGATGGCGTTTTTAGTAATGCGTTTAATAGTGTTAGTGTTTTTCATAACCCGAACTATTATAGACCAAATTTACAATTGGTGAAGAATTTATATTCAGTTTTTTGATGTTTTGTTATAATAAGGGTTAGGTATGGCAGTTCGTTATCTAATCCTTAAGCACGTTTCGCTAGGATATGGAATTTTACTTAAAAGAGAACCAAACGACATCGGGCGTGTCTTTTTCGCTGATGATAGAAATGTGAAAAACATCGTTTTGTCTCACCCTCTATTATCGGTCGCGGAAAACATTTCCCTTTCTAAGTTTGTTTCTTTAGGCTTATTTGAAGGGTTATTTGATGCGAACACAAAAATAAAGGCTAATGACTATCTAGATGGTGCGATTAAAAACATGCATTTAAGCGAAAATGAATGCTATGGCACAATCATGGGCCAAAAGGAATATTCTTTTAGAATATCAATTGACACAAATTCATTTGTGACCTTATCTTGCTCTTGTCCAGTCAGTGAACCTTGTAAGCATTTATATGCTGCTTTCTTAACGATTAAAAAGTTAATTGATCCAAAAGGCGAAAAAGTGGTGGCCTCAATTAACTCTAATGAAAAAACATTTAAAGATTTATTAGAAAGATACCTCTATTTAAGAGGTGGAGATAATCTTCCACTTATTAGTAAGATTTCTTATCAAATTAAAGGCTTAGAAGCCGCGACTACATTTATTAATGAACTTTTAGCGTATTATCAACGCGGTCAATATAAAGCTCGTGTTATTAACGATATTCTTTCGCCATTATTCTTTAATCAACATAACGTTGAGAACTTCCAAAGGATTATGGAAAGCGCAGATGAGAGTGTTAAAACAATGCTCACTGAGGCTAAAAATAATTATGAAGTCTTAAAAGACGAATTAGAAAAGAGAAAGAGTGTTACTAGAAAAGCTAATTTATATAACATCTTAATTGCCCCTAACTGTGATGCTTTAGTGGAACTTCTTAAGCACGCGGAAGAGAATTTCAGTGAAGAAAGATTAGCGAGCCAAGTGATGATGGAATATATCAAATATCAAGACTTAACAATCGAGCAAATAGCCGCGCTTAAAGATTGCTATTTATTCCAAATGAATCATAGATATTACATGCAAGACTTATTCTCTTCACCAGCGAAGAATCGTTTAAGTATCTATTTATTGTTATTTGATGAATTACCACTTGATGATAACAAGATTAAACAAATTCCTTTGGAATATTTCTTAAAAGTTGCCCCTTATAGCAATGATAAGAGCCGATATATTCAAATTGTTCACGCTAATATCAATAGTTTAAAAGAAGAAGACTATCCATTAGTCGCGGAACTTCTCGTTGGTGTTGCTTTGCAACACGAATATATCGACGAAAGAACAATTCGTTTATCAATTGAATTAAGTAAAAAGATTCCAAATGGTGCCTTTATTGGTGAACTAGTGGATCAAAATATCAGAAGACCAAAGAAGAGTAGGATGCGTTAAAAAATGAACGTCGTGGAATTATTAGAACATTATCGTTTAGAAAAACTAACTCCTGAGGATTTAGAACTTTTCGCATATTTCTCTTATAAATACGGTATTGATTATGATGAGGCTAATCATCCTTATTTCTTTATCCAATTATTTACTAAGATAAACCGCATCCAAATTCTTGAATTTGTTTTAGATTATAAAGGAAGACTTAACTACACATGTCAAATATGTAGAGAAAAGGAACCTTGTAGGCACTTCTCCATCTTAGCGAGCAAACTCTTAAAAGATGAATATGAACAAATTAAAGAAGTCTCCACAAAGTTTGCCTTTGAAATATCTGATGTTGATAGAAGAGAACAACAAAGCGCTTTTGATTTAGAAATTGGCGAAGTCTTTAAAGAAATTAGAAAAGAAGAAATCGCTAATGCATCCACAAAAGCGAGAATCAAAGTTTATTTAGAAGATACAAGATTCTCCTATAGTGTGAATCTTACAATCGCTAAAGGTAGAGAATATAAAATCGCGTCTATTGACCGCTTCCTAGCGAGATTCATTAACGAAGAAGAATTTAGATATGGTAAAGACCTTACACTAGTGCACGTGTTGTCTTCTTTTGATGAAACAAGCCAAAGAATCATCAAGATTTTAGAGAAATATAATCCTGATTTCTTCATTGATTTAAGTAACGATAAATCTCTCATCTTCTTTGATGAATTATTAAATGCTTTAAAGGGCGATTACTTATATATCAATAACGAAGTCTATCACGTTAGTGAAGAAGCGATGGACATTAAGATTCGCGTTAACGATAATTATTCCTTAATTCCAAAAGGTATTATCAAAGGCTATATTCCATTAACAAGAAATTATTATTACTGTAAATCCGCGAACGATATTAAACCATTAACTAATAATGCTTATATCAATAGTCTTATTGATTCAGCGAGAAGTTATCCATTAAGCACAATTCAAAACAATTTTGATAACTTCAAATATTCTTTCTTTGAAAAATATCCTGATTTCTTTGAAATCGCTGACAGAATTAAAGAAGAACTCAATGAATCCGCTTTAGTGATTAAAGCCTACTTTGATTATGAAAAAGATAATGTCTATGAAAAGACTAGATATTTTAAAAATGAGCAAGAAATTGACGCTAGAGACATCAAGAACTTCTATGAAGTTTCGCAAGTTAAACATTATCAAGAAATCTTATCTAGTTATGGCTTCTTTGATCACGTTCTAAGCGATGGTGGTCAAGTCTGGGATTTCTTAAATAGCACTTTAGAAAACTTACAAAAAGTCGCAGAAATCTATTTCTCTAAGGACTTAGATTCTAGAAAGACAAGTTCATTTACTTCTCCTAATATCACTATTAAGAAAGATGGCTCAATGCTTGAAGTACTTGTCGACGGATCTATTTATAGTGATGAAGAACTTAAGACAATTTTGATTGGCTTAAAGAGAAAGAAGAAATTCGTTAAGATTGGTGATAACTTCATCAACTTAATGAGTGATGACACAAAAGAGTTCTATAGTCTCGCTAAAGACTTAGATTTAATTAGTGAAAACTCATTACATAGTAAAAAAGAGCTTCCTTTATACTATGCTTTCAAAGCGTACGGCAAGGACAATAGTTTCTTATCAATGGATAGTTATTTAGATGACGTCTTCAATGAATTAAAGAATTTCTCTAATTCTAATATTGAAATTCCTAAGATTAACGGTGAACTTAGAAGCTACCAAGTCGATGGTGTTAAATGGCTCAATGTTTTATATAAATACTCTTTAGGCGGCATCCTCGCTGATGATATGGGTTTAGGTAAAACTATCGAAACAATCGCCTTTATTAATTCCATTAAACAAGATAAACCAATCTTAATCGTTTCCCCTAAATCCTTAGTGTTCAACTGGGTCAGTGAATTTAATAAATTCGCTAGCGATATTCCAGTCTACGCCATTATCGGTACAGTGGAAGAACGTAAAAAGATTATTAAGAAAATTAAGAACGATAAATTTGGTGTCTATTTCATCTCTTATGATTCTTTAAGAAATGAATTTGAAA
>CAMJEC010000058.1 GCA_946404585.1 uncultured Caryophanales bacterium
CAATTACATTACCATTAGGATTTGAAGATAAAATGCCATTTGGTGTTAATATCACTTCTCATCATTTTACTGAATCTAAATTATTTAATATTGCCCAAGTAGTGGAAGATATCACAGGCTTAAAGGACCTCACTAAGAAATAGTATGAACTACGTTGCTATTATCGGTCTTGAAATACATCTACAACTACTTAGTGAATCTAAGCTCTTTTGTGGCGCTCCCACAACATTTGGTAAAGCCCCTAATAGTAATGTTGGTTTAATTGATATGGCTTTTCCAGGTGCAATGCCTGTTTTGAATAAGAAGTGTGTTATATCAGCGATAAGGATGGTTAACGCTCTTCATATGGAATTAGATAGATTAATTAGATTTGATAGAAAGAACTATTTTTATAGTGATTTAGCCAAAGGCTATCAATTAACACAGTTCTTCCATCCAATTGGTAAAAATGGTCACCTCGCTATAAATGTTGATGATAGTATCAAGATTATTAGAATTAACCATTTACATATCGAAGAAGACTCCGCAAAACAAATACACGCTAAAGATAAAACATTATTAGATTTTAATCGAGCGGGTATGGGCTTAATCGAAATCGTTACTGATCCAGATATAAGAAATGGTAAAGAAGCAAGAATCTTCTTAGAAGATATTAGAGATATTGCAGTATCACTTGGTGTTAGTAATGGTCGTTTACAAGAAGGCACCATGAGAGTGGACGTTAATGTCTCACTAAAAGTTGATGGTGTTAATGGTGAAATCGTTGAACTTAAAAATCTCAATGGTTTTAAGAATGTTGAAAAAGCTATCACTAGTGAAATCAAGCGTCAAAAAGAAATCGTTAGTAGTGGTAAATCAGTAAAACCAGAAACAAGAAGATATGATGAAGCGAAAAACGAAACTGTCTTCATGCGTAAAAAGAACACAAAGATTGATTATAGATATTTCGCAGACGCGACGATCGCACCTATTAGAATTAGCCAAGAACTCGTGGATGAAGCACTAAATTATAAAGCTAATAAGAGATTTAAAGTCGACTTCCTTTTACCGGAAACAATAGATGAGATTAATAACGATCCATACCTATTTAAACTCTTCTCTGAATTAAAGGAAGAAGGACTTGCTACAATTAAAGTTAGCAACTTCGTTTTAACACGTGTCAGAAGTGAAATTAAGCGACACGGTAGTGATAAACTATTAGAAATTGAGAATGACTTAATCGCCTTATTAAAACTTTATAACGAAGAAGAAATTACCTATAAACAAGCCTCAATTATCTATAAGCAATTATTAGAAACTAAGAAAGATTTAAACACCTTATTAGAGGATAACAACTTCTCTCATAACTACGACAATAAAGAATTATCATCAATCATTGATGAAATACTGGTAAAATATAATATTGCGGTTCAAGATTATAAAGCCGGCAAAGATAAGGCCTTAAATTACTTATTAGGCCAAATTTATAAAGAAACTAAAAACAAAGTTGATTCACTTAAAATCAAAGACATGCTCTTGATGAAATTGGAGGAAAAATAATATGGCAATTTTAGTCACAGGTGGTACAGGTTATATCGGTTCCCATACAGTCGTGGAACTCTTAAATAATAACTATGATGTAGTAATCGTCGATAACTACGTTAATAGTAAACCAGAAGTATTAAATCGCATTTATAAAATCACAGGTAAGAAACCAAGATTCTATGAAGTCGATTGTACTGACTATGAAAAATTAAAAGAAGTTTTCCAAAAAGAAAAGATTACAGATATCATTCACTTCGCTGGTTTAAAGAGTGTCGCGGAATCTGTTGAAAAGCCACAATTATATATCGATAACAATATCGGTAGTAGTAAAGTTTTGTTAAGGCTTATGAGTGAATTTAATGTCACTAATATCGTCTTCTCCTCTAGTGCGACAGTATATGGTGTCCCAGATCATGTCCCACTTAAAGAAAGTGATAAAGTCGGTGGCTGCACAAACCCATATGGTCAAACAAAATTAGATATCGAATATTTATTGAAAGATTACGCTAAAGAACATAAGGAAGCTAATATCGCTATCTTAAGATACTTTAACCCAATCGGTGCCCATGAAAGTGGCCTTATCGGTGAAGATCCTAACGGTATCCCAAATAACTTAATGCCATATATTACTCAAGTCGCTGTTGGTAAACGTCCTCACTTAAATGTTTATGGTGATGACTATAAAACAGTGGATGGCACTGGTGTTAGAGATTACATCCACGTTGCTGACTTAGCCCATGGTCACCTATGTGCCTTAAAGAAATTAGAAGAAAAACCAGGCTTAGTTGTTTATAACTTAGGTACAGGTAAAGGTACATCTGTTCTTGAATTAGTTCATGCTTTTGAAAAGGCTAATAATATGAAACTTCCATATGTTATCTGCCCAAGACGTCCTGGTGATGTTGATGAAAACTACGCTGAAGTTTCTAAAGCCTATAAGGAAATGGGATTTAAAACAAAACTCAACATCGAAGATGCTTGCCGTGATTCCTGGAGATGGCAATCCAAGAACCCAAACGGCTACGATAAGTAATAAACTTATCACGCGCTTGTAGCTCAGCTGGATAGAGCGCTTCCCTCCTAAGGAAGAAGTCGGGCGTTCAAATCGTCTCAAGCGCGCCACTATATAAGAAAGGTGGTTATCACCTTTTCTTTTTGCAAAAATACAAAATTATTGTTGTCTAGCAAATGAATTAATGTATAATAAATATCGCACTGTGGGTCCGTAGCTCACCTGGGAGAGCGCCTCCATGGCATGGAGGAGGTAGCGAGTTCGATCCTCGTCGGATCCACCAAAACAGTAAAATTGTCCTGAGTGATTCTCAGGATTTTTTATATAATTGTTCTAAGAAAATATTTTTATTCGTTTTTTAATTTCTAATCGTCTTAACTTATGAAAGCTGCTTTCAAAATGAACGTGACCAACAAGACCGCCAAACTTTTTCTCGAGGGCGATGAAGAGGCAACCGCTATTGTCTATAAGAATTATCGATCGCTTCTTTATTTCATCATCGCAACTTATCTTAATCAAAAAGAGGACTGCGATGATGTATATCAAAATGTATTTATGAAAATACTTTCCAAGAGAAACGAAGTTAAAGACCCATCTTCTTTGCATTCCTATTTATGCGCAATGGCGAAAAATGAAGCTATTGATTACGCTAAGAAACGCTCACGCGAATTAAATAGTGATTTGTTAGAAGATATATGCGTGGTTAACGAAGAGAGCCAACTAGATTACTTCCTTCCTTACGATTTAACTAAAGAAGAGAAAACCATTGTTGGTTATCGATTAGCATTCGATCTTCCTTGGAAAGAAGTTAGTGAACTAGTGGGTATTCCACCCGCTACTGCTAAATACCGTTACGCTCAAGCAATCGATAAGATCAAAAGGAGTCTAAAAAGATGAAAAGAATTGAAAAAGACATCAAAAAGAACAGCATAGAACTCATCGAATCATCATTACCAGAAATCAGTTCTTTAGATAGTATTCAACCGAAAGCTAAAAAGAAAAGATATTTACCATTATGTTTCGCACCTCTTGGTGCTGCCGCTTTAGTGGTAACCGCTATCTTGATTCCAACTATTTTGAAAGGCACATCTACAAGTAGCAGTTCGGCTAAGCCTAAATATAGCTATAACTTTGAAGATTATAAACCGACTTTTCATGATTTTAACGAAGTTGTTTATTACTCATATTTTGCTTATAACCAAGAAAATGCTTCTTCTACTAATAAAGGACTATGTCCTCATAATAAATTAATGCTTAAAGGCCAAGAGATTACCCAAGAAGAAACTGAACATCCACGAGGCGAAGCATATGAAGACGAATATGGAAGAACACATTATCCAATTCCATACGGAGAAAAATTCGTTTTTTCAGAATTCTTATTCTTTGAATTTGATAGTGTCGATAATGAATTTTTAGAACAAAGAATTGGAAACGGACATATATATGGTCTATCTGTTCAAACCAATATCATGGACAATGGTGAAAAGATGCTCATCTTGAAGAAGGGTGAATACTTCTACTCATGTTTATCCAATGGTGTTGGTACAGGCTCAGATCGTAGTAAAAGACAACTCCAATACTCTGCTCATAAAACCATTGAGGGATTTGATGTTATAAAAAGCTTTGCAAACAATACACGTCTTACATTAACATTTGATTGTCGTAAAACGCCTGGTGTTATTAATTATGAAAGGTTAGAAACATTCGACATCGATGGTGAGACTTTCAATATTGATCCTAGTACTGTTTTCTTTGATCCTTTAACAATTAGTTTTGATTTAGATGAATTGAAAGAACGACTCCAGTTAGATCCTAACTTTGAAATCGTTGATTCTTATGGTGGGCCTGACGCACTCGTTTATGATGAAACTGTTTCAGAAACTAACGCCTTCACTTTAGATGAATTTGAAGACACATTCATCATCTCAGAAGATAAATTATATTTAGGTGAAGTTGAATTAATTGAATTAAAAGGGGCCAATAAGATTTTTGCTTCTGAAATCAATTTAGATGGTCGTCGCGAATTAGTCTTTGAATCATTAGAAGAACAACAACGTGTATTAAATATCTATGATGTCCATCGAAATAAATATCTCTATCATAAGCCACTTTCAGAGATTGGTGCGTATGATTATTATCTAGGCTTAAGGGATAATCATCTTGTTGTTAATCTCTTTGAACCAGGACTCACAAATGAAGATCAATTATTAGATTATGGCCATTTCATCTACAGTGGAAGCGCAAGGGCAACTATTGTTTGGCAAAGTTTACTTGACATAACGAGCCTTGAATTAAATGGCGTTTTTGAGGCTGATGGTGTAACTCCAATCGAACCCGAGGGCAAATATTACTGCTTCAATAGCAATACTCCTTACATCATTGAAATTAAACTAGGCAGAATATCTGATCCTATCAACACTAAATTTCCATCTTTAGATCATCAAGTTAAATGTGCTCCATATGATGAATATCATATGCCAAATGAATCCCCAAGTTGGACATACTTATCAATGGAAAATGGTATCTATCGTTATCAAATTTCATTTAGTGAAAGTGGCTATTCATACTACATCTTCTCTTTATATATTTTCAGTTTTGAATTTGATGCCGCGATTGATGTACCACCAATAGTAGAGCCATTCATCGAATAATTATATTCCAACAATCAAAAAGACCTGTTATTTTCAGGTCTTTTTTGTTAGAATTAGTCGGATTTGGAGATTTGATATGAAAACTCAAGGTAGTAAAATTGGTGGCATTATCATGATTGTATTAGGCGCTATATTTGCAGCGCTTTTTCTAAGTATTGCTATTTATAACAGTTCTATGATGTCTGAAATTTCATCTTCTGAATGGCCTGGTGATTCTTATGGTTCTGATCCACGCTTTGAAATGACTAAGCTTTCAATTATCGCAGGATCTTTCTTTGCAACACTTATATGTATCGCGGTTATCGTTC
This sequence comes from uncultured Caryophanales bacterium, assembly GCA_946404585.1. Lineage (GTDB taxonomy): Bacteria > Bacillota_I > Bacilli_A > RFN20 > CAG-826 > RUG14515. Next base: position 5,496 of record CAMJEC010000058.1, read on the forward strand.
TTGGTGTTTTTACCTTAAAAAGAGGTGTGGCTAATCAAAAAGTTGTCAAAACTGGTAGACCTTCGACATGCATTGTTGAAGACCTTAGAAGTCATCACTTCCGTCACGGTGGTTGGACTTATCAACTAATTGTCTCTTATAAGGATGATAATGGTAACCCTCAAAGATATTCCACTCAAATATCTAGATATGACTACGAAGATTTAAGAAGAGGCATGAAACTTGAATGCCTAGTGGCGGGAGAAGAATGCTATATCGATATTAACAACATTAAGGTTGTAGAAGATCAAACAGACTATTAATGAAAAGGGCTTTGTTGAAACAAAGTCTTTTTATATTTACAATATATGTATGCTCGATAACGTTAAAAGATTTGACATGAAGAAGCCGCCTACTAGGCAGAAGCTTCGTTTTTTAAT
>CAMJEC010000059.1 GCA_946404585.1 uncultured Caryophanales bacterium
CTAACAACAATACCTTCACCACGACCATATACAACTGGGGTGGACATATAGACCATATTGACTCTATCACCAACACCAACTTCATCACTGAAGACAATATTAGCGTCTTTTTCCACTGGTAAAGATTCACCAGTTAAAGATGATTCGTCAGTTTTTAAGTTAATAGCCTCAGTTAAACGAAGATCTGCTGGAACGGTTCTGCCTTCTTCTAAGATGACGATATCACCAACCACTAATTCTTCCGCTTTTAATTCAACGAGTTTACCATCACGTCTCACGACACATGTTGGTGAAGACATTTTTTTAAGAGCTTCTAATGATTTTTCCGCTTTGTTTTCTTGAACTGTACCAATAATTGCATTGAGTACACAGACCGCTAGAATAATTGCAGGGTCGCTAACGATTTCCATCGTTGTAGGTTTCTCAGTTATAGATGGTGAGAAAAGCTGATACAAGGAAATCGCTACACTTAATAAAGCGGCCGCTAAAAGGATGAAGATCATTGGGTCATTGAACTGACCTAAGAACACTAAAAAAAGCGGGGTTTTCTTTTTCTCTGGTAATTTGTTAGGCCCATATTTAATGAATCTTTCACCAGCTTCTTGGCTAGTTAAACCTTGCTCAACATTACTATCAAGTTCTTGCAAGACTTCCTTTGCGCTTTTTGTTTCAAACATATACTTGTCCTCCAAAAAGTTTTCTAGCGTCTTGCTCATACACTGGTTAGTCCCGGGTTATTCGCCGTGTTGACGAGATTCTAACTTCGCTACTCCCGCTTATATATTCAATATGTTTTGTGCTAAGCACATTAATAATGTTATATGAGTATTACTTAAAAGTAAATTATTATTCCAAATATAAGGATTTAAGTTTATCAATATCAACACCTAAGGCTTCTTTGATGTAATTGAGAGTACCACCATAGTGTTCTTTCATAGCGTTAATCGCGGAATTCATGTATTCCACTCTGGTGGAAAATACATCAATTAAGCTTTGCTTATATTCTTCATTATAGAAAGGAAGATATTCCACTCTTCTTAGCATCATCTCAGCGCGCTTTTCCATGGCGATATTTGAATATAAATAATCATTCATCGCATCTTCTTCACTAACGCCTAAGGCAATTTCAACAAGATAGGCTGCAAAGCCTGTTCTATCTTTGCCTTGAGAGCAATGGAAATATGTCACTCTATTATCATTTAGGATAATTTCAAAGAACTTCTTATAAGCACCGATACCATCTTGAGTGGTAATAAATTCACTATAGACTTTAACTAAATGATTAAAGCCACTGGTGTTATCTTCTAAAAACCATAATAGATTACCATCAGAGCTTTTCATTCTTTGTCTAGCTTCATCATTAGTTTTCTTGCTTAAAACTGGAAGGTTATGCATTCTTACGCCTTCGAGTTTGAAATCAGGATAATATTCAAATTCATCAGGACTTCTAAAGTCGATAATATCAGTGATGTTTAAGCCTTTGATGATTTGTTCATCGTTTTCATCGATTTTGGTTAAAACACTGCCTCTAATTAATCGACCATATTTAATATGATGGCCATCAACTGTGGTCATACCACCGATATCGCGGATATTCTTTTGAAATGATAATTCGTAGACTTTCATAGCTGTTTTCATATTATTATGAATACTTGCAGTTGTCTACAAAATGAGGGCAACTCTAAATAAAAAACTTTGACACACGAGGCATCAAAGTCATTTTTTCGTTATTGTTGTTCAGCTGGAATTTGATTGGCGGCTTTCTTTTTACGGATGGCATCAATGATGAACCAAATAAGAACAGCGGTAAATGAAACGGATTGAGCAATAGAAATACGGATAACAGTTAGATTATCTGCTTCACCTTCTTTATTGATAACATGGAGGATGTTAACAATTGTGTTATTCACAAAGTGATCACCCATACCCATATAAAGATTGCCTGTTAATTCTCCCATCATTGCAAACTTAAAGCCCACTAAAGCGGATGTACCAATAAGCATCGCGGATTCGCCAATGAAACCACCAACTGATTTATTGCCATCAATTAAGCTTCTTAAAGGTGCCATGATGTGCCATACGCCGAATAAAACGGAAGCAATAATACCAGCGATAAGGAATTTATATTTATCAGAGAGCATCTTTTGGAATAAGCCTCTAAAGACACCTTCTTCCATTAATACATTGATGATGTTACCGATAACACAGATTACAAAGAAGATAAATTCAGTATGCTTAACTTGTTCTCCACCATCAACGGAATAGGCAGTGACATATAATTCAACCGCTTTTAAGTTATTAGAGGCCGCTAAGATAATGATTTCAACACCATAGGCAATAATAAAGACGATAATGCCAAAGACAAGACCTTTTAAAATGTCTAAGAATGATTTGCCGGTTTTAAAACCAACATCTTCAAATCTATAACGGAAAACAAATATCGCTGCAATCATTAAGCCAATACCAATTAATTTATGGATAAAGGCTTCACCAAAGAATGTTTGGTCAGTGCGGATGACAAAGTATTCTAAAGCGCGAAATGCAAAGCAAATAACATAGATAATTAATACTGCAAGAATGGTTTTTAGTTTTGTGTTTAATAATTTAGATTCGTTCATAACTTTCTCCATAGCGATAATACTTTACCAATTTATTGGTATTTGTCAATAATAAGGCTAGAAAAGAGATAAAAAATAACCGATAATAGAGAAGTATGAAGAAATTTATTATCAAATGGGGAAAGGGAGAAATCCAACATCTTGAAGAGATTCACAAGACTCTAATCGTTGAAAAAGAAAATATCGATGATGTTGATCCCACTTTAATCTTGCCTGAAGAAGTTAAGAAAGAAATCCACTATTTAAGAAGATTGAATACTTCAGATACCAAAAGAAATTATGACTATGGTAGCTGGAGTGATTTTATCGAAGTTGAAGAAATAAAATAAAAGGACTGAAGCGACGTTTCAATCCTTAATAATTTAATGGTGCCCGAGGCCGGAATCGAACCGGCACGGTATCGCTACCGCTGGATTTTGAGTCCAGTGCGTCTACCAGTTTCACCACTCGGGCAGTGAGTTAATTATATAACAGTGATGAAAAAAGTAGAAACACAATTTTTGTGTTATTTAATCACGATTTTCGCCAACATAGAAGATGGCTAATGAATCAGGACCAATGTGCGCGCCTGTAATAAGGTCATAGAAATAGATTTCAACATTACTAACACCATGGTCGGTTAAATAGTTTTTAATTGATAAGGCATCATCATAGGCATCGCAGTGAGAGATATAGACTGTTTGTTTTTCTGGATGTCTTATTTTTGCTAAGCAAGTTTCCGCAAGTCTTTTTAATGCCATTTTACGGCCACTTACTTTACCTGCGACTTCAATCTTAGATTTATTGCTACCTTTTAAGATGAATTTGATTCTTAAGAAATTGATGAACTTTGCAAGTAAAGCGGAGACTCTACCTTTCTTGATTAAGTATTTAATATCACCAACAGTGAATTCACTTCTCACCTGGAATTTGAACTTTTCACATTCATAGCAAAGATCTTTAAAAGACATACCCTTCTTCACTAATTCATAGGCATGAAGAGCTTGAAGACCTTCACCAAAGCCCGCAGTGGCACTATCGACGATATAGACCACTTCTTTTCCTTTTTCTTTGTTGATTGTGTCTCTAGCGATACATGCTGAGTTATATGTGCCTGAAATACCTTTAGCCATCACAAAGCAAATAATTTGATGACCATCTTCTACGTCTTTTCTAAATGCTTCTTCATATGTATAAGGAGTGACTTGAGAAGTATCAATTTTGCTACCTTCACGCATCTTTTGATAAAAAGAGTGAGAGAATTGGTCAACGTTAATATCATCTTCATAGCATTGATAGATTTTTTCATCGATAGTTAACGACATATTGACCACTTTGATTTCAGCGTTTCTTTTTTCGATAATGTCTTTGAATAGATTGCTACCCGCATCAGCGTAAATTTTAATTGCCATAAGCGTTCCTCCTTTTTTAGCCGTCAATATAGTAAGAAAAGAAAGCTCGTTAATAAATCTATTTATAAAAAAGATTACTCTATTAGGAATAATCTTTACTCTACTCGGATAATTTGAATTGATAGATTACTATGTAATCTCTACACAAGATTGCCTGCGCTTACATAGTTTAAAAGCAAGTCTCGAGCGAATAGGAAAGGATCAGAATGTTCTTCCACGACTGTTAACTTATTAGGGGCATAATCAGAGCAATAATTATCACAAACAATGTAATAAGTATCGTTTAGATTGATATTCTCTTGATTGGCTTTGCCATAATCAGAATAAGTGATGAAATAGTTTTCATTATCGGTTTCCATAAAGCGTGTTTTTAAATCACTGCCCTTTAAGGAACATAATTGAATTGTGTTATCAAATGGGAAGAGATTGAAGATATCAGCATAGCTGACTTCACCTGCGCCTAAATGATATGGAGAACGACAAGAAAGATATCCACCACCTAAGAAGATGTTATATTTTTCTTTCCATTCTTCTAATCCAGTTTCTAAATATAACTGGCTCACTAATTGTCTTAAATCTTCAGAATAATAACGTTTTTTAAGTTCAGCGATTGGTTCTCTAACATTGCCGATAATGCTTTTATATTTTTCAAATAAAGCTTCTGATCTAGTTTCTGGTTCCACTTTCTTAGTGTAGTCATGGGTAAAGATACTCTTAATATCTGTGACTTTAAATGTATCGTTTTTAGTGTCGACTTCTAACTTAGCGTAAGAGAAGCTATTGTTATAGCCAGCGCCTTGTAAGTGATAGACACCTTTATCATCTTTTCTAATATAGTTTTTGTGAGTATGTCCTTCAAAAACGATATCAACATAGTCTTTACTTAATTCGATATTATACGCACTATCATCATCGTGAATAGAATAGATAACTATATCACATCCTTGCTCTTTTAATGATTTAGCCTCATATTTCACTAAGGAATCTAATTCTGTGCCTGTTTTAAAATAAACATCTTTTACTTTAGAGGCAGCGATTGAGGAATAGCAGTCCCCTATTGCCCCAATAATACCAACTTTAACACCATTCTTTTGCACTATGATTGATGGTTTACAGTAATCAGGTCTTTCATTCGTGGAACGATTATAAACATTAATACCAAGGAATGGGAAATTAGCGATCTCAGCATTTTCTTTAATGCGGTCTTCACCCCAGTCAAATTCATGATTGCCTAAAGTCATTGACACAAAGCCTTGTTCACTCATCCAATCAGTGACGATAAAGCCTTTAGTTAAGTTACTTTCCGCGGAACCTTGCCACATATCACCTTGTGATAAGATGATGGTATTTAATTTATTATTAGTCACTTCATTAATTACAGAAGCGGTTTTAGAAATGCCTAAACCTGTTTCACTATCTAAGGTATTACCATGAAAATCATTAAAACCCACGATTTGAAGAGTGACAATTCGTGGATGACCTTCATATGATTCAGAGTTGGCAGGATTATTTGTCCCACATCCCGCTAAAGAGAATAAAACAAATAAAGTGCTAAAGATAGTTGCTAAAATTTTCTTCATGTATGTGGTAATTGTAATACATTTTTTTATTTTAATAAATAAAGAAAAGAAAACGCTCGTCCGAGCGTCTTCATTTTATTACCAGGTGAGGTTTGCGTTACCGGTATCAGTTTTGATATCACACACGCCACCAGTTGTTTCTTTTGGGAATGTTCCATGTCCTGTATCAGAATCAAAGAAGACAATCTTTGGTGATAAGAAGTTACCTCTAACATCACCAGTATCTGTTTCAATCTTTAAGCTAGCGGCATCGCTATCATT
>CAMJEC010000060.1 GCA_946404585.1 uncultured Caryophanales bacterium
CTTCAATTTCTTCACCGTTGAAGCTACCTGTGCTTGTTTTACCATAGAAACTAGCACACTTTAAGCCATTAATTTTAACTGCACCAGTAGAGGCTTCCACTCTTGCTTCACCCACGACTTCAGTGTTTTCCACTAAGACACTACCTGTAGAGGCTTTTGCATATAATTTATTAGCGGTAGCGTTTTTAATAGCAACACTACCAGTGGAGGCTCTAGCCTCAATATCACCAGTAACTTTGTTATTAAGTTTAATGCTACCAGTACTAGCAACAGCTTTAACACTAGTGAATGTATAGTCGCTAGAAACATCTAAAGCACCAGTGGATGAATCATAATTTAATGATTCGCAATTAGTTTCTGGTAAATAAATAGTGACTTTCATTGGTCTAAAATCAAAGTTGAAGAACCATCTTTCAAACCATCTACGGTTATCAATTGTTTTGATCTTTAATAAGCCATCTTGCACAGTGACTTCGTGATAAACTTTTTCTTTTTCTTCACAAACGACTAAGCCTTTGCCATCGTTTGCTTTAACTAATTCCACATCTGCGGTAGCGGTATGGATATCGAAGTTTTTGATTTCTTCATTGATTTCATGTCTATTAGTGACAAAGTTATCACTTCTTCTACCTTTAACAACGTTATATCCCACGATTACCGCACCAGCGCCTAAGGCAACACTGCCGACGACGATTAATGCAACAAATATTCCTTTCATAATAATCCTTATCTCCTTTTCTTTCTGATAAAGGCACTTTTGATGCCAATTATCATGAATCTAGTTAAACGGAACATACCTTTGGTAACTCCATAACAGGCAAATGCCATAAGGATAGTACCACCGAAGCCTAATAAAGCTCCTCCTAAGTAATATGTATCTGCTAGACCTGAGCCGATGTATCCTAATATGCCCCAAATCATGGTGGCAATCATGCTCACTTCAATTGAGTAGACGGCAATTGCACCACTCCACATCACGACGATGCCTGCAAATGTTAATGCAATAGCGGTAATTACAAGTGGAAGCCAGAATGGGAATGAGAAGATAATAATCAATACTTCCCAACCTCTGAGTCTTCTCTTTGGTTTCATCTTGTGCTTCACTAAGCTCACAAGCGGTGTATCTTTAGCGATTTCTCTTACTACTTCATCCACAGTACCGATTTCGTTAATCGCTTCTTCTTCGCTTTTACCTTCATCGATACGGTCATTTATCATTTCTTCATAGAAGCTAACGCGGTTTTCAATTTCCTCATCGGGAAGACCGACTAATTTACTTCTAAGTTCATCTAAGAATTGTTGTTTGTTCATTAATATCTTTCCTCCCTTTCTATGAAGGCGTAAATCTCCATAATTTCTTTCCATTCGTTTTTGAAGTCTTCAATTCTTCTTAAGCCATTCGGTGTGATGTGATAATACTTACGAAGCCGGCCTTCGTATTCCGCGGAGCGCACCACTAGCATGTTGGCTTCTTCCAAACGCTTCAAAATGGTATAGAGTGTGGATTCAGATAATTCAAGAATAGGTTTTAAGTCTTTAATGATCTTGTAGCCATAGGAATCTTCGTTCTTAATAGCCGCTAAGACACAGACATCTAGTACACCTCTTTTTAATTGAGCATCCATAGCATACCTCTTTTCACGGTATACATCATATCACGAGGTATATAGGTGTCAAGACCTTTTTAAAGATTTTTGCAAGAAAAAAGCGCTACCCATAATTTTGGGAGCGCCATCTTCGTGTACGCGTATCCTATAGTATACTTGTAAGCCAGTTCTTGATCACTTTTTTGACATGATTTTTATCCGCTTGTGTATCACTACCATTGATAGAAATACCTTTTAAGACTTTGTTGTTTGGATACATTTCAATTAAATGATCGTCAATTCCTTTTAGACCAGAGCCAGCGTGAGTGGCGAAAGGAATGAGAGTCTTATCAGTTAAATCGTGATTGTCTAAGAATGTGTAGTTGATCATTGGCCAGTAGAAGAACCAAGCTGGTCCACCGATAAATATATATTTATATTTGGCAAAATCTGGTACATCTTCTTGATACATAGGACGGGCGTTACTGTCGATATCCTTTTTGGATATCTCAAGAAGTGGGCGATAATCATTTGGATAATGTTCGTCAATAGAAACAAGCTGGAATAAATCCGCGTGAAGTTCATCTCTGATGATTTCCGCTAAGTTAGCGGTATTGCCTTTAGTTAGCATGCCATTAGCTTGAAACCCTTTAGCGGAGAAATAGACCACTAATTTGTCAGTGTTACTTTTCGCGGCTTTGAAGTACTTGCTCTTTTTTGCTTTCATTTATCTTCCTCTCCTTTCTCTTTTCTTTTCGGTCCAAAAGAAAGCAATATCTTACATTATTCTTTTACTTTAGTAAAGAAGAGATTTTAGATATTTTTTGTCACTTATTTTTTATTAAGAATCTATCAAAACAAATTAAAGAAAAAAGTCCTGAAATTAATCAGGACTATTAATTCATTTTGGTGCGCTTGACGCGACTTAAACGCGTGACCTCAACCTTCGGAGGGTTGCGCTCTAATTCAACTGAGCTACAAGCGCAGTATCTATTATAGCGCATCTCCAATTTCTTTAAGATGGATTATTTATCTCTTAATAAATTGTTATTGATGATGAGTTCACCATAGGCTTTACCAAGGATGTAAGCATCTTTGGTGTTGTAGTGATATGTGTTATAACCGCCAGCGGCATCATCACCGACTTCTAAGCCTAAACCACCTTCACCATGGCCAGCATCGATGCAGAAGTTTAAGTCATCTTCTGATTCATTAGCAATCGCTAATTTAGCATTATTAGCGGCGGTACCATAGTTCAATGTGCTCTTACCCTTGCCATCATAGATGGTGCAGTCCAAGAAAGCGATCTTATCTGGGTCTTCATCAAGAGCGTAACTCTTGAATTCTTCTTTGAAGTCATTGAGAAGAGTTCTCATATATGTTTCATATTTAGTGTTACCACCATCGGATTCACCTTGGTGCCAAATGAAACCTTTTAAGACTGGGACTTTACCAGTTTCTTCAATGGCTTCTAAGCAGTTATGTGTGTATGTCTTTAATAAATAGAATAATGATTCTTTTGGGTCATCATTACGGCTCTTCCAGTCTGGGTCACCGTTTCTATAGTTACCATTTTCAAAACCACTACCGGAGAAGGCGCATTTCACTAAGTGAACTGGGTTTTCTTCTGTGGCGTATTCAGCGATGGTATTAGCGATACCTAATTCAGGACCGAAGAATGGGTTTGGATTATCGCCTTTATCACCAACACCCATACCAACTTTTGTTGGTTTGAAGTTAGGGGTTAATCTCGCTTCAGGTGTGGATTTGTCTGGGCTAGCGGTATGGGCTTGTGTCCAGCCACTTGGATGATAGAAACCATAGAAAGAAGTCTTAACTGATGGAATACCTTCAGAAACAGGAGTGAAATCCATACCTTCTTGTTCAAAGTATTCTTTTAATAATTCTTTCTTACTTGTTGGATGTGTCCAATAAGTACTACCTTCCATATTGGATTGACCAGAAAGAACGAAGACATCAACGTGCGTATTGTCTGGTTCTGGCTGTGGTTCTGGTTTAGCGTTATTACAAGCCACTAAAGAAGTAGCGACTAAGGCGCTTAAAAATAAAAATCTCTTTTGTAATTTCATCATTACGTCTCCTATTTTGTTTGAGCAAAAACATTATACATTACATCTTTATAAATAAAAACACACATTTTTTGAATATTTTTCATTTTTTATTTGCTTTATTTTTATATTAAAGATATATTGTTGATAGAAAGATTATCGTTTTGAGAGTTAATCTATCATAGTGTTATGAGTTTAAAAGATGTAAAAATGAATTTTTTAGTCGACATCGCAACAGATTTATTTATCTGTCGTTCTATTCAAGATGTCACCATCAAGGATATCGCGGTGTCCGCTCAGGTGGGTGAAGCCACCATTTACCGTTATTTTGGTAAGAAGCAGGCCATCGTTATTTATGCCGCGATGAAATTACAAAAAGAAGTCAACACTTTATACTTCAAACTAAGTGAAGGTAGAACTGGATTTGAAAAACTAAAGATTTTCTATCTCAGTTACTTGCAAATCTTCATCCATCATCCAGAATTCTACAAGTTTATTAATGAGTTTGATTCATTCATTAGTAGCGAGGATCCTACAAGCAGTGATGTCATCGACCCATATGAATCGGTCGTTGGTCAATATGAGAAGGTTTATATGAAAGCCTACGATGAAGGTATTAAAGATGGGTCCGTTAAGGAACAAAGAGACATATCGATGTTCTACTTTGCCACCACTCACGCCTTACTTGAGCTTTGTAAGAAACTTTCCATCAAAGCGGCTGTGCTCAATCAAGATAAAGTTATTGAGAAACAGGCGCAAGTTGAATGCATGATTGATATCGTTCTATCAACACTCAACAACAATTAATCGGGGACATAATTTAAAAAGGGAGACAAATTATGAAAAGATTATCAAAAAAGCAAATGATCATTTTTGCTATCGGTCAATTAGGCTGGTCGCTTCTTTCTGGCATCATTAGTGCTTGGTTAGTGACATTCTATTTACCAACAGGTGGAGCAACAGGTGACACCGCTGCCGGTGCTACACAATACATCTTACCTGGTCTTGTGATCGGTGGTTTTATGACAGTTTTGGGTTTAATCACAGCTTTAAGCCGTGTTTTCGATGCTGTTACTGATCCACTTATTGCTTCTTTATCTGATAGAAGTAAAAATCCAAGAGGTAGAAGAACTCCATTCATGCTTATCGCTGCTGTGCCACTCGCAATCGTCACAGTCTTATTATTCTGTGCGCCATTTGGTGCTTTCGATGCTGGTGGTAACGTTGGCAATATTATTTGGATTAGTGTTGTTATCGTTTTGTTCTATACATTTATGACAATGTACTGCACACCTTACAATGCTCTTATCTCTGAGTTTGGTAAAACTCAAGAAGATAGAATGTTTATTTCTACTGCTATCTCATTAACATTCTTTGCAGGTACACTACTTGCCTACATTCCATTCGTTTTAGCGGGTGCTGGCATGAACGAAGTTAAAGATGCTGCAGGTAACGTTATTGATATTGTTCGTCAGCCAAAAGTTATTACAAGCTTATTAGAAGGTGCTGGCATGAGCAATCAAGATGCATATGCATGGTCATTCCGTATTTGCTTTATCTTCTTAGCGGCTGTCGCAGCAGTCTGTATGCTTTTACCAGCCATTCTCTTAAAAGAGAAAGACTACGTTGAAACAAAACCTAGTGAAGAAAATGTTGTTAAATCATTAGTTTCAACATTCAAGAATAAGGACTTTAGAACATTCTCACTTTCCGACATCATGTACTGGGTTGGTTTAACCATGTTCCAAACAGGTTTACCATTCTTTGTTAAAGTCTCACTCGGCTTTGACGCCGGTATGGTTATGGTGTTTATGGGTGGTATGACTGTCTTAAGTGCGGTCTTCTATCCATTCGTTACAGGCTTAGTTAAGAAATTTGGTAAAAAGAAACTCGTTATTGCTGGTTTCTTAGGTTTAGCAATTTGCTATGCAATTACCGCTATTTCAAGTATTCCTAACTTCTTACCAAATCAAGGTGGTGCTAATGGATTAAGCTGGTTATTCGGTATTGTCATTATGATTATTGCTGCTTTACCAATGGCCTTATTAGGCATCATTCCTCAATCTATCGTTGCTGACGTTGCTGAAGCTGAAGCCGTCACTACTGGTCAAAATAGAGAAGGTATGTTCTTCGCTGCTCGTACATTCGCGATGAAATTTGG
>CAMJEC010000061.1 GCA_946404585.1 uncultured Caryophanales bacterium
TACAGTAATAATATTTAAGAAAAAAGAGGTTGCAAATAGCTTTGTATATTGTTATTATACTTGAGCATGTTTTAAAACATGATACGGGTGTTCCGCTGTCAAAATTGAGAATGAACATCAAGAGATAGTTGTATGTAGGAGGTCGAAAAAGATTTATGAACAATAATCTTGTTAAAGAGATCACCGCTAGTCAATTACGTAATGATTTACCAGAATTCACTTCTGGTGACGAAGTCAAAGTTTCCGTTCGTATCGTTGAAGGTAACAAGACTCGTATCCAAAACTTCCAAGGTGTCGTTATTTCCCGCCGTGGAGGTGGTGTCTCCGCCACATTTACAGTTCGTAAAATGAGTGGTGGCATCGGTGTTGAAAGAACTTTCCCAGTTCATTCTCCATCCATTGCTTCTATCCAAGTTATCCGTAAGGGTAAAGTTAGAAGAAACAAAATCACTTACATCCGTAAATTGTCTGGCAAATCTGCTCGTATTAAAGAAATTCTCTAATCAGCAAACAGATAAAAATGGGCTTGTTAAAAGCCCTTTTTTATTGCCTTTTGCGCGCATATACTCATATAATGAGATAGATGAAAAACAAGAAACTTCTCACAGTATTAAGAGCCTTAGGTGCATTTGCTTTGCTTCTCGCTGTCTGCTTAAGCGGAGCACTTATTTTCCATTCCTATTATTATGAATTAATTTATGTCTCAGGAACTTCTATGTCCCCAACATTAAATGGCACAGAAGATGATGCTAGTGGTTCACTAGTGGATTTTGGTATTGTCGATGCTCATAAATCCGCTTTAGATCACATTAAGCGTTTTGATATTGTTAGTACCTATTATCCAGACTCCACTGACTATGATGCTCAAGGCAATCTTTATAAGAACGCTAAAAAGAAGATTAAAAGAGTGGTGGCTCTTCCTGGTGAAACATTCAAAGTTGAGAAGGGCAAAATCTATGTTTTAAACGGCTCTGAATTTGAATTACAACCGGCGACATTTAAAACTCTTCCTTCTCAAGATGAAGACTATACAGGCAAAGATACAATCGCTCCAATCACCTTAGGAGAAGATGAATATTGGGTCTTAGGTGATAACCGTAAAGCTAGCCGAGATTGTGCCTTCTTAGGTAAGCCAATTAAGTACGAAAATCTTTTTGGTGTTTTAGTGGCGATTGAAGGAAAAGGCAAGCTGTATTTAAAGAGATATACATGTCCAAGTTGTGGCAAAACGTATTCCGCAAAAGGTGGTAATGTTTGCCCTAACTGTTATGTTGATTTAACGCCAGAATATGATGTTGGTAATAAGCAATATCACTGGCCAACTTTCTATTAGAGGTAAGAAGATGGCACAACAAATTCATTGGTTTCCAGGACACATGAACAAGGCCTTAAATGAGGTCGAAAATAAGGTTAAACTCGTTGATGTTATCATCGAGCTTTTAGATGCGCGTGCTCCTATCTCATCTATTAACGAAAATTTAGAAAAACTGATCCAAAATAAAAAGAAGATTATCGTTCTTACAAAAATCGATTTAGCCGATCCAGAAGCCACGAAAACATGGGTCGAGGAATTAAAGAAAAAATACGATATCATTCTTACATTGGATTTAAAAAACAATAGTGCAGAGTCCATTCTTTCTAAGGCTGTTATTTCATTAGGAAAAGATAAATGGGCAAAAGAAATGGCTAAAGGCATGAAGCCTCAACCAATTAGAACAATGATTATTGGCATTCCTAATGTAGGTAAATCATCTTTAATTAACAGACTTGCCAAAAGAAAGGCTGCCGGTGTCCAAAATAAGCCTGGATACACACGTGGCGAGCAATGGATCAAAGTTAATAAGGATTTCCTCCTTTTAGATACCCCTGGAATCCTTCCAATGAGCTATGAAAACCAGAAAAAGGCTGCAAATCTCGCCTTAATTGGTGCAATTCGCGAAGATATTCTTCCAAATGAGCAATTAGGAGAGCTACTTTTAGCCTATTTACGAAACCAATACCCTTCTGCCTTATTTGAAAGATTCGCTATTGAAACAATTGAAGATAGAATAAAAGTTTTGAATCAGATTGCCGAGAAAAGAAAACTCGTGGATAGTGTAGGTCAAAACGATTTAATCCGCGCCGAAGCTCTTTTACTCAAAGAATTCAAAGATGGTTTATTAGGAAGAATCACATTAGAGAAATATGGCGCTTGAGTTAGATGAGCAATATTACGCTCAAGGTTATAAGTTAATAGTGGGCTGCGATGAAGCTGGTCGAGGTTGCTTACTTGGACCAGTTTTTGCTGCAGCGGTTATTTGGCCTCAAGGATTAGAATCCCCTCTTATTAATGACTCTAAAAAGCTCACTGCTAAGAAGAGAGAAGAAGCCTATGATTTCATTATTAAAAACGCTATCGCATATGGTATTGCATCAGTCAGTGCGGATGAAATAGATGAGGTTAATATTTATAATGCTTCACGTATGGCAATGCAGCGCGCTATTGAGAACATGAAACATGATTTTGATTTGGTCTTAACGGATGCGATGAAGATGCCAAATTATCCAAAACCAGTAGTCGATATCATACATGGTGATGCCCAATCAATGTGCATTGCCGCGGCTTCCATTTTAGCAAAAGTTTCACGTGACCGCTTATGCTTAGAACTAGATGAAAAATATCCCCAATACAACATCAAGAAGAACAAAGGATATGGCACTAAAGACCATCTAGAAGCGCTCAAAGAGTATGGCCCAGTAAAACACTTGCATCGCTTCACTTACGCTCCTGTCAGAGCCTGTTTTATCGAAAAAGTTTCACTATTTTAAAAATATTTCGGACAAATTTGAAAAATCGCCCCTATTTAATCTATAGGAGGCTTTTTTATTTATGATTGAATATGACTCAAGAAAAATCTTAATTTACCTCGCTGTCAAATATGATGGTGATCCATTCAAAATTATTAACGCTGTACGCTTGCGTGAGGACGAACACGTTCCTTATTCAGAAATGGAAAAGGTGTGCGACAGTATTAAAAGCAAAGTAATCACTTATTTAGATAAGGACTTTCCAGATACTCTAAAAAAGATGTTTCGTCCACCTTTAGTGCTTTTCTATTATGGCGATATCACATTATTAGATGATAACAAACGCCGCTACGGAGTTGTTGGTTCTAGAGAATATAGTGAATATGGCGAACTCGCTACTAGAAAACTAGTTAAAGAAATGGGCAGAGATAAAATCCTAGTTTCAGGTATGGCTAGAGGGATAGACACTATTGGCCATACTGCAGCAATGGAAAATAAAATAAGAACAATCGCGGTATTAGGTTCTGGCATCGATAACTGTTATCCCGAAGAAAACAAAGAACTATATGAAAAACTAAAGAAAGAAGAATTAGTCATCAGTGAATATCCAAATATGTCTGAACCTGATAAAACACACTTTCCAATGCGTAATAGATTAGTGGTGGCGCTTTCTGATGCTTTAATCGTTCCGCAAATTAATTCCCATGTCAGTGGTACCACAATCTCAGTCAATCTAGCGGTGGGTAATAATAAGCCAGTTTATGTTGTGCCACATTCCATTTTTGAGGAGACAGTGAATAACGATTTAATCCAAGAAGGCGCCAATGTTGCGGAAAGTGGAAGACAAATATTAGAAGATTTGCATTGGGACTAAAAAAGGAAATTTTTCTTAAATAAAGTTCTCTTTTATTTAATTAAGGAATAAAGGAATTTGCTCGTTGACAAGCATTATGAGTAGGCTTATAGTTTTGAAACGGAAAAGACGTATGAAGTTAGTTATTGTTGAATCACCTGCCAAATGTACAACCATCAAGCGCTATCTAGGTGACAACTATATCGTCATGGCGTCACTCGGACATATTCGTGACCTAGCCACATCTGGAAAAGATGGTTTAGGCGTGGATGTTAATAACGATTTTTCGCCTACATATATTATCAATAAAGACAAACAGCACATCGTTCGCGAACTTAAAAACGCGATGGATAAATGTGATGAAGTTATATTAGCAACCGACCCTGATAGAGAAGGTGAAGCTATTGCGTGGCACTTAGCCCAAGTTTTAGGCTTGGATGTTGAAACCACTAAGAGATTAGAATTCCACGAAATTACTCGTGATTCCATTAGTGAAGCGATGAATCATCCAAGAACCATTAATAAGTCACTTGTTTCTTCACAAGAAACACGTCGTATTATTGATCGTATTATTGGCTTCAAATTATCCACGCTTTTATTTAAGAAAATTCACTCCCGTTCCGCGGGTAGAGTGCAATCCGCTACATTAAAGATGATCGCGGATCACGATGATGAAATCGCTAAATTCGTGCCAGAAGAATATTGGACAATTACCACCAAGATTAAAGCGTTCAATAAAGAATTCAGTGTCGCTTTACTTTCTGATAATGGTCAAGATGTTGAAATCAAAAATAGTGAACAAGCTCACGCTATTTTAGATAGAATTCCAGAAAAGTTAAACGTTGCTAAGGTTGAAAAGAAAATCAAGATTAGTGAAAGTAAAGAACCATTCATTACTTCCACCTTACAACAAGAAGCTTTCTCTCGTTTAAAATTTAAAACAAAGAAAACCCAATTAGTTGCGCAGCAACTATATGAAGGTATTGAAGTTGATGGTGAACATGTTGGTTTAATCACCTATATGCGTACTGATAGTACACGTTTATCACCAACATTCGTCCAACGTGCGACTGACTATATTACTGAAAAATTCGGTAAAGAATATTTAGGTCATGCGAAAAAGATTAGACAAGTCAGTATGATGCAAGACGCTCACGAAGCAATTCGCCCAACAAGCAACCATCGTACTCCAGAATCCGTTAGAAAATTCTTAACAAACGATCAATATAATCTTTATAAATTAATCTATAACCGCACACTCGCATCTTTGATGCAGTCTAAGAAAGATGAACAAATGACCGTCTTCTTAGAAGGTGATGGCTTAATGTTCAAATTAGATTTAACTCGTACCCTCTTCCAAGGTTATGAAGCGATCTATAAAGATGCGGAAAAAGAAGAAAATCATTTCGAATTCTTCCCAGACTTTGAAAATGATGAACAATTCGAAGTCACGCTTAAAGAAACTGAACAAAAGTTTACACAACCTCCAGCCCATTATTCTGAAGCGAAGATTGTTAGACTTATGGAAGAAGTCGGTATTGGTAGACCATCAACATATGCTTCCACAATTGATACCATCAGAAAGAGAAAATATGTTGATAACGAAAATGGTATCTTAATTACCACAAAACAAGGTAACTTAACTTCTGTTGTCTTGAATAAATACTTCCCAGAAATCGTTAACACTAAGTACACAGCGACAATGGAAAAGAAACTCGATAACATTGAAGAAGGTAACCAATCTAGAAGTAAGATTTTAAATGATTTCTACTATCCATTTATCGAAGAATTCGATAGAGTTAGCAAAATCATGTATAAAGAAAGCTTTGTTGAAACTGGTGAAAAGTGTCCAAAATGTGGTGCGCCACTAGTAATCAAGGAAGGTAAAAATGGTCAATTCGTTGGCTGCTCTAACTTCCCAGAATGTAAATATGTTCAAAAACAAGAAAGCGATGCACCAAAGCCAACTCCAATTGGTGAAAAGTGTCCTGAATGTGGTGGTGAATTATTACTCAGAAACAAAAATGGTAA
>CAMJEC010000062.1 GCA_946404585.1 uncultured Caryophanales bacterium
ACCAGTGAGATGACAGAGTCAAAGTCTGTTGCCTTACCGCTTGGCTACACCCCAACAAACCGTAATGGTGGGAGGGGGCAGATTCGAACTGCCGAAACCAGTAGGTAGCAGATTTACAGTCTGCCGCGTTTAGCCTCTTCGCTACCCTCCCATCTAACGATGGGTTTTAGCGCACTTTCTGGTGGATGCTGACGGGCTCGAACCGCCGACCCCCACCTTGTAAGGGTGATGCTCTCCCAGCTGAGCTAAGCATCCGATTAACAATGCGCCTAAATAATATATCACTTATATATAAATATAGTCAATCAAAAAATCGCTAATTTAATAGCGACTTTTCTTACAATAAACTATTGATAGTTTCTAGTAACCTTTTTTACCTAAAAGGTGGAACATATTCTTCTTGTAGACTTCAACACCTGGTTGATTGAATGGGTTGATGTCAAGCATATAAGCACTCATCGCGCACGCTCTCATAAAGAAATAGAATAAATAACCAAGGTTATAAGCATCTAATTTGTCTAAGTAGATGACGTTACATGGCACGCCACCGTCTTCATGGGCCTTTAAAGTGCCTTCAAAGGCTTTTTGATTGACGAACGCTAAGTTCTTACCTTCTAAATAATTAAGGCCGTCTAAGTCCTCATTATCGTGTGGTATGACTATGTCATCTTTTGGATTTAAAACATTAATAATTGTTTCGAATAATAATGGTGTACCTTCTTGGACATATTGACCTAAAGAGTGGAGGTCTGTAGAGAAAGTAGCGCTACTTGGATAAAGACCTTTATGTTCTTTACCTTCAGATTCACCAAATAATTGTTTAAGCCATTCACTAATTTGACTCATTTGAGGTTCATAAGTGACATACATTTCTACTGGCTTATTATGACGGTACATATAGTCTCTCATCACCGCATATTGATAACATAAGTTATCTTTAAGTGGTTTATCTTGAATTTCACTTCTTGCGTCTCTTGCGCCTTTAATGAAGGCTTCGACATCAACACCAGCGCATGCAAGTGGGAATGTACCAACTGCGGTAAAGACACTATAACGACCACCGATATCACCAGGAAGGACATATGTGACATAGCCTTCTTGTGTCGCTAATGTTTTTAAAGCACCTTTTTCTTTGTCAGTAGTGGCAAAGATGGCTTTTCTGGCTTTCTCTTTACCAACTTTCTTCTCTAATAATTCTTTTAATAATCTAAAAGAAATACTTGTTTCAGTGGTGGTGCCACTTTTAGAAATAACGTTAATGGCGAAGCTTTTATCTTCAAGATATTTCATCACTTGGGCCACATAGTTTGGTGAGAATGTTTGACCCATAAAGATGATTTCTAATTTATCAGGACTCTTTAAGCCGTTAAGTGCTTCTAATGCACTTCTAGCGCCTAAATAAGATCCACCGATACCACAGACGACTAAAACATCAAAGTTGTCTCTTACATACTTTGCGTCTTTAATAATTCTCGCTAGTTCTTCTTTATCATAATTAACTGGCCAATCGACCCAACCAAGGAAATCGTTTCCTGCGCCAGTTTTGTTTTTAATAACTTCGTTAATCTCTTTAACTTGTTTCTCATAACCTTTTAAAACATCTTCAGTCATGAGCTTATTTAATCTTAATCTGAGCATTTTATTTGTCCCCTTTTTCAATGTTCTCGTAAGCTTCTTTTATCCAAGAATCTAATTTCTCTTTAAGTGGTAAGAATTCATCCTCACTAGTAGTGGGCACTTTTCTTTGATTTGTGTGACTTGAATACATTTCTTCTGGTGGCACTTGCTTATAAGACACTCTTAAGAAACCATTGTCTTTATCAATGGATAAAATCTTCACTTTGATTTCATCGCCAACAGAGCCATATTTTTCAATGTCACGAATAAATGAATCGGAAATTTCCGAAATATGTAATAAACCAGTCACTCCATCTTCAAAAGACATAAAGAGAGCATATGGTTTAACGTTATAAACTTTCCCAACGATTAATTGGCCAACTTGATACTTCATAATAAACACCTATCACCTAAAATGATAGCACCAGAGTAAAAGAAAAGGTAGACAATTCTATCTACCTTACTTATTTGCTAAGCTGATTTCTTTTCTCTTCAATTTTTCTTGAGCGGAGATTAAATCGATTAACATTTTGACGACTTTATCCATTTCACCATTTGCACTATAATCAGCTTCAACGATGAAGTCACAACGATTGTCGTCATAGATTTGTTGAACTACTTCCTTATCATCCTTTGGATGAATAGCGATACTATGACCACCGTTTTTCTTAACGAGAGTCATACTTGGAATATCAGTCATTCCATCACCAACATAGATGATGTTCTTATATTCGACACGGTGATCAGGAGTTTTCTCATTCACACCCGCATCGTCAGTGGCCTTGATAGCGCCCTTAGCAATACGGAAGAAGAACTGTGTTTTTTGTGTGAAGTTAATTGCCATTTTTGGCCAGCACGCTTCACCGTTTTCATCATATAAGAATTCACAGCCATAGATTTGCTTAAATTCATTAACGATGGAACAGCCTTCAACGATTTCTTTGGTACCACTAGAGACTAAATAGTGTTCCACGATGATACCCTTTTCAAGAGCGTAGTCATTAATACGTTTGAACCAAGTGGTAACACCAGGATAGAACTTAATCGCCTTACCGCATTCTTGCAAATATTCTTTGGTCATCTTAATGCCCTTTTGTTTTGCAAATTTAATCATGCAGTACATATAAGAAAGAATTCTTTCCACTTCGTATTTCTGTGATAACTTTCCAGTTTCTCCCCAGAATTCATCAGGAGTCATACCGAGGTTTGGAATAAAGGTATAATTTTGCATATCAGTTGTGGATAATGTTTTATCAAAATCATACAGAATTGCAACGATTGGTTTGCCCATAGTTATAACCTCCTTTAATATTATCCACAAATCGATAATATTAGTCAACTTTATGTATCTCGCTAACCACTAATGTGCTAGAATGCTTCTATGGAATTATTTCTACTTATTCTCCGTAATACCGCTATCGCTTTAGTGGGTACATATCTAGTATTCGTCCTTCTTGATGTGATTTTTGTCATCTCATTTTCATCCATACTTTCCCAACACGATCACGATTTATCCCTCATTCTTACAAACAAAAAAGATAATATCGATAAGCTTGCGGCTTTACTTAATAAGCACGGTGTTAAACTTGATAAGAAAAAACTCGAAGAGTTATCCAATTTCGATTTAAAGAAGATTGAACATCAAGACGGGGAAGAAGCCAAAAACGCTAGAGATTTATTAACCTCACTTTCTGAGTACTTCTTATATGTCGCTAGAGATAATGAAAAGGTCTCAAATGACCCTGAATTTTTTGAGATCGCTAATAATATCGATGAGCAAGAAAAAATCTATAGACAACACCTTGTTTTATATAACGCTGATGTCTTAGGATATAACTTCTGGATTTCATTCTTCTTAACTAGATATATCTACAAGATATTAAAAAGAAAGACAAAAGATATCATTTCGTAAATACATCTAAGTCGTTTTTCTTGTAAGTGCCACCTCGTTTCCTTAAAATAAACACCAGGTGGTTGCTTTTATTTATAAAGCAATCAATATCCTTTATATATAAAAAGAAAGAAGGAACAAAGTATGAAAAAAGAACCAATTAAGTTCAGTGATTACAAACTCGTGATTCCTAACATGCGTAAGTTCATCAAAAAGATGGAACAATTCGTCAATGAATTAAAGGCTTGTAACAACGCTGATGAAGCTAGCAAAATCATTAAAAAACTCAACAAATTCAATAGTGAAATTGAAACACAAACATCTATTATTTATGTCTTATATTCTTGCGATACAACCAATCCAGAATACGCCAAAGCACAAGAATACTTAGATGAAGTTTCCCCAACATTTGCTAAATACGGCCAAATGGTCACTAAAGTTTTAGCGGAAGCCCCATATCGTAAAGATTTAGAAAAGAAGTTTGGTTCATTCTTATTTAAGAAATATGATCTCTCATTAAAAACATTTGATGAAAAGATCATGCCAGAACTCTCTAAACAAAATAAACTCACTAGTGAATATGATTTAATCTTCGGTAGTGCACAAATCGAATTCAGAGGTGAAACACTTAATCTCTCTCAATTAGGTAAATATTTACAAGATAGTGATAGAGAAACAAGAAGAGAAGCCGCTAAAGCCATGGATAAATGGTTAGGTGAACACGAACAACGTATCGGTGAAATATATGGTGAATTAGTCAAATTAAGAGATACTATGGCTAAGAAACTTGGCTATAAGTCATTTATTGAATTAGGCTATTACAACTTAGGTAGAACTGACTATAACGCTGATATGGTTAAAGTCTACCGCGAACAAATCGCTAGGGAAGTTGTCCCAGTTTGTAACAAACTCTACAAGCAACAAATGAAAAACCTTGGTATTAAGAAACCACAATATTATGACTATAACTTAATGTTCAAGAGTGGTAATCCAAAACCAGCCGGTGATCCAAAATATTTAGTGGACCAAGCCCAAAAGATGTACTCATCTTTAGGTAAAGAAAGTAAAGAATTCTTCGACTTCATGGTCAAATATGAACTCATGGATCTTGAAGCTAGAAAAGGTAAAGCCCCAGGTGGTTATTGCACATACTTCCCAGATTATAAATCTCCATTTATCTTCTCTAACTTCAATGGTACCTCTGGTGACGTTAATGTCTTATGCCATGAAGGTGGTCACGCTTTCCAAGCTTACTTAAGTAGTGGTATCAAAGTTCCAGAACTTATGAACCCAACATTAGAAGCTTGTGAAATCCACTCTATGAGTATGGAATTCTTTGCCTGGCCATATATGGATGGCTTCTTCGGTAAAGATGCTGAAAAATATAAATATGCCCATTTAGCGGATTCTATTGAATTCTTACCATATGGTATTACAATCGATGAATTCCAACACTGGGTTTATGAACATCCAAACGCCACTCATGAAGAAAGATGTGCGGCTTATAAAGAAATTGAATCTCGTTATACTCCACATAAGAAGTATGATGAATGCCCAACCTTAAACAAAGGTACATGGTGGATGAGACAAAGTCACATCTTTGGTTCTCCATTCTATTACATCGATTACACCTTAGCCCAAGTAGTGGCCTTCCAATTCGCTGTTGAGAATATGAAGAACCATGAAAAGACATGGAAGAAATATATCAAACTCTGTAAGATGGGTGGCAAATATCCATTCTTAGAACTCTTAGAAAGAAATCATTTAAGAAACCCATTTATTGATGGCAATGTCCGTAAGGTCATCAAGCCATTAACTAAAGTTCTTAAAGGTTTCGATACCACAAAGATGTAAAACCAAGGCCTCGAGAAATCGAGGCTTTTTTAGTAAAGAAAAACTCCAACAAACCGTTGGAGTAATTATCTAATGGTGCGCGAGATGAGAATCGAACTCACACAGGGAATCCTATACGCCCCTCAAACGTACGCGTCTACCAGTTCCGCCACTCGCGCATCAAACTGCTTGATTATTGTAAAATAATAAGGATATAAAAAACAAGTAGAAAATAAACAAAACAAAAAGAGTGCCGCTTTGAAGTGAACCCATTATGTTGGACTGAAATGTTTCAACAATCATATCACTTCT
>CAMJEC010000063.1 GCA_946404585.1 uncultured Caryophanales bacterium
TCCATCTGCTCTAATGAGAGATAGGTGATTGGATGGAAGTATTGATATGAAATATCACTCACTAAGACACGTTTGTTATTAATTGATATATAATCACCTTTTTTAACATTAAGCTCGTTAGAAATGGTTTTTGGTAGGATTACACCATTTTCTGGGACATATAACTTACCATGTCCATTAGAATTAGGAATATGGATTAATCTATCAACAGCGCTGTTAGAAACATCGACCGCGAGACATTCAACATAAACGTTATGATCAGTGTTATCGACTTTTAAGTAGGTATAGTAGCAGTTAACAAAATCTTCAATAAACCCACTACCGTCTGCCTTAACTTTGCCACCTTCATAGAAACTAAGGACATCTTCTTTAGTTTCAGCAGCGGTTAGATATACTTGTGCATCATAGTTAAGCCTTCTATCGACAGATTGACCCACTAATTCGTTTTTAGAAACGCCAAATAATGTTGCTAAAAGAATCATTACTAATGAGGCAAAGATAGAGAAAGTAGAAACAAAGAATCTTCTTGGATTTTGTAAGATTGAGTTAGTACCTAGCTTAATATTCATTGGCGCTTTATCAATGAATCTTTCAACAGGAGCAGGTAATCTCTTTCTTTTCGCTTCATTAGAGATAGTTGCATCTTTTGGTGTAATTCTAAAGATTCTTTGAGTGGATATTAATGTCGTAATAATAGTGAAGATAATTAATAATATCGCCGCGGCACCCACCACCCAAGGATTAAGGAAGGAATTAATTGTTGGAATAGAATATGTATTCTTCATAATTCCTGATAGGAAGATATTTAACGCAAAGCCCGCAGGAGCGCCTATTAGTACTGAGGCTATTGCCATTAAAACAGTGTAGATAAGGAATAACTTAATAATGTCCCATTTACCCACACCTACAGATACAAAGATACCTATTTGAGGTGTCATAGCCTTAATGATTTGATTAATAAATAAGCCTACGACAATCATTGCGACTGTATAGAAGAAGACTGGTAAGAATACCGCGGCGATTTGTACTTGAGCTAAAGCACGGTCCATATAAGCAATATGTGGCATATATGTTCTTACTGTTGTGCCTTTTACTTCCATACCTTTCTTTTCAAGTCTAGCGGTAATTCTATCGACTGCGTTATCTAACTTAACACCTTCTTTATTTTTAACTAATACTTGGTTAGACCAGTGACTCACAAAGTGATCATCAATTAATACTTCCGCAATATCTGGGATAGTAATACCAGTCACAGCGATAGCTTTTTCATAGTATTCTTTAAAATCATCATCTTCATTGATTCTTTTTTCTATTGCTCTACCTAACGATTGTAAGCCTTTAGATAATTCCACTTCACTAGCGTAGATATAACCAAAGTCATGGTTATCTGACCAGATATAGTTATTCGCTCTTGGATAAATACCTTCAGGAGTTTCAACAATCTCAGCAATATAGAAATTAGCGTACATATTTAAGAAGCCTAATTCCACGACATCGCCTAGTTTAAAATTGTTATTTTTAGCGAACTTTCTACAAACAGATATATTTGCTGCGACATCAACCTCTTTGCCACGGTAATTAATAGCCTTAGTGACATATGGTGTACTTTCTAATACATATCTTTTAAATATTTGATTCTTAAATTCACTATTAGGATCATCATCATAAGAAAAGACTCTAGCCACAAGTGTTCTATTTGGTCTTTTAAGATAACAGTCCACTGTTAATCTAGAATCATATTTATCAATGACATCAGTTAATTCATCTAAACAATCAAGGTTTTCTCTTCTAACAAACTGTGTGGACACTAGTTCGTCCATATCTTGATATTCGTTAACATAGTTAATGTAATGGTTTTTAGTGTTCACAATGGATGAGCCAAAGCAACACAAAAGAGCGACCGATAACATGCTCACGAAAACCATGGAAAAGAACAATCCGAGGAATCGTTTAAAGAATGGTTTAAGCATGGTTTTAATCATTACCACTCAACCTCTTCTGCTTTAACGATATGTTCATTTATTTCATCAGAGATGACTTTACCGTTTTTCATAGTGACAATACGGTTAGCCATCTGGGCTATTTCTTTCGTGTGTGTGACTAAGACAATAGTCTTACCTTCATTATGAATATCTTCTAGTAACTTTAAGACTGCTTTACCTGAAACATCGTCTAAAGCACCTGTTGGTTCATCGCATAAAAGAATATTACTTTCTTTATTTAAGGCTCTAGCGATAGCCACTCTTTGTTGTTGACCACCTGATAGTTGTCTTGGGAATTTATCTTTCTTATCTAATAGACCCACTCGATCAAGGAGTTTAAGAGCTCTTTCTTTATTTCTACTACCTGGGGCTAATGTGACGTTTTGATAAACAGTAACGTCATTAATTAAATTAAAGAATTGGTAGACGAAGCCAACTTCATTACGACGGTATAAAGTAAGACCTTTGTCGTTTAATTTAACGATATCACGGTTGTTAACAATGATTTCACCACTGTCGACTTTATCGATCGCCCCAATCATGTTCAAAAGAGTGGATTTACCACTACCAGAGCCACCGAGGATTACTAAGAAGTCATGTTCATAGACTGTGACAGACACATCGTTAAGCGCGTACATCAGACCTTCGCCTTCACCATATGTCTTAACAAGGTTTTTCGCCTCAATAACTGGGATACGCTCACTCATAACTATTACCTCTACTTAGAACTTCTTTTTCAAAGTGACAATGTTTTTGTGATTGATATAGTCATAGGCATATTCACTCATTAAGTTCTTAACAATTAATATACCTAAGCCACCTTCCGCTCGTTTAGCGTAGTTACCATCAATTGGTTTATTGTTCACCGTAAATGGATCAAACTTCTCCGCTCTATCGATAAGAGTCATAACAAATTCATTTTCATCTTCGTTATAAAGTAATCTAATAAAGATATCATCAGTGTATTCAGCGTAGCCGTATTTAATGATGTTAGATAACATTTCATCAGCAACGACACATAATTTACCAATAAAGCCTTCTTCAATATTCATTTCATGAGCGAAGTCTTCAATTAAGCCAATCATCTTTGGAAGGTTTTCTTTTTCCCCTCTAAAGGTTTCTTCTCTATATAGATATCTATCACCATGATATTTCATCGTGATATAGGTCATATCATCCGCTTGATCTTCACCATCAACGAATCTTTCAATATCATCCTTTAAGGAGTGATGTAATTCTAATAAGCAAGAATATTTCTTCGCATTAAAGACAGCGATTAAACGGTCTTCCCCATAAAATAGACCCTTAGAATTACGAGCTTCAGTAATACCGTCTGTATATAACGTTAAAGTATCACCATTTTTAAGTTGATATGTTTCATTGGTAACAAATACATCTTTAAGAGGGCCTAAAACAAAGCCTGGTTTACATTGTAAATAATGATAGTCTTGCTTTTGACCAACGATTGGAGGATTATGACCCGCATTAGCGAAGTTCATTTCACCAGTCTTAGTGTTAATCACCGCATAGAAGCAAGTGACAAACATATTAGAGTCATTACCTTTATTAATAATTCTATTTACTTCCTTTAAGACTTCTTCAGGTGTTTTATGAAGAGAAACACAGTTTCTAAAGCAAGTGATTGTTTTCATCATAAACATGGCCGCTGGGATACCTTTACCAGATACATCAGCGATAACTAACGCTACATGTTCATTATCTAGCAAGAAATAGTCATAGAAGTCACCACCAACACTCTTCGCAGCTTTAAGTTCTGCTTGGATTTCAATATCTTCAGAAGTGACAAATTCTGTTGGTAATGTCGCCATTTGAATCTCTTTAGCGACGTCTAATTCAGTTCTTGTCTTTTCTTGTTCACTATTAACACTAATTTCTTGTCTTAATAATTTATAAGTTCTGATATTAAGTGAGTTAGAAACTAAGAAGATTAAGGCTAAGAGCAAAGCTCTTGGTAAGAAGGTAAACATTAATGCTTGTAAGTATCTGTTTTGACCCGCGACTAATTGTTCGTGTAATAAGTCATAACGTTCTTTAACACCAAAGACTTCTACCGCATCACCATTAACGACTTCTTTAATACCTAAGATATTCGCATCATATTCACCGACGAATAAGGAGAAGAATAAGCAAAGTAGCATTAAAATAGAAATCACACCAAAGGTGATTCTACCTAATTTAGGATTATAGTAATGGTTAGTCATAATGATGCATAATGCCCAACCAATAAATGAGTTTCTTGGTAAGATGACATTAAGTACGGCAATAACCATAACGAATGTAAAGACCACGAAGAATTTATAGCTTGGTTTTTTCAATTTATCTTTGAATTTAAAGACATAGATTAAAGGCGTTAATAAGATAACGACACTAATTGGGAAGGCAATATTGATTAAAGGCATAATTTCACGAGAAGCATAGAATGCCCCCGTCATATAGCAAATCCAAATGCCTAAAAGTAAAGCCGCACCAAAAGCGTTAGCGATACTCATCTGTTTGTTCGCATCCGCTTCGTTTTCGTAATATGCTTCTAAATATTTATTTCTTTCAAACTCAGTCATAATTAGATACCTATATCAATGTCGTTATATTTGTCTAATAAGGCAATTAATCTTTCCTTACAGCCATCTAATCTCTTTTGATTATCTTTCTGGTTAGTTAATGTCCACCACACCATATGGGCGTAGCAAACTAAAGCAATCTTATCTTTGATAACTTCATCTTCTTTACCAAAGTATAAGCGAACAATATCATCATAAAGTTTAACGCAGTATTCCGCTTTCATACCGAAGAACTGTTCACAGTTACCTGGAGCGTCTTCTTCAAAAGCGACATATGGGCAACGTAAGTTAGCTAATTCAAATATTGGATGACCAACAGATAAGGTATCCATATCAATTAATAAGAAGTCTTCACCTTGAACCATGATGTTTTTAAAGTGGCAATCACCATGGACAAAAGTACTTCTTTCAGGAACACTCTTCATTAAACCTAATAACTTTTCATAATGGGCTTGATCAAGAAGATGCTTAATAGCTTCGACCTTTTCAATAAAGAATTTCTTAATAGAAGGCACTGAAGGATCAAAACATTCAGTGGTATTAATCTTCTTTAATAAGTCGACATATTTATTTAATAATTCATCATATTTTTCTGGATATTTAATAAAGGCATTTTTAAGAGACATACAATCAAGCATTTCAAAACGTACGCCTAATTTATCTTTAACTTTAACGATATCAAAAGATATTGCTGTAGGAATACCTAGCACAAATGCTTGTTTAGCAAGTTTTAATTCTCTTTCAATTTGTTTTTCATCACTAGTTCTATTAAAGACCTTGATGATGGTGTCTTTATCAATACGGTAAACGGTGGAGAAGAAACCTTCACCAATGATTTCCGCACCTTCGACAGACATTTCTCTCA
>CAMJEC010000064.1 GCA_946404585.1 uncultured Caryophanales bacterium
CTTCTTCCGCGATAGCAAAGCCATCTTCACTTCTAGTTAAGATGTCTAACTTATCAGCGTCTTCTTCATTAGTAACTAAGATGCAGAAGCTCTTTGAACCATCACGACCAATACGACCTCTTAATTGATGGAGTGAGGCTAAGCCAAAATGCGTCGCATCGTAGATGATCATTGTATTGGCATTTTTAACATCAATACCAACTTCGACAACTTGGGTGGACACTAAGATTTTAATTTCGCCTTTATAGAATTTATCTAAAACTTGTTCTTTTTCTTCTTGCTTCATTTTGCCATGTAATAATCCCACAGCGGCTTTATACTTCAAGGCAAATTTTGCAAATAACTGTTCAACAGAGAATCTTCCATCTTCACTGAAGTCAATTAATGGCGCAATAACATAAGCTTGTTTATTGTTGCTAAGAGCATAATCGATAGCCCCAAATATCTTCTCATTTTCACTATTCATGATGACGGTTTTAACATCACGTTTAGTAGCTGGGAATGTATATAAGGTGGAGATATCTAAATCACCATAAAGAGTTAAGGCTAACGAACGAGGAATTGGCGTAGCAGACATCATCAATAAGTCGGCGTGATCGCCCTTACTAGCAAGGGCAATTCTTTGGTTAACGCCAAATCTATGTTGTTCATCAATAACCACTAATCCTAATGATGAATATTGGACATCTTTTGAGAACAATGCGTGTGTTCCAATAATGATATCGATATAACCTTCTTTTAAATCTTCTTTGATTTGTTTTTTCTCGCTAGCAGGAGTTGAACCTAATAATAAGGCAATCTTAAGTTTTGTATCTTTAAAGAGTTTTAATGCATTAGCGTAATGTTGTCTTGCTAAGGCATCTGTAGGCGCCATTAAAGCGGCTTGATCACCTCTTAAGTGATTGGCGTACATCGCCACAAAGCACACTAAAGTTTTACCTGTACCAACATCACCTTGTAGTAAACGATACATCAGACCATTTTGATTCATATCTTCAATAATTTCCTTTGAAGCAGTTAATTGGTCTTCAGTTAATTTATAAGGGAGGGTATCTAAAAATGGTTGGCATATGTCTATATCAATCGGTTCTTTTCTAATTTTTGATAAAGACTTATTACTTTCTCTGATTAATTGATTTTTAAGTGAGAAAAGTAATGCTTCTTCATATTTTAAATGACGAAGAGCTTGTTGAATTTCTTGGTAACTATGAGGATGATGAGCCCAGTTAAGAGCTTGTTCTTTATTAACTAAACGATATTTCTTTAAATAATCATAAGGAACTAAAGAGAAGATTTTACCTTCTAATTGTTTTAAACTCTTCTCCGCGAGATTTGCGAATAAATAGTTTTGGAAATCACGTGGAAGAGAATAAACTGGCTTTAACCTCTCTTCAAGTGGCACTTCACCTTTAATCATTTTCATACCATCGACTTCATTTCTTTTAAGATTGAATGTTCCGATGATGGAATATTCTTCATCAATTTTCACCGTTTTAGCGAGGTATGGTTGATTAAAGAAAACGATTTTATAGTACTTTCTATTTCGACTCATGAAGTCAAAAGTAAGAACGGTCACACTCCTAGAAGGTACCACTCTTGGAACAGAAATTACCTTGCCTAAAAGAACCACTCTTTGTTTATCTTGGATATTAGTTTCATCGGTATAGGAATAATCATCATAACGATGTGGTAAATGATTAATCACATCGTAATATGTGAAAATACCCATTTGTCCTAATAAATAATTCAAACGTGGAGACTTAGTAAGTTTTTCCATAAATTAATTATGAATAATTATATTTCTAATGCCAATAAAAAACCTCATCTTTATCAAGATAAGGTTATTTACTTTAGATGAAAGAATTATCTTTTTACTCGGCCACTAGCGTCCCCATTAGCAAGAGCTTTAACTTCTTCTAATGATACGAGATTGTAATCACCTTCAATAGAATGTTTCAAACAACTAGCAGCGACAGCAAATTCAATCGCGTCTTGATCTTTATAAGAATTTCTTAAAGCGTAAATTAAACCCGCACCAAAGGAATCACCACCGCCGACTCTATCGACAATATGAATAGCGTATTTCTTCGAGAAAGAGGCTTTACCTTCTTTAGCATTGTAAAGCATAGCTGACCAGTTATTATCGTTAGCGGAAATTGATTCTCTTAATGTGATAGCCACATATTTAAAGTTAAATCTTTGACATAATTGTTCTGCTACTGAAACATAGCCTTCTTTATTTAATTTGCCAGTATTAATATCAGTGTCTTTAGCTTCGATAGCAAAAACATCTTTCGCATCTTCTTCGTTAGCGATACAAATATCAACATATTTGCAAAGCTTGCTCATTGTTTCATTAGCTTCTTTATTAGACCATAATTTCTTTCTAAAGTTGAGATCGCATGAAACGACAATGCCTTTTTCTTTAGCGGCTTTGCAAGCCTCTAAAGTTATTTCCGCTACTTCTTTAGATAAGGCGGGAGTAATACCAGTAAAATGAAACCAATCGGCATCTTCAAAAATCTTATCCCAATCAAAATCTTCTTTTTTAGCTAAGGCAATCGAAGAATAAGCGCGGTCATAAATGACTTTACTCGGTCTTTGAGAGGCGCCTTTTTCACAGTAATAGATGCCAACGCGGTTACCACCTCTAACAACGTGAGAAGTGTTAACACCATATTGTCTCAAACTATTAATAGCCATTTGACCAATTTCATTATTAGGAAGCTTACTAACAAAGCTGACATCTTGATTGTAATTCGCTAAAGAAACAGCAACATTAGCCTCAGCTCCACCAAAGGTGGCTTCAAATTTGTTTGATTGGATAAATCTTAAATAGCCCTCTGGGGCTAATCTGAGCATTAATTCACCAAATGTGACGACTTTCATTATTTATTACCTCCAATAATTTCTAAGGCACGTCTTGTCTTATTTTCAATTTCTAAAGGATTCCCTTTCATCATCCAACTACCACCGACGGCGATAATTTTATTAAACGCTAAATATTCATTAACATTTTCTTCATTGATGCCACCCGTCACCATCACTTCAATTTGTGGGAAGGCTGAACATATAGCTTTTAAAGTTTTAACACCGCCTAAATTACTTGCTGGGAAAAACTTCACAACATTAATACCTAAATCAAGCGCTTGCATAATCTCAGTTGGTGTAGCCACTCCTGGAATATAGGGGATATTATGCTTTTTACATATTGCATCAACATTACTAGATAAACCAGGGCTAACAATGAACTTAGCACCACTTCTAATGGCTTTTTCACATTGTTCAGCGTTAATAACTGTACCCGCACCAATAAGAGCATCTGGAAACTTTTTAGCAATTAAAGCAAGCGCTTCAGGAGCGCATTCAGTTCTAAAAGTAATTTCTGCAACTGGTAAACCACCTTTAACTAAAGCTTCCATTGTTACTAAAGCATCATCAACACTATTAATGACCACAACTGGCACTATTCTATAGTTTTTAATTTGTTCATAAATACTCATGTTCTATCTCCTTGTTTCTAATAATTTTTTAATGTTGTTATAGCAAATATCCTTAACAATTTTGCTTGCTTCTATTTGATCGTATTCACCGGCTTCTACTTTGTTAGCGACATAACTACAAAGAATTCTTCTAAAGAAATCAAATCGCACATAGCTTGAGAACGATCGAGAATCAGTAAGCATGCCCAAATTAGTGCCTAAAACAGCATATTCAGCAGTCAAATCAAGGTTTCTTTTAATGCCGTTTAGCGTGTCATTAAACCACCATGCAGCACCGACATAAATATGGCGATAAGCACCGCTGATGCACGCTAAAGGAGCAATGGTATTAGGATTTAACGAATAAAGAATAATTGTTGGTCGGTGTTCATCATCTAAACTATCTAAGAACTTAATTAAAGATTGGTAATTAATTTCACTAGCGATGACATCAAAACCAGCATCAACTCCTACTTTTTGATACATGCTTGTATTGATGTTGCGTGTCACAGCAAAATGGAGTTGTACAACAATATTTCTTTTTTGATATTCTTGCATTAAGAAATGTAAAAGATAGCCAAATAAACTGTCTTTTTCTTTTTTATTTAAAGCATCTCTATTAATAAATAAATGTTTTGCTTCTTCATCGCTTGCAATATCATTAGGGAAATCTAAAAAGCCATGGTCAGATATCTTACAACCTTTATTAACAAAATAATCAAGCCTTGCACATATGGCGTTTTTTAAATCCTCAATGCTTTCGATATTGATATCCGTCAATTTACTTAATTCTTTTAAATAAGCATCATCCAAGGTCAAGAACTTATCAGGACGGAATGTTGGTCTCACTTTGATACCATCAAAGTCCCCGTGATTATTGAGTTCTTCCAATGGGTCGTTAGTAGTTGCAATATATTCGACATTGAATTCTTTTAATAAAGATCTCACTGTTTTATTTTTTAATACTTCATTAGCTTTTTTATAAATCTCATGAGCGGTATCTTTATTTAGTGGTTCATTAATACCAAAAACTCTTTGTAATTCAAAATGTGTCCAATAATATAAGGGATTACCAATGAGTTTAGGCATAATTTCAGCGTATTTATAAAACTTTTCTTCATTGCTTGCCTTACCAGTAATGTAATATTCATCAACATCACATAAACGCATTGCTCTCCATTTATAATGATCACCCGCTAGCCAAAGGCTACCGATATTATCAAAAGCAGCGTCTTGAGCAATTTTGTCTTGGTCTAAATGACAGTGATAATCAATAATTGGTAAATCTTTAACTTGGTTATATAAGGTGACCGCTATTTGATTATCTAAAAGAACGTTTTCGTCAAAAAACTTTTTCATATTAGACACCACTATAGGCATTAAAGCCACCATCAACTGGTATGCAAACACCAGTTACAAAGCCACTTGCTTCATCACTAGCTAAGAAAAGCAAAGCGCCATATAAATCTTCTGGTTGACCAAATTTCTTCATTGGTGTTGCCGCTAATATTTTGCCTGTTCTAGCGGTTGGTGAACCGTCTGCGTTATATAAGAGGGCTTGGTTTTGTTTAGCAGCAAAGAAGCCAGGGGCAATAGCGTTAACT
>CAMJEC010000065.1 GCA_946404585.1 uncultured Caryophanales bacterium
AGCCTTATTAAAGATTGGAAAGACTGAGGTTGTCCTTTAATGTTTAATAATATTTATAAAGTTACCTCTCCTGGTGTCATTGAGAAATTCATTGATACTGTGGAAGACATGGATAATAAGGTCTTAGTTAGAGTGGACACGATGGCCATCTGTAAAGCGGACATCCGTTACTTTTTAGGTAACCGTGATATCAACGTTTTAAACCATAAATATCCATTAGCCCCAATCCATGAAGCGGTTGGTGAAGTTGTTAAAGATCCAACAGGCACATATAAGAAAGGTGATAAAGTCATCTTAGTGCCTAACTCATTTGATGATAAGTTCTATAGTGATAATTCCAACCGTAGATGTCATAGAAAAGACTTAGGTGATAACTATTATCCTAAAGCTGTTTTTAGAAGTTCTACAGCGGATGGTTTTTTAAGAAACTACTACACGTGTAGCCCGGATTTACTAGTTAAGTATGATGAATCCATTGCTCCAAGTATTGCGGTTTTCTCCGAATTATTAAGCGTCGCGACTGCGGCATTACGTAGAATAGACTTTAATGAAGTCGAGAAATTAGCGTTATTCGGTGATGGCATTATGGCCTATATCGTTTATATCATGCTTAGATATGATCATCCTGATTTAGATTTAACAGTCTTTGGTATTGATGACCATAAATTAGAATCTTTTAAGAACGCGAAAACTGCGAAGTTTGAAGAGTATAAGGGTGAGAAGTTTGACACTCTTATCGAAGCGGTTGGTGGCAAGTTCTCCGCGGATGCGATTAACAATATGATTGATTTATCAATCCCAGGCGCTGATTTAATCTTAATGGGTGTCAACGAAGAGAAATCCCCTATTAATACTAGATTAGTGTTAGAAAAAGGCTTATCGCTTAAAGGTGTTACAAGAAGTACAAAGCAAGACTTTGAACATGTCGCTAAGGCATTGAACGATAAGAAAGTACAAGAAGCTTTATCCATTATGGTCTTATCAGAGAATAAGATTAATAATGTTGGTGATATTTATAGATGTTTTGAAGCAGATATTAATAACAAAAAAGAAATCGGTAAAAACTTAATGCATTGGTGAAACTTATGACCACAAAACAAATTGTAATTATAGTGTATGCTTCATATCTAGTTCTTCTTTCTCTTATTACATTTATCGCTTATGGCATAGATAAGAAGAAAGCCAAATCTGGTAAATGGAGAACTAAAGAGAAAACATTATTACTATTGTCATTCTTAGGCGGTGCCTTCGGTGGTTATCCAGCGATGCTAATCTTCCGTCATAAGACAAAAGGTGAACACTGGTACTTCACCGCGGTTAACTGGTTAGGTTTAGCGGTCCACATCACCTTAATGATATTATTGATATTCGTATTTAAGTTTTAAAAGAAAAGCCCATCTTTCGATGGGCTATATTTATAAGTTAAGAGGTAATTATTTTTCAACAGAGATATCTTGAGATAACTCTTTTTGTTCTTCGTTAAATCTATCAGCTTTTCTGATATCTTGTTTGCTGACTTGTTGTTGATCAGCATCTTCACCCATATGCACAACGAGTTGATTGAATGGGATTTCAATGTTGTTATCATCAAACATAATTTTGATTTCACGGTTAAGATCTCTTTGAACTTGGTAAATATCATCTTCTTTACACTTGGCAACGAAGAGTAATCCAACACCTGATTCCCCTAATTCGGTAACACCTTTATAGAATGGGCCTTCTTCAATAGCAGGAATCTTTTCTTTAATCTTCGCGATGTTATCAGCGATAACCGCTTCAACTTTTTCAATTCTAACGTTATAGGAAACAGAGACATTAGCTTTAGCTAAAGAGAGCTCTTGAGTTTGGTTAATAATCGTTTTGATTTCACTATTGTTAACGATTTTAACGTTACCACCGGCATCTAATAACTTAGTGGTTCTCATACCAATTTCTTTAACTTCGCCTCTCCAACCATCGATGATAACGATATCACCAACTTGGAATTCACCTTCAAAGACGATGAAGATGCCAGCTAAGATATCAGCCACTAAGGATTGAGAACCAAGACCTATGATAAGAGCAAGTACGCCAGCACCAGTTAATGTTGCGGTAGCAGGTACGCCCCAAGCATCTAAAATGAAGAATACAGCGGTAAGAGCAATCGCCCATTTAACGAATGATACTAATAAACGGGAAATTGTTTTACCTTTCTTACTTCTAAATACAATCTTTGCTAAGTAATGTAAGGCAATCGCAAATGTAATAGCGATACCGGCAATTTGAATTGTTCTTAATGTGTTAGGAATAAAGTGTTCTAAGAAATAATCCGCAAAAGCACTACCCGTATTGGAATTGTAGAACATTGGCTCTTGAATTGTCCAAATTGTCTCTTTGACTTGACTTCCATCAGGTAAAGTCTTAGTAACACTGTCTTTACCAGCACCAAAAATATAGTTGCTGAAGACAAAGATGAGGATTGTCGCTATCACTAGAAGTGCATATAGCGACCACTTGATAATTCTGTTTCTTGTTTCTTTTTTCATAACAATTACCTCCTAGAAAACAGTTAATTATGCTTGCAATGTAAATTGATAGCTTTCATGAATAACAACGGTCTTCTCGTTATTATCAGACACGCGTTCTTCCATTGGGCCACTACCATTACCAAGATCGACCATTTCGTAATGGTATGTGAAATATGTAATTGATAACTTTACTGGACTATTAAAGTCTTCTTCAAAGTTATCTTCGCTGAAATTATCACAAGTGCCTAAATAGGCATAGGTTATTTGATTCATTTCGTCAAAGTCGAATGGGATTTCATAGACTCTGCCGGACTGACATTCCACATTCAAAGTACAATGGAATAAATATCTCTTACCCGAATAGATTGGAGTAAAGCCGATTTGATAGTTACCATAGGCAATGCTGCCTGGTTCAGTACCATCGTCAAAATTTAAATCATATAATTCTTTAGTCTCTTCTAAGGTGAATGTTACTTCCTTAGAATAAGCTTCTTCTTGAGTGCCATCTTTTAACATAGCAACAACAGACATAGTGATATTTGAACCGATGATATCTTCTATTTGATGGCCTTCCATACCAGTGAAGGTGGCATATTGCCATTTATCAAATCCTCTTTCACCTTCCATCATCAAACGTCCATATAATTCATTATTTTTGAGAAGTTTGATTTCAAAAACGGAATACACGTGTGCAGCATCATCGTAGATGAGTTTTATTGGTAAAAGATAATCATCATTGTATTCGTCATGACCAAAGTCATATGGTGATTCAATACCTTGGAATGTACTAACTAATGAATTCTCAAATTTGAATTCTTCGCCTTCCACGACAACATATTCCATATCTTGATTCATATATTTAAAGGAATAAGACATTCTATGTTCAACAACATCTATTAAATAAACTGGATTATCTTCTGTACCTTGTTCAATTTCATCCACTGTGATGGTTTGAACATCTGTTGTTTCTTGTAGATAATATGTTCTTTCATTACTTGTCTCTAAGTCAGTTAAAGTGAATTGGAAACCATATAAGTAACCTAAGTCATTAGTGTAATCTAATTGCACTTCAAATGTTCTA
Source organism: uncultured Caryophanales bacterium (assembly GCA_946404585.1). Classification (GTDB taxonomy): domain Bacteria; phylum Bacillota_I; class Bacilli_A; order RFN20; family CAG-826; genus RUG14515. The sequence continues at coordinate 3,589 of CAMJEC010000065.1, forward strand.
GTATCAAAATTCACTTTTTTATCAAACTTTAATTCACGGAATTCAGTGACAGCTCCACTGTTATCAGTGAATGTGACAAAGCCCTCATCCAACACTGTTAATTCGTTATAGTAATTACATGTGAGTTTATAGTAATAGTCATCAGACAACATCACTTCAATACCATCAAGGTCTACTGTCTGGACTTCAGTGGTTTTTTGAAGCGGAATATCCTCGCTTCTTTCATCGATAACCTGTTTGCCTTCTTCTTCATAGGTCATATAGAAAGATAGAACGAAATTATCATAGACATTGAAGTCGTCAACGAAATCTAGTTGTACTTCAAATGTTCTATTGATGAAGTTTGCAGTTTTATCAAAGATAAATTTATGCCATTCAGATTTAGCACCACTGTTATCTTCAAAGTGAACAGTTCCTTTTTCAGCGGTCACTTCAACACCTTCATCCATGTAGGTGAATGTGTATTCATAAGTTTCCACTAGATTGAAGAATTGGTTGTCATCTAATTTAATTTGTTGTTCTTCAGTGGTTTTGACCAAATCATAAGAAATCTCATTTGCCCCATCTGCGGTCATTACTTCAGATTTAAGATTAAACTTAAAATCAGAGAAACGATCATAGTCATCTTGGTAATCAAGTCTGACATTCATCATCATCGTTAAGAAATTGCATTTCTTATCCCACTCAATTCCTCTAAATTCAGATACCCGTGTCTCTTCTTTTAATGTTGTGAATTGTTCATCAAAGATAGTTTCACCACCGAAACGTTTTTCGCTTAAAGAGATGTGATATTGTTGATTGGGTTTAAGATTTTCAAAGTACCATTCACATACACCAAGTTTTGCTTCATATGTGTGCTCATAAACATCGTTATATACACGAAGAACGAAAGGCTTTTCTTCCTCTTTTTCGGATGTCTCGTCTTCTACTTCTCGTTCGTTTTCTTCTATATATGAATAACGTTCATATGGCTCACCATCAGGTCTATTGTCATCCATAATTAGAAGGTCACAAGTTAAACTGTCAACGCCAACAACAAAAGAATTAAATTTATAATCATATTTATGTATTGCAACAGAGACACCAGTACCCACTGCAACAGCGGTTACCGCGACGACTGAGGCTGCTGTTACTACTGTGGCGGTTGTGGCAGCAACGTTACTTGCGGTTGTAGCGCTTGTTACTGTTGTGGAACCATGTACAGGGGCAACTGCTTTATTTTCATACTGAACATTGACTTCCGTTTTCTTACGAATAGTCTTACCGATATACTTTTCGTTAAGTTCACCCTCAGGTAATTTATTATCTTTTTGAAAAGTAGCTTCTAACTTCTGAGTTTTTCCGAATTCGAAGCCGCTTGTTTGCTTTTCGTTTGTTATTTCTATCTTATTAAATTCGTCGTTGCGCATAAAGA
>CAMJEC010000066.1 GCA_946404585.1 uncultured Caryophanales bacterium
CAAGTGATAAAATACACACAAGTATTTGGGAGACTTATGGATATCAGTTCATATTTTGTTATTAACATTCCATTATTTACTATTTCAATCGTCATGGTGTTTCTCGCTTTTAGAAACTTACGTGTCAGAAAAAAAGAAAGTATCTTCTTTCTAGTTTTCACTTTGATTGTTCTAATTCTTTCAGTCGTGGTCTTTATGGAAAAATATTCCCAAGCTAAAGGCTTACCTGAAATAGGTACAGTCTTTACCTCACTTGGTTATATCTTAAGACCAATCTTGTTATATATTTTCGTCTTACTCACTAATATGGAATTTAAGCGTGGTCGTGGATTCTACCTTTTAGTTACCATTCCGTTATTAGTGAATTTACTTGTCTATCTCATTCCAGTTATCTTCATGAAAGTGGAACCTTTAGCAAAACTAATATTCTATTATCAAATGAATGATGATGGTGTCAGTGCTTCATTCATGAGAGGAACATTCCTTAACTTTATTTCTCACGCTATATGTTTATTCTATTTAGGCGTATCTGTTTATGTTTCTACTGTGAGATTCCATGGTAAGCACCGTCGTGATGGTATGGTTATCATCATGTGTGTGGTCTTAGTATTAGCCACTGTTGCCGCGGAAATGATCACTACAAGAAATGACTTATTAAACATCGTTTGTGAAATATGTGCGATGGTTAACTATATCTTTATTATGACTATTAATTCTTCTAGAGATCCTTTAACTAATCTATATGATAGAAGAACATATTTAGAAGACTTATCCCGTTATCAAGATGTCGTTAATGGTGTGATTATGATTGATATGAACGAATTAAAATTCGTTAATGATAACTATGGTCACCAAACAGGGGACGAAGCCCTTATCTTCTTAGCGAAGATTTTTGAAAGTAGTATTGATCAATCCATCATGTGTGCATATCGTGTCAGTGGTGATGAATTCACTATCCTAATGTTCCAAGGAAAGATTGAACAACTTGATGAAGTGGCCACTAAAATTAGAGAAAAGATGCGTGAAGGCCAATATACCGCGGCGATTGGTACTTGCTTCATTGATAAAAAGTCTAATGAAACAACTTTCCAAGAAGCACTTAGAAAAGCAGAAGAGTTAATGTATATCGATAAAAGTAAATATTACGATACCATAGGGCGTGCCCGCCGCTAATATCAAGATAGTATCGTGATAATTTGTCATTGAAAGCATTTATTAATTCTTGTTTAATATTAGCGAGAGGTTTTTTATGAAAAAGAAAAGTATTTTAATAAGCGCATTTATGCTTATGGCAATGTGCGTCAGCGCTTGTGACTTTTCTAAAAATAGTGGAAGCAACTCGTCTAGCAGTGTTTCCTCATCTAATACAGTCACATCGAGTAGTGAAATAGATACTTTTACATCAAAAAGTAGTTCTATAAGCTCTTCCTCTAGTTCATCTAGTTCAAGTAGCATCTCATCATCAAGTTCTTCTAGTAGTAGTAGTCAATCTTCTTCTAGCAGTTCTTCAAGTAGTAGTTCTAGTAGTTCATCTAGCTCAAGCTCTTCAAGCTCCAGCAGTTCATCTACTAGCCTTTCATCATCTTCATCAAGCTCATCGTCAAGTCAAAGACCGACTAATGTATCTTTAGATATTTTTGCCTTTAATGATACACATGGTAATGTCATTGATACACAAGGTAAGGGCTTAGGCTTAAGTAAAACCACGACATTATTAAAAGAGATTTCAACACCTGCAACATCAATCTTTATTTCTCAAGGTGATATGTGGCAAGGCTCTGTGGAAAGTGGTCTTACACGTGGCAACATCGTTACAGAATGGATGAATTCAATGGATTTTGTTTCCATGACTGTTGGTAACCACGAATTTGACTGGGGACAAGAATACGTTGTTAGTAATCAAGAACTCGCTAACTTCCCAACATTAGGAATTAACGTCCTATATAGAAGTAATAACCAAAGAGTGAACTATTTATCTCCATCCACAACATTTACACGTGGGGGCGCTAAGATTGGCGTTATCGGTGCCATTGGTAATTGTTATTCTTCTATTTCTAGAAGCAAAGTAGCGGATATTACTTTTGCTACTGGCTATACCTTAACTAGTTTAGTTAAAGCGGAAGCCACTAGATTAAGAAACGAAGAAAAATGTGATTTCATTATCTATTCCATCCATGGTTCTTATAACGATGGTGATTATGATACAGAACTCAGCACTGGTAAATACGTTGACTTAGTCTTAGAAGGTCATACACATAATAAATATGTGGATGTTGACGCTGGTGGTGTTTATCACGTTCAATCTAATGCCTATAACGAAAACTTCTATCGTATTACCGTTGATCTTAACTTAGCCAATAGCACATACACAGTTAATACTCCTGTGAGCTATGACTTATATAACAGCACTTCGCCATATCGTAATTACGCTGAAGATGCTGAAACAAAAGCCATCTTTGATAAATATAAAAATCAATATCAATTTGCTTATGATGTCAGCGGCTATAACGACACTAATAGATATGCTTCTGAATTAAAGCAAACAGTAGCTGATTTATATTATGACTATGGTAATACTACCTGGGGAAGTCAATATAATCTCATCCTCGGTGGTGGTTATATTTCCTGTCGTGGTTCTAACCTACCACAAGGTGATGTCACCTATGCGGATTTATATAATTTATTCCCATTTGATAACGATGTTTCCTTATGTTCTATTTCTGGTAGAAATTTAAGAAATACACAGTTCATTACCGGTAACTCCAATTACTACACCAAATGGTCAAGTTATGGTGAATCTATTAGATACAATATCGATGACTATACAACTTATTATTTAGTGACTGATACCTATACAGTCGATTACTATACATCACTTAACGTGATTGCTAAATTCGAAAATGGTGGTGTCTACGCTAGAGATTTATTAAATCGTTTCATCGCTAATGGTGGATATGGTGCAATCCCAATTGAAACTGGCCATCAAGGTACACTTGAAGATCCAAGAACAGTACAAGAAGCTCTTGAATATGCCTATACACATCCAGGCTCAAGTGCTTCCGCTGCGGGTTCACTTGCTATGTACTATAAGGGTGTTGTCAGTAGACAAGCTGCCTTTGTATCAAGCCAAGGTGATATGAGCAAGGTTTACATTAAAGATGCTGGCACAGATTATGAAATCATGATTTACTATCTAAAGAAAACCGATGGTAATAAATATGGCACTTGGAATAGTGTTAACGAATTACAAATTGGTGATGAATTGATAGTTCATGGTAGAGCGTTCTACTATAACTACGATACTCCTGAATTAGACAACACGACTTATGTCTATTCTATTAACGGAGTTCCAACAGCATAGATAACGGAGAGCTTTAGCTCTCCTTTTTGTTTTTCTCGAAAAACTATCATAATGATAGAGAAATAATTTTTATTTCATTTAAAGTTCAAAATGTTATAATAAACCCCCAGTGTTAAATACACTGTCGAACAAGGGACTCTATTATATGAACAAGAAGAAATTATTAGCATTTGCATTCGCATTAACTGCGGTGACCGCTATTAGTGGCTGTCAATCGTGGTCTTTTACCTTTGGTGGTGATCCAAACTATACTCCAACAAGTACAAGTACATCCACTGAATCAGTAGATCCATCAACTTCAAGTGATGAATCAAGCGATAGTCCATCTTCAACAAGCGATAATTCTTCAAGTGATACTACCCCTAGTAGTGATTCTTCTTCAAGTTCCTCTTCTAGTGAATCCAGTTCATCTAGTAGTTCATCTAGTTCAAGTTCTTCTAGCAGTAGCTCATCTAGTAGTTCCTCATCCAGTTCAAGTTCTAGTAGTTCATCTTCTAGCAGTAGCTCAAGCTCGTCTAGTAGCTCCAGTAGTAGTTCTTCCTCTAGCTCTAGTTCGTCCAACTCTAGTAGTTCAAGCAGTTCAAGCAGTTCTAGTTCTTCCAGCAGCTCTTCGAGCTCTTCAAGTTCTTCCTCTAGTTCATCTAGTAGCAGTTCTTCTAGTTCTAGCTCCAGTAGCAAGCCATCATCAAGCTCCAGCTCTAGCTCAAAACCAACTAGTACTTCATCTTCTTCATCCTCTTCAAGTTCCACTCCAGAACCAAGTACTTTAGAGGCAAAGAAGGCATCATACAATTATAAAGACTACATCAAGTATAATGCTCATGCATTCTCATCTGCGCCATGCGTTGGTGAATCAAATATTTTAGTTATCCCAGTTTGGTTTAATGATTCCAGCAATTATATTATCGAAAGTAAAAAAGAAACAGTTAGAGGTGATATCCAAACCGCTTATTTTGGCACCAACTCAGAAACTGGTTGGAGAAGTGTTAAAACCTTCTATGAAGAAGAAAGCCATGGCGCTTTAACATTTACTGGTACCGTTTCTGAATGGTATTCATGTGGCCAAGCTTCTTCTTACTACGATACAAGTTCATCACGTACCGCATCCTTAGTTACAACTGCTTCAAATTGGTATTTCTCTAATCACAGTAGTGATAGCAGAACTAACTACGATAAAGACGGTGATGGCTATCTCGATAGTGTCATGCTCATTTATGGTGCGCCTGACTATGGTTCATTAGATGATGAAAACCGTGATAACTTATGGGCATATTGCTATTGGATTCAAGATTCAAATGTTCAAAATATTTCAAGTCCAGGTGCGAATGTCTTCTTCTGGGCTAGCTACGACTTTATGTATGGTAGTAATAAGGCCTATTCACGCACTGGTAAGACTTATGCTGGTGGCGATACCACATATTGTTCACTTGATACTCATACATACATCCATGAAATGGGTCACGTCTTTGGTTTAGAAGACTATTATGACTATTCTGGTCAATATAATCCTGCCGCTGGTTTCTCCATGCAAGATAATAACGTTGGTTCTCATGACCCATTTAGTTCATATGCTTTAGGTTGGGGCAAAGCCTATATTCCTACTGAAACAACCACAATTAATTTAAAACCATTCCAAGATA
>CAMJEC010000067.1 GCA_946404585.1 uncultured Caryophanales bacterium
CTTGAGGCTCTTTAAGTAAAGACCACTATCAGCAGCAAGGATTGTGATAACCATTGTGTTTTCGCCAGCTTTTAAGTTAGCTTGACCAACGATTGTATCAACAGCTGCGGAGTTACTATTGACTGAGCCAGAAACGGCAACATCAGCATCATTGACTTTAATAGCCATGACTGTTGATAAATCAGCAATAGCGCCTCTTAAACCTAATTGGATGTCATATAAACCGGCTTTTTCAGCTTGGAATGTATATGTTAATGTAGCATCTTTGGCAAAGTTTCTGAGCCATTCACCACTATAAGAGGAGTTGTATGGTTCAGCACCACCTTCTGGAGCGATGACACCATCACCTAAATTAAGAGCGATGATACCTTCTTTTTCAAGAACTGTAACTGCGACTTTAGCGTCTTTGTAGTTACCTTCTTTGGAAACAGTGATTGTGGCTGTACCAGCTTTGACACCAGTAACTAAACCGTTAGCATCGACTGTTGCGATTTGGTTATTGCTGGAGGCATATGTTAAGCCTTCCATTGAACTTGTAATTTGAGCAGTTTTACCTTCTCTAACTTCAAGAGCTGTTTCGTTAACAGTAACTTGGGTTGGAGCAACATATGGTCTGAAGATGAAGTTATAGAATTCGGATCTATAACCACCAGCCATACGTAAGGAGATTGTGTTCTTACCTTCGTGTAAGTGGAATGTGTATGGTAAGACATATTCAGCTCTTTGCATGTTTTGACTGCTACCTTTAACTGGGACAGATGTATCTGCATCAAAGTCAACTGGTTGACCATCGACGTAAAGGATGTATCTGTAGTCTTCAATACGAGCGCCCATCTTAACTTGGGTATCAAGTTCGACACCTTCGGTCCAGGAGCCATCTTCGTTCTTTGTGGCTTGAGCATGGTCTTTAACCATAACGACTTCGCCAGTGGTTGCGTCTTTTTGGACGTGATCATCAGCACCATCGATATAGTAACCTGGGGTCCAGTCATCAGCACTTCTGTTATATGCCCAGAAGTCACCACTTAAGTAGTTGGCTGGTCTAGCATCGCAGTATAATCTAGCGGATGCTAATGTAGCGGCTTGGTCAGCATTTAATGTGAAGACGTATTCGAAGAAGTCACCTGTTTCGGTAGAGCAGTAGACACATTCGTTATTTTGTTGGTTAACGGATGTACCATCAGCTGTTAATGCCATAGCATTACCGATTGGACGACCGAAGAATCTCATACCATCGTTATCACCCTTCATTAAGTGTGGTTTGGATGCTTCACTTGGTTCATCGGCTGAGAAGCCTAAGGATGTTTCGCCACAGCGTTTACATCTATAAAGACGGACTGTAGCTTCACCAGCTGGAGCTGGAGTTTCGCCACCAACTAATTCAAGATCGTGGCCTAAAGCTTCAACTGTTTCTGTTTCTTCAGCACCACAGACTGAACATGTGTGTTTACGTGAACCGTCTTTATCACATGTAGCTTCTGTAACGGTTTCCCAATCACCAAAGGTGTGACCATTGGCTGGGATTGTTTCTGTTTCTTCTGTACCACAGACTGAACATGTGTGTTTTTGAGAACCAGCATTTGTACAATCAGCTTGTGCTGTAATTTCCCATTCTCCCCAAGTATGTTCGATCATTGGGAGTGTTTGTGTGACTTCCGCACCACAAACTGTACATTTAACCTTTTGAGAGCCGGTAGCTGTACATGTAGCTGGAACTACATCAGTTGGATCACCGAATGTGTGCTTAGCGTTTTCGGCTTTACCGCCATCGTTAGCAGCACAATCTTTCCAGTGATTATTGTTGTCATGTTGCCATGGAGCATCTGGAGCAGCTGAGTGCTTGTGAGCGGATGATGATGGAGTATCACCATTGCCACCACATGCTGAAACAGCTAAGGCCGCAGCCACAGCAAGCATCGCAAACAATTTGTTGTGTTTCATAAAAAATTCCTTTCCGTGCAAAAAGCACAATGATTCACAATTACAATTTGTTTTGTTGATTGCTTATCAACATTGATAAATCTATATTAAAGTATAATTAATATCTTTTCAAGAGAGATAAAATGCAGTTTTTTAAAAAACGTGAGGTTAATACGAATTTTAATTAAAATATTCAACTTTTAATAAAAAAGCCCAGATAAATCCATCTAGGAATTCTGGGCTTTTCAATTAATTGAACTATTGAGCGGCAAACATATCTTTACCAGCACCACACCATGCACATGTGTAGTCTTCTGGTAAATCTTCAAATTTTGTGCCTGGAGCGATACCTCTTTCTGGATCGCCTAATTCTTCGTCATAAACGAAGCCACAAGCTTGACAGACGTATTTCATACTATTCTCCTTTATTTTATTTCTTCGAAATCTGCCACACCATGTTTACATAATGGACAGATAAAGTCTTCTGGTAAATCACCTTCATGGACATAACCACATACTTTACAAACGTAGCCTTTCTTCTTTTCGGTGTTTGGTTTTGGCTTAACGTTTGCTTGATAGTAGTTATAAGTCATGGTTTCAATGTTGTTGATTGTCTTACTTTCAGTCACAGAACAAATGAACATGCCATGAGTTCCTAAATCGACATAATTATCAACTTTAAGTGAGATAAAGGCATTGATGTAATTAGAAAGAACCACTAAACCGTTTTCACTTCTAAGCACTTCTTCTCCTGCGAATTTATCGGTATCTTTACCTGAGGCAAAGCCATACTTTTGGAAAACACTAAATGGCGCTTCGTTATTTAAGCAGTTAACGTTAAGGATGCCACTTTTCTTTACTAAATCATGTGAATAATTAAGTTTATTAATATTGACCGCGACGCGTAAAGGTGTATCAGTTAACTGTGTGACTGTATTAACAATACAGCCATTATCTTTCTTACCATCACTAGAGGTCACAACATATAGACCATAGCCGATTTTGAATAAGGCTTTTGGATCTAATTCTGGCTTATTTTCTTCTTTTAATTCCTTCATTGCTTTATAGTCACTACTAAGGGCATCTGCGAGAAGGTTAATCTGGCTTCTATTTTCTTCACTCATCGCCGAAAGAATTTTCACTGTTGGTTCAATAATGGTGAGATTCTTACAGTTAGCAAGTTTCTCTTTCATGACTTTCGCCGCTAAAGGTGCCCATGAACCATTTTCAATAAAAGCAATCTTCTTATTTTGGAAATTACGTTCCACTAAGTGGGCGATAAATGTTTCCATAAATGGGAAGATACCAGCGTTATATGTGGTTGTGGCAAGCACAATCTTTGAATATCTAAAAGCATCTTCCACTGCTTCCGCCATATCTTCACGAGCTAAATCGGCAATCGCGATTTTAGGTGTGCCATTAGCCTCTAACTTTTCTTTTAGTAATTCCACTGCTTCTTTAGTGTGGCCATATACCGAAGTATAGAAAATAGCGACACCATCAGTCTCCGCTTGATATGATGACCAAATATCATATTGTTTGAGATAATGCCCTAAATCCTTATTTAATATAGGACCGTGCAATGGGCAGATGGTTTTGATGTCTAAAGTAGCAGCTTTCTTTAAGATAGCTTGTACTTGCGCACCATATTTACCAACGATACCAAAATAATATCTGCGGGCTTCGCAGTCCCATTCTTCATCAACATCAAGAGCGCCGAATTTACCAAAGGCATCCGCGCTGAAAAGGACTTTTGCGGTGCCATCATAGGTGAACATGACTTCTGGCCAGTGCACCATTGGGGCAAAGACAAAGTTTAAGATATGCGCACCTAAGTTTAAAGTATCGCCATCATTAACAACGAGTTTATGAGCAATTTCTTCGTGGAAGAATTGTTCCATCATCTTAAATGTTTTAGCGTTACCGACAACATAGGTATCTGGATATTTCTTTAAGAAATTAATAATATTAGCGGAATGATCTGGCTCCATATGTTGGATGATTAAATATGTTGGTTTTTCACCATCTAACACATTTTCAATGTTCTTTAACCATTCTTCGGTAAAATGTTGATCCACAGTGTCCATAATGGCGATGAGTTCATCCTTGATGACATAAGAGTTATACGCCATCCCATTAGGTACGATATATTGACCTTCAAAGAGATCGATTTGATGGTCATTAACACCGACATAATAAATGTCTTTTTCAATTACTTTCTTCATAATTATTTACTCAACCATTCTTGTAGTTTGGCGTCGATACTATCGACTTCACTACCCTTACAGGCAAAGCCTGGTTTAATGACCGCTCCTCTAGCGGCGCCTTTTAATTCCATTTCTGCAAGGCCTAAAGAACCTTCTTCATTTGTGCAGAATGGATAGATTGTTTTACCGATGAACTTATAGTCTCTAACGAATGTCGCCACGACACGTGGATAAGTTCTCCACCAGCATGGGAAACCTAAGTAGATGACATCGTATTCATCTAGGTTTGGTAATGGATGTAAATATGGCACTCTTTCACCAGTTTCATCTTCTCTTCTTGAACGTTTGACACATTCATCATAAGAAAATGGATAAGGTTCTTCTGGCTCAATTTTAAACATTGGCGCACCCTTACTAGCGGAAATCTTTTCGGCGAGTATTTCAGTAAAACCTTTCTTAATTACTTGAGTTTGTCCATTGACAGAATTTTCACCAATACGTGAAAAATAAACGACTAATGCTTTCATATCATTAATTATCTTTGAATAGATATCCCTTCACTGACATTATGACAAATTAAAGATATTAAAGAAAGAAGAATGCATTAAAATAGAAATATGTTAGAAAAAAGAGAGTATTTAGGGGAATTAGATATTAGAAATGATGTTTCTTCTTTATTAGAAAGCGCTTTTCCTATTGAAGAAAGACCACCCACTGAATACTTCTTT
>CAMJEC010000068.1 GCA_946404585.1 uncultured Caryophanales bacterium
TCAGATAGCAACACAACAGAAATTCTCTTCTTCGAATAATATTCGAGATTGAATAAAAATAGGGTCAGAAGAAATTCTGATCCTTTTTTCTTTCTTTTTTTTAGCAAAACCACTACTGCTTTTACGTCTTATTAGTGGAAGTGGTTATCGCGGTAAATAACCACATAAATAAAAGCCTCCTAGTCCTGTCCACTGGGAGGTTTCCTTTTTATTTTACGTAATAGCCGATATCATCTACACGGTAATAATACATATTGTATGAATTATCACCATCATCAAGTTCTGTTGGGATTTTGATATCTTTATATAAATACTCGTTTTTTATGCCAGTTTCTTTCCAAGTGAATAATTGATTTGAAACATAGGCTATTTCAAGAGTTTCACTATTATATTTCACATATTCATAGCGGGAATCTTTACATATAGTGACATATTGTGATGTATCAGTGTCTTTTATAATGCTTTTGGTTTTAAAGACATTGTTTGGTATTTCGATATCCGCTTTTATGGCGTCTAATCTATTTAATTCCGCATCAAATTGGACTTGATCATATTTCATAACCAAATATAAAAGATATGAACCAGTAAATAGGTCTTCTCTAGTTTTATAAGAGAACGCAATAGCGTTTTCAGTGTTGATTTCACTAGGAAAAACATAGAGTTCACTATGAAAATCAGAATTATTGATCGATTGTTTTAATAAAGTTTCATATTGATTAATGTCATTATTAGCTTTAGTAGCGCATCCCCCTAGAGTGAGGAATGGTATCATCATTAATGCTGCAATAATTGGTTTTTTCATATTATCTAAGTCCTTTAAATCTCTCTTTAGTGGCCTCATCTATTCTAAAAGAATCCACCATTTTGGAAATTGTCTTTCTTTTTAGTGTTATATCATCGCATTTAAGGAGATATTCATATATTTCATTCGGATAATAGATAGCAGTTGTCGCTAATAACCAAGCTTCCGCCATCATCACCATATATTCATCATCTTTTTTGATGTATTTAGTGACTTCTAATATCTTTTTGTCTTTTGCAAGCTTTAATCCAAGAACATAGGCCATGCGTCTATCGTATGTAAAAGGCGATTTAACAAGTGAAAGGAAGAATGACCAGTACTTATCAAATGTTAGTTTCTTTAAAAAAGTAGAAGCGGTATCTGTGATCGCCCATGATTTAGCGTTTTTAATATTTTGTTTTAGGAATTCTAGTTGGTCATCAATATTTTTGATTCTAGAAAGGCCTAAACCGAAATAAATGAAGTCAATTTCTAGATATTTGCCTGTTTTAAAGTCATCTAAGACTAATTCTTCATCTTTAACGTGTTCTTTTACGATTTGACGTAAAACAGGGTTCTTAACGCCAAAAACAAGGTATTCACTATTGGATACAGTTTTAGAGAACTCCGCGAACTCCTTGTTTCCGTTTTCTTCTAAGTATTTTTCTAATTCTTTATATGTCATAGCTAGAATTGATTATACACCAAAAAAGATACCCCCACTACTTTGTGAGGGTATCCCGGAGAAATTAATTACTTATCTTCATTTGTGTTCTTAATATCTTTTAAGACTTTTGGGCCTAAGTAGCCAAGAAGGACTGATTTCAAATCGATGCCGAGTGTCTTATTGATACCAGCGAAGATTTGATCGCCATGTTGTTGAATTTCTTCCACTAATTTGGCTTCGTTGCCAGAACCGTACATTGTGATACCATCGATTTGGCCTAAGGCAGCAGCGATTGGTTCGCTGTAGGCTCTGACTGTTTCTGGCAAGACACCACTATCTAAGACTAACTTTAAGGTAGCAGCATCGTTGAAGGCTTTCATAGCTTCAGCTTTTTCTCTTGTGGCTTTAGCTTCCGCATTACCTTTGGCTTCAATACCCGCAGCTTCTGCGAAGGCAGCTTGTTTGTTGGCTTCAGCTTCTAATTTGACAGCTTCAGCAGCTTTTTCTCTAGCAATTCTTTGAGCTTCGGCTTCCACTTTGACCTTTTCGGCTTTTCTTTGAGCTTCAAGAAGTTCTGCTTCAGCAGCTTTTTGTCTCTTATAGAGTTCTGCTTCAGCGAGTCTTTCGGCGGCGTATTTTTCCGCTTCAGCTTTCTTGTTGATTTCCGCGGTTAATTTCTTTTCGGTTAATTCGACTTCTTTATTACCAAGTTCGACTTCTCTTTCTCTCTTGGAAATTTCAGCGTTAACTGTCGCGGTATTGATTTCTTCTTGTCTCTTTTGTTCTTGGATCTTATAAGCGGCATCCGCATTCGCTCTTGCGGTATCTGTTTTGATCTTTAATTCCGCTTCTTTTAAAGAGTATTCTGTATTCTTTTGGACGATAACGGTTTTGGAATTGACTTCTGCTTCATTGGCTTCTTGAGCTGCTTTAGCTCTGGCGATGCTAACATCTCTATCGGCATTTGCTTTAGCAATAGCCGCTTCTTTGCTGATTTGGGAGATGTTGTCGATACCTAAGTTTTCAATCACATGGTTGCCATCTGAGAAGTTTTGAATGTTGAAGTTCACTAATTCCAAACCTAATTTGCTCATGTCTGGAATAACGTTTTCTTTAACAGCTTCCGCAACACCTTTTCTGTCTTGGACTAATTGGCGAATGCCAACTGTACCAATGATTTCACGCATATTGCCTTCAAGAACTTGTTTGACTTGTTCAATTAAGTCATCTTGGTTCATGCCTAATGTTGCTTCGAACGCTCTTTCGAGTAATTCTGGATCGCTGGAGATCTTTAAGTTAGCGACACCATCAACATTGATGTTAATGAATTCATTTGTTGGAATTGATTCACGTGTTTTGATGTCAACTTGGAAGACCTTGAGTGATAATCTGTCTTTTCTTTGTAAGAAAGGAATTTTCCAGCCAGCTTTTCCTCTTAAAATCTTTCTTTTGCCTAAACCAGAGATCATGATTGCTTCATCTGGTCCTGCTTTGGTGTAAGAGCAGAGAATGAAGATAATGATAAGAACCACTAACGCTACACCTAATAAAATAAATACCCACATCTTTCTTTCCTCCTTATATACTTGTATGGATTGTGAGGATGTTTTCTTTTACATCCCACGTTGTACCGTATTTGATCGGCTTTTCATCAAGTACGATACCTAGTGCTTTGGCTACCTTCCTCATTAAGTCCGTGGAAGATATCCTTGCATAAGTCTTTTTGATGGAGATCTGATAAATTGCATAGCCGTTTAAATCTCCATCGCGCATTCGCTCTTTACTTACCGGCTGAATAACAACATTTTTGTTTTCATCGAGCCCCACTTGTATTCGATACGCACTCTCAAGTGGCACTGAAGCGATGGTATTTAATGTGATATTTGTGCTGTAGAAAGAGGCAGCGCCATTTTTTGCATCTGAACTAAACCATTCTATTGCCATTTATTTACCTCCTGACACTAATATAATACGAATTAATTATTTAATATTCAAGAAAATTCATAAAAATACATAGGAATTTCAACAACGCAAAAAATTGACAATATTACTAAATATATTTAATTAATAACAAGGATATAAAAAGACCGCAAAGTTGACATATTCCTATGGACAAAGTTGTCTATAATCGTATTTTTGTGTATTGGTAAAAAGTATAAGAAAAGATCACGCCGTGAAGCGTGACCTCTATCTGTTTTTTTAATTACCTTTGACTATTCAGCAGCATATACGTAGATATCAGCGTATAGTTTGCTACTGTAGACGTTAGCAATGACTTGGACAAGGAAAGCACCATCAGATGTGTAATACTGTCTCAATAAAGCGGTTGAGCCTTGGTATGTAATTTGATAGTTATTACCATCACTCACGAAATATCTTGGTAGTCTACCATCGACTGTATCAAGAACAGCACCAAGATAGTTTTCACTACCAGAGCCGAATCCAATGTAGGCATAATATCCATCAATAACGTCATCTTCATCTTCATCAATAGATTGAATAACGTTATATCCAACTAAATCATCCCATGCATAAGTTGGGCTATAGAATGGTTCTAAGGCGCCCCACATGATTGATTGTAAGGTGGAATTTTCTGGTGTTGGTAATGGTTTAATATTCTTAATATCAACAATAACCGCTATATCATAATAGCTCCATGGGCAAATATCTAATTCACCATTTGGTGATTTATAGTGCATATCGCCATAAGAGTCAGCGCCATTTTCTGTCCAGTTAGCAGCTAATAATTCTGTACCATATTGAGCAATAACATCTGCTGCTTCGAGGTCTTCTTCGAAGATAACAAATAATTGGCCACCTTCGTATTGATAATCTTCAACGCCTGAGCTTAATCCAGGAACCTTGTCGACAAGTGTATCATCTTCGAGAAGTAAGTCTGCATAGATATAATCTGAAATATCAGCAACTTGATAGGCAAGTGTTTCAGATAATGGACCAAATGTAATTGTGGCTTCACCATTACCTGCAGCTGAGAGATCAAAGCCTGTGACTGTATAAGCATCATCATCAAGGACTTCTTCACTTCCGTCAGCAAATTCAACAGTTATTTCAACGCCTAATGGAGCGGATGTGTTAGCAAAGTATGGATATGGATTGTCATCGTTATCCAATCTAGTGTCTTCCACTTCCATAGAAACGGCGCGGTTTGGAACTTTGAATTCATATTCAGAATCATCGGTTAGGAAGATTGTATAGATATCACAATATCCATCATTACCTGTTTTCTTGATTTCTTTGATGCCAACACCTTGTTCGCCTTTTTCACCTTGA
>CAMJEC010000069.1 GCA_946404585.1 uncultured Caryophanales bacterium
TACAACAAAGTCGCTGACTTAAGCTACAACAAAGATACAACAGTCGTTATCAATAACGAATTAACCGCTGCAACAGATCCAAAGATTACCTATACATCAGTTGGTGGCGTTTCTATCGTTGTTAGAAAGAACACATCCAACAATGATGTTAACGTTTGGAAAGCAGACTATGCTTCATGCAGATGGTATGTTGGTCACAAAGTCACAATTAGCCACGCTAATGATTTTGATAGAATCGTCTTCACATGCGATAGCAACTATAATGCTTTCAAACCAGAAGCTGACGGTACAACAATCGCTGCGTTAAAAGCTGCTGGCATCACTTATGCCGCTGCTGATGGCAAAATCACATTAGATTTCTCTGCCGCTGTTAAGACATTTGACTTAGTTCCTGATAAACAAATCAGACCAAGCCTCGTCGAATTATACAAAAAGGCTTAATTACTAATTAAACGATTAGCCCTCACTCCATAGTGGGGGCTTTTTCTATATCCTTATATTAAATATAAAGAATATTTACTTGCCTTAATTTGCCAGTTTGTTATATGATTATCTAGCGATGCACTCTTAGCTCAGCTGGCAGAGCACGTGACTCTTAATCTCGGGGTCCAGGGTTCGAATCCCTGAGAGTGTACCAATTTATTAAATAAACCTTCGAAGAAAATTCGAGGGTTTTTATTTTTTTTAGCAGTTTTTGCTAACAAATGTGTCTAATAGGTGAAAGGGAGAAAAAACTGTCGAGTATTAGATGGTTTGGAGGTATAATAGCCCTATGCGAAAAAAGAGACTTGCAATCAAATTATTATTGCCATTCATATCATTACTCTTGTCTTCTTGTGGCGCTAATGGAGGTGGCTTCACGTTTGGTGATAGAGATTCTTTTTCTTATAACCACCCAAGCCATAATTCTAGTATAGAAGATGAAAGCCAATACGCTAAAGGCGAAAGAGTTTTTGATGCTTTCTATGATACTCAAGATTATGAAACCAATTATAAAAATAGAACCACCCCTCTCTACCTCAGGGATTTTGATAATTTAAGTTTCACATTAAATAATAGTGGTTATTATCAAGTAACTTTAAATATTGATGGCAATCCTTTCAATGTGGATAATATCGCTTCTCTTTATGTCGCAGATATTAACTTTGATAATCATAAAGACTTATGTATCGGTAAAAGGATTGGTTCGGGTAATACCTGCTACGCAGCCTATGCTTATGACGTTTATAACGGCAAAGAACTATTTGAATATCAAGAATTAGGTCAAGCATATACAGGTGGGCACGACTATGCCTATAACATTAGAGAAAAACTTTTAGTGATTGAATCATCTTATAGCTGTAATCCAATTTCTATTAATAGCATTGGCTATTTTAAGAAAAACACTCAAAAAGAAGTGAACATTGAATGGGATAAGATTAACTTTGAAATAATCGATCTCGAAGAAGAATTATTAGGTGTCCGTACATTCAAAGGTAGTGATGGTGTAGAACGTTACGTCGTTAATACCGAGGATACATACAACGAATTATTTATATTCATTAACTTTATTGGTGATTTCTCAACATCTACTTATACCGAGGATGATGTGGGCTTTTCTAATAGGTATGGTTATACCATCGAACTCACCAATAAGTTTATTGATAATTTAGTCTTCTCTCTTAAATTCAACATGGAGGGAAGATTTGACATCACTTTTAGAGTGGGGAAACACTCTCTCACTTTACATTTTGAAGCAAATAACGAACTCTACGAAATGCTTCAAGTAGCATAGCTACATTACAACATTTTTACCGCGCAAACGTGGTCCTAAGAAACTGAGGAAGTAATGATCACAAAACAAACATTCAACGATTTTCTTCAAGGACAAGAAGAAGCTACTGAAATGGTGTACAGGGAATATCGTAACCTGGCATATTTTGTGATTGCCACCTACGTTAAAAACCAAGATGACTGTAATGATATCCTCAGTGATACTTTCTTAAAAGTTCTACAAAGTAGAGAAAGTGTTAAAAACCCTGATGGCTTAAAACAGTTCATCTGCACTGTCGCTAAAAACGAGGCTATTAACTTTATTAGAAAAGATAGTCACCTCGTTAAATCAGAATTAATTGATGAGATGTATGGGGAAAGCGATAAGAACAATGATGTTCTCAATATCCTTGAACCTCTCTTATCCAATAAGGAAGTCATCGTGGTCTACTATAAAGCGATATTTGAGATGACATGGGATGAAATCACTAAGGAGACGGGAATTCCATCAAGTACCGCGAGATTAATCTATAAACAAGCTAAAGATAAGTTAAAAAAGGAGTTAAGGTATGTTTAAACAAAAGTTAAAAGAAAAAGCCTATAAGAGTTTCGATAAGTTAATTACCGATCCTTCTTTCATCAAAAATACAGCACCTATCAAACCCGCTCCAAGAAAGAATCTATTCATTCCTATCTTTAGTGCCGCTTTAGCTTGTTCCGTCATCGGTGCGGTTACTTTAACCACAGTCCTTAGAAATCAATCTAGAATCAATAACGAAAACGCTCGTATTAGAGAATTAGAAAATACCTATATTAGTCCATTCGAGGGTAAATATGGTATTTACCTCTCTTTTTGGCAAATTACTGATATGAAGAATCCTGAAAATCAAAATGGTGTTCTTCATAACTACCACGCTGTCCACATTGTCCTAGGTGAAGTCGTGGAAGAAGGCTGGTTAGAATTCAATAAGACAGAAACTAAAGAAACTTATACACCAGTGTTAAATTTCCGCGGTCAAGAAGCTCGTGATGAATACGGCGTCACCATTTATGAAATTAAACAAGAACAATATAATTACGCTACCGTCCACTTCGCGGATGAACGTACTGCGAAAATCAAAATGGCAGTGGAAGAAAATACCGTATCTATTGGTAACGAAGAATGGGATGCACAAACAGACTCCATCTGGGGCAGAATGCCATTCCTTGGTACCTATAAAGCAGATAATGGTAACACCATTGAAGTTAAAGAAGACGCCACCATGGTGGAACACACCGCTAAAGAAGATAGAAATATCGATTGCTATGTCATCAAATATAAGAAAGATAATATCTCCATCAACTACACTGAAGAAGTGAAGAAAAACAAATTAGTCACTAGACAAACAGATATCAAACTAGTGGATGATAATTACCAATTTGTTAAAGATGGTAAGACATATATTAGGCAAGCTTAATCACAAGTAAAATCCTCAAAAAAATGAGGGTTTTTCTTATTTTTATGCATTTTTTTGAAGTTTTTATTCACTAACTATTTACAAATATTATCTGTCTACATACAATTAATACAGTTAATACAGATTATGAACGACAAAAAACCTATCTTCATTCAAATTAAAGAAATGTATGAGCGACTCATTGATATGGGCGCATATAAAGAAGGCGATGCTATGCCTTCTGTTAGGGAAGTAGGGCTAGCTTATAGCGCTAATCCTAATACAGTGCAAAGAGCCTTCTCTTTAATGGTGGAAGATGGCTATCTAGTATCTATTCCGAAAAAGGGTTTCTATGTTCATAAAAATAAAGTGGATCGTTACGCTGCACTTAAAAATGAATTAAAAGAAATCATTAATAAAGGATATAGCAAACAAGAGATTATTAAGGAATTGGAGGAAATAGACAATGATTGAAATTAAAAATCTAGTTAAGACGTTTGGTTCTGTACGAGCGGTTGATGATTTATCAATCACTGTTAACTCCGGTATTAATGGTCTAATCGGCGAGAATGGTGCGGGTAAATCCACATTATTAAGGCTGATCAGTGATGTTTATCAACCAGATAGTGGTGAAATCATTATTGATGGTATTAAAAATAACGATATCAGAGCCAAGAAAGAAGTCTTCTTCCTTCCTGATAATCCATACGCTCCACATAACTCCGCAGTGATGCAAACATTTGAATTTTATTCAACATTATTTGATTTAGATAAAGATAAATTCATGGAAATCATGAATAAACTCTCATTACCAACAGATAGAAAAGTCTCTACTTATTCTAAAGGTATGAGAAGACAGTTATTTATCGCTATTGCGCTTTCAAGTAACGCTAAATACGCCTTATTAGATGAGGCGTTTGACGGGCTAGATCCGCTAGTCCTAGCAACAGTTAGAGAGGAAATTATCAAAGATGCGGATAAAAAGACGTACATTGTTTCCTCCCACAACATTTCTTCATTAGAAAGACTATGCGATAGCTTCATTCTTCTTTCCAAAGGCCGAGTCGGCAAGAACGGCGACGTTGAACATCTTGGTGAGAACTTTGTGAAATATCAAATTCTCGTTAAAGGTCAACTAGAACAAAAAGATTTAGAAGCATTTTCATATCGTGTCTTGTCTTTCAAGAAGGTGGGTTCATTATGCAATGTTGTTTTCCGCGGCGAAATCGATGAAAGCATTATCCGTAACAAGATGGATGTCATTCTTTTAGAAAAGATTGCCATCGACCCCGATGAGTTAATTGCCTTAGAAATGCTCGACGCAAGAAAGGAGAACAAATAATATGAAAAGATATTTACGTTTATCAATCATTAGAAAGCTCCCTCTTTTTGTTGTCCTTTCTGTCTTGCTTCTAACTGTTGCTTTTACTAGCGCAAGTAA
>CAMJEC010000070.1 GCA_946404585.1 uncultured Caryophanales bacterium
GGACTTGCGATAAGTGTTTTAAGCGACAGTTATCTAAATATTTAATTAAAGCATTCTTAGCTTCTTCCACTCTCATACCAATGAGGTTTAATTCGATACCCACTTTAGTGTTGATTGCTAAATCATAATTGGTTTTCTTCACTTTAGAGGTACCAACTTTAGGTTGTTGTACCTTATGTAATTTATTTTTATCCACATCAAAGGCTAAGCCACCATCACTGACGATATGGGCTTTATTACCTTTCATACGCATCACGCGACCAAATATGTTCATGCTTGGGATAGAAACATAATCGTTAATAGCGATATCTTCGTTATAAACGACTTCTTCTTCCTTTTCTTCTAACTCTTCGAGTTCTTTTTTGAGTTCAATCACTTCGTGAACGCGCATATCAGAATTATGCATCTTGGAGATGATATCAGAGATTTCTTTCTTCGCGTTTTCAATGAGTTCCGCTTTTTCTTCTTTGACATCTTTAAGCATATTTTCTTTACGATTCTCAAAGAGTTCTTCCTCATTAGCGAGTTTCTTTTCGCGTTTTTCTAACTCAATTTGTTTTTTATCTAATTCATCTTGTAATTTATTGGCTTCTTCCACTTTCTTTTGAAGAATATCAAGGAGTTCACTAGCATCATTAGTCTCATGACTCTTTAAGAATTCATGGGCTTTATTAATGATATCTTTATCAATGCCATATCTAGAAGCGACCTCTAAAGCGTAGCTTTTACCAGGCACACCTTGTTTAAAGCGATATGTGGGAGAGAGATTCTCTTCATCAAAGATCATTGATGCATTAGCGATGTTCTTACTTAAGAAGGCATATTCTTTCATCGCTGCGAAGTGAGATGAAATCATCGCTAAAGCGTGTTTATTTTCTAAAAATTTAGTGACTTCTACAGCGATGGCTTCACCTTCTTTAGGGTCAGTACCGGTACCAAGTTCATCAAGTAAGACTAAGTCTTTACCACCGACTGCATGGATGATTTCTCCAATTTGAGAGATATGTGCGGAGAAGGTTGATAAATTATCAGATAATGATTGATTATCACCAATATCAATAAAGATATGTTTAAAATAACCGACTTTACCTTTTCTCACTGGTAAGGCTAAGCCTGATTGATGCATTAAAGTTAAAAGACCCACTGTTTTTAAAGAAACAGTTTTACCACCAGCATTAGGGCCAGAGATAATAATGATTGGTTCATTTTCATTTAATTCAAAAGAATTAGCGACGACTTTTTTAGGATCAATTAATGGGTGTCTCGCTGATTCTAATAATATTTCTTGTTTATCACTACATTCAGCGATATCAGCGTTTATTTCATTGCCATATAATGCCTTAGCGCTTAAGAAGTCTAATTTCGCAATAATCTTGTTATTAGTGATGATTTCTCCTTCTTGAAGGAGCACTAAAGCGGTTAAAGCTTTTAAGATTTTTCTTATTTCTTCATTTTCTTGGACTTTCAAAGCGGTGATTTCGTTATTAATTTGAACGATTTCTAATGGCTCAATGAAGGTGGTATTACCACTATCAGAGACATCATAGACAATACCGTTTACTTTGCTCTTATCAACAGTTTTAACCGGCAAGACAAAGTGACCATCACGTATGGTGATGTTATCATCGTTAAGATATTTGCCATAAGAGAACGCTAAAGAGGCAATCTTACTTTGTAAGTTTGCTTCGGCTTTCTTTAGTGATTTTCTAATTTGATTTAAATCAGGGGATGCATTATCCGCCACTGTTAAAGAATTAGTAATCACTCGATGGATTTCTTTTTCTAAATTAGATAAATCAATAAAACCTTCAGTCATTTGACTAACACGAGGATATAAAGAATCTATTTTCTTAAGAAAAGCAGAGATTTTATCAATAGTTAAAACATCTTCAGCGATAAGTGATAAATCACGAGGCGTTAATAAGCCTGTTTTCTTCGCTAAATCTATTAACACTAATGCGTTAGCGGAATTATGGATTGGTAAAGGACCAAATCTCACGATGATAGAACTTATTTCTTTAAGATCCTCTAAAGCGTTTTTAACTTCATTAGGAGTTTCAAACATCTTTAGTTCATCAATATAGACTTTGGCTAATTCCGTTTTAGCGTATTCTAATAAATGTTCTTTAATTTTATTAAACTCAAACGTTTCGTAAATGTTTTGCATACGAATATTCTACCATTAGTGACCTCCACCCACTTATAGAAGATGGGGGCTTCCCACTCAAGAACTCTAATGAATTCAGTATCAATGGGCTATCCCCGAGAGTCCCTCGGTTAAGGATATTTTATCATAAGATATCCGAACTTGTTTAGATTGCTTTTAATTAGAAGGATTGAGGATTATTCTTATTCCTTCTTTTTTGATGTTAATCGCTGCATTAATATCACGATTATGCTTAGTTTTGCATTCTGGACAGATCCAACTTCTTTGAGAAAGCGTTAAATCAGTTTTACGATAACCACAAGAAGAACAAAGTTGACTACTAGGAAAATATCTATCTACTTTGACAAGCTTCTTATTGAGCCATTCTAATTTGTATTTTAGATAGTTAAGAAAAGTGCCATAACCTAAATCAAAAATTGTTATTCCAAACTTTAGATTATCTTTTCTCTCACCCATTTCTTGCAAGTCTAGATTCTCCACAAAAACATAATCATAAGTGTTAGCGAGTTTTCTACTTACCTTATGAAGGAAATCTTTTCTTTGATTAGCAATGTGCTCATGGAGATTCCTAACTCTTAACAACTGCTTCTTGTAATGTGAAGAGTCCTTCTTCATACGAGATAGTTTTCTCTGCTCTTTTGCTAATCTAGTTAGAGAGTCTTGATAATATGTAGGCATATCCAAATGATTGCCGTTACTATCAACGAAGAGATGCTTTAAAGAGAAATCTAGACCAATTGAATTATTTGGATCTAGAGATTCCTTAATATACTCTCCATAGTCAAAGTACTCCTCTTCTCCTAATAAAGAGACATAGTAGTATTTACCTTTCCTAGCAATACTAACCATTGTGAATTTAAATGATTCTGGCAAATGACAATGAAGTTTGACTTTAACTCTGCCTAATTTTGGGATTTGGATATCATCCTCAGCAAAATAGATTGAATTATTTATTTTCATGGTAATATAGCCATAATCATTCTTTTTCTTTTTAAATTTTGGGAATGCAGCATTATGTCTAAAGAAATTCATATAGGCATCATATAAATGAATAACTGTTTGCTGAAGCGCAACAGAATCAACTTCTTTTAAATATTGGAATGTCTTTTTATATTCAGGAAGAAGTTTGATTAAATCATATTTATTAATCGTTCTATTCTTATCGGCCTCATAAGATTCAATGCACATCGAAAGGAAGTCGTTGTAGACTTGACGACAACAACCTAAAGTTTTCTCAATTAATTCTTTTTGAGAAGGATTAGGATAGATTCTAAAACGATATGTTCTTTTAACTGTCTTAATCATACTTATCCTTTCGAAATATAAGAAAAGGGAAATAAATGCTAAACGCATCTCATCCCCTACATCCTTATTTCCTACTATTATTATATCAATTTATTGATATAACTACAATAGTTGATTCACTATTTATCAAAAATTATGCCTAATAGATTAACGAGATGGGGTCTTCTTTGAGAATTAGATAAAATTAATTTTATATAAGTAAAAACGTGTTATGATTATTTCATGAGTAAAGAGATTGTATCATTCCCTATTACAAGTGAAAAAGCTGATGAATTGATGGCTTTTTATTTACCTTATCAAAAGCTTAATAACGGTGAATATATCGTTTCCCAAGCGGAATATTCTGGCGTTATTATTACGATTTATCGTGATAAGAAGAATAAACATAAAGTTGTCTTCTCTGGTGAAGGCGCTTTAACCGAGGCTAAGAAATGGAATATTGAAGCAGAAGCAAAAGAGGCCAAAGCCGCCACTAATGGAGGCTGGCTCTGTAAAGATAATCAAATCGGTAGCGACGAAGTCGGTGTTGGTGATTTCTTACTTCCTGTTATTGTTGTTGCGGCTTTTGTCCGTGGCAAAGACTTAAAAGAATTAGAATCCTTTGGGGTTAAAGATAGTAAGAAATTAACTGATGAAAAAATTAGAGAAATTGCCCCACTTTTACTTAAGAAATTCTTTGTTAGTAAGTTGGCCTTACCAAATGAACACTATAACGAACTCATTGAACAAGGTGAAAATCTTAACTCTATTAAGGCTAAAATGCACAATCGAGCGTTACTTAATATGTTTAAGAAATTCCCAGACACTAAAAATATCTTTGTTGATCAATTTGTGGCAGAGAGCAAATACTTTGGCTATCTAAATGACCCTAAAGAACAAAAGATCTTAAATATTACTTTTAAAACTAAAGGTGAATCATATTATCCATGTGTTGCTTTAGCAAGTTGTATTGCTAGATATGCATTCTTATTAGAAAAAGATGCTTTAGATAAGAAATATAAAATGAATTTTCCTTTTGGAGCGGGCTCTAAAGTGAATGAATTCTCTAAGAAGTTTATTAAGAAATATGGCTTAGAAGAATTCAACAAGAT
>CAMJEC010000071.1 GCA_946404585.1 uncultured Caryophanales bacterium
ATATTTGTTCTGTTCTTTAATGGTTTACTACCTGGGAAAGATAATAAAGTGTTCTCACCCATACAAACAGTATGACCTTGAGTGGTTTCTCTAAAGAACTTCATATCTAAAGGAAGAGAGAATAGTAATCCATTTCTCTTACCAATACCGTATTTTTTATCGCAGTTAAGAATTGAAATAATCATATTAGATAGCCACCGGAATCTTCTTATCTAAAGGTTCATATTCGTAATCTTCTAATTCAAAGTCTTCGAGTTTGAAATCATAGAAGTTTTTAACATTTGGATTAATTTTTAATTTAGGAGCCTTGTGTTGTGGTTTAGCGATCACTTCTTTAACGATATCGATATGTCTATCGTAGATATGCGCGTCCGCAATAACGTGAACAAGTTCACCCGCTTTTAAGCCAGAGACTTGGGCAAACATCATTAATAAAATTGCATATTGTAAAACATTCCAGTTATTCGCAGTTAACATATCGTTACTTCTTTGATTTAAGATACCGTTTAATGTATCGCCACTGACATTAAATGTCATAGAGTAGGCGCATGGATAAAGACCCATTTCATGCAAATCTTCAAAGTTATAGATATTGGTCATAATTCTTCTAGATTGAGGATTATGCTTTAAATCAAATAAAACTCTATCGACTTGGTCGAATTCACCTTCTGGGTAAATAGACTTTTTCGCGAGTTGATAGCCATAGGCTTTACCAATAGATCCATTTTCATCCGCCCAAGAGTCCCAAATATGGGAGTGCAAGTCGTGGATGTTATTGGATTTCTTTTGCCAAATCCAAAGAAGTTCATCTAAGCAGCTCTTAAAAGCGGTTCTTCTAATAGTTAAGATTGGTAATTCTTCTTGGAGATTATAACGGTTAACAATACAGAACTTTTTGACTGTATGAGCGGGAGTGCCATCTTCCCAGTGTGGTCTGACTTTTAAATCGGTGTCCCAGAAACCGTTTTCCATGATGTCTTTCATGTTGTTAATAAAAATTTGGTCAGCTTTTGACATATGAATTACCTCACAATGTAAACATTATAAGAGATAATCTCTTATTCTTAAAGATTAAAAGAATAAGAAAATCTAAACCATGTCAAAAAAGAGTGATACTACCTAGTTTTTGATGAAGTAAACACTTTTAATATTTTTTAAAAAAATAGAAAAAGAGTTTATAATATACGTGTATGCACGAACCATTTTATGAAAATAAGAATATCGTTGTTGCGGATTTTGATTATCAAGCAGCGCTTTTCTTATTTAAAAACAAACACCCTGATTTAGATATTAAAATCATTTCTCGTCATGAACTGATTAATAAGGTTTCATATTCGTTTTCTAAAGATCCAATTCCTTTCCTTATTAAAGAAGGTATTGGTTATAAAAAGGCGAAGAAATATTTAGATATCATTTTGACCGCGGATGTTAGTAAGAATAAAGAACTCACTGATTTATTTAATAAGTTAAATGATAATGGCTATCTTGTTAAAGATGAGTATGGCCTATATGAATTAAAGGGCAGTCATATCTTCTTATTTGAAATGGAACAAGATATCGCTATTCAAGAATTCTTAAAAAGAAACGCGCTTGCGTATAGTTTTCTAAGATTAGAAGGCTTAGATCTTTATAAGAATAATGCTTATATCAGTCCTAATATCATCTACTTTGAAAATAAGATGACGCAGTTCTTCTATATTTTCTCTTGGGTGAGAGATAAGGCTCGTGATAATCCAAACCAAAAACAAAGAATCATCATCAATGGTGATGAAGATATCTTCTATGTCAAAATCATGTCTGAATTATTCCATATCCCCGTTTGTTATGTAGAAGAAAGACCTTTAATCTCTATTAAAAGTGTTAGGGCTAAAATAAATAAAATCTATAACAGTAAGGCATTTGAATGTACTGATGAAGAATTAGAAGATCAAGATATTAAAGCCTTAAAAGAGTTAATTGAATATTATGGTTTAAATAAAGATGATTTCTCATTTAGCTATGCTAATTTGCTAGAAATAGTGGCCTCTAAGAATACACGTATCCCAGTCGGTGAAGGTGGTGTGGTTATCTCTAATAGATTTGTCTTTGATCCATCATTCTTTACCTATGTCACTAATTTCAATTCCGATGCATTTTATAAAATATATGCGGACGATAATGTCTTATCAGACGCTGAATTAAAAGAAGTGGGCTATAACACTTCATACACTAAGACAGCGATTGAAAGAAGAAATAAAATCAATTTCTTAAGACATAATAATGTCGCGGTTATTTCCCGTGTAGAAAGACATCTTGGTGATAAGATCTTTGATTCTCCATTATTAGATGAAATATGGAAAGGTAAAAAGATTAAATATGAAGATGATTTAGAGATGCCGACATTCACCACTCAAGCGGCATTCCTCTATAGCTCCACAATATTAAATAAATCTGGAATTAAATTCGATTCTAATGTTTTCAATGCTTATGACCCATCATTTAAAGGTCTCCATAGTGGTGAAGACTTTAGAAGATCAACCTGGTCAGTCACGGGCCTTGAAAGTTTTATTAACTGCCCATTTAAATATTACTTAACCAAACTCATTCCTTTAGATAAAAATGATTATTCAAAAAGATTCATCGGCACTGCGGTTCATAAGGTATTTGAGAAATTTAATCACATTGATTATGTTTTTGAAGATGCCTTAAAAGAAGGTGAAGAAGCCTACTATAAAGAATTTGAAAAAGTGGGTATCACTCCAACACCTAGAGATAAAGCCTTATTAGAAATCTCACAAACATGGCTAAGAAGATTTATGAAGACATATCAAAAGGTGCAAGGTGTGACTAACTTTGCTAAACCAGTTGAAGACGATTATGAAAAATCTATCCAGTTTTATTTAGAAGATGAAAATAATGAAACTTATAACTTCTATGGCAAGATTGATAAGATTGTCATCTCTGAAAGTAACGAGCATAAATACTATTCCATCATCGATTATAAAACCGGTATGGAAGACTTTAATCCTTTAGAAGTATTCTTAGGTAAATCTATTCAACTACCTCTTTATTACTACGCGATTGAAAATAATATCCAACCAAGTCAATACACCCAAGATGGTGAATTTGGTGGTTTCTATATTCAACATGTCTTCTTTAGCACAATCAAAAGCGCTTTAAAGGATGTTAACAAACCAACACTATCAGAAAAAAGACTAGCCCAACAATCACGTTTAGCGGGTATTAACAAGGATTCTGTTTCCTATATTGCCTCGATTGATAGAAGTGCTTTTAAAGACGATGGTTCTCTTAAGAGTAATGGTGGTGACTTATTACAGCTTAAGCACCAATTTAAAGAAAATGACACTGATGAAATCATCATCAAAGATGGTGGTATTGGTTTACCTAGATATAACTTAGATGACTTAGTGGATGACGCTAAGCACGCGGCGATAAACGCTATTCATAGAATATGTGAAGCGGACTTTATTATCCAACCAACTTCATATTCATTATTAGAATTCGACGCTACTAAGACAGTGTGCAATAACTGTCCATATCGTCGTGTCTGCTATCGCAGTAAATTTGATGTTAAAGATTATAAAAAAGAAGTGCTTAAACATTTTAAGAAAGGAGCTAAATAAGTATGGGTTTTAATAAAGAACAACAATCCGCGATCGACGCTCCTATTAGCAAAAATGTTTTAGTAGCCGCTGGCGCGGGTTCTGGTAAAACTAGAACTCTCGCGGAAAAGGTTTTCACCATCATCGATAAAGGTGAAGTTAAACCAAGCGAATTATTAGTGTTAACATTTACCGATAATGCTGCACATGAAATGCGCGAAAGAATCATTCAAACATTCAAGGATAGAGGCAAAGAAGATATCGCTGAACAAGTAGCTTCTGCGCATATCCAAACATTTGACTCATTTGCGAGATTCTTAGTGGTTATGCACGCTGATGCATTAGGTATTTCATCTAATGTTAATCTCGTTAATAGTGATGTGATATCCGCGAAGAAGAATGTTTATCTCGATGAAATATTTGATGAATATTATAACGATGATAATAAACGTGAAAGACTAGTTAAAACATTAGCTAAATTTAATCTAGATTCTGATAGAAACACCAAGAAGGTTATCGTGGATTTATGTAAGCAATTAGATAAGCTTCCTTTGGAAAGAAAAGAGGAACTAGTTAATAACTACGAAGAAAAATTCTTGAGTGATGAATATTTTAATAAGGTCATTAATGATTTAGTAACCTCTAGTAAAATTATCATCATTGATACGATTAAAGAAGCTTATTTCGTAGAAAAGAATCATCCAGTTCTTGATAGTGATAATCCAGAACTAATCGCTAATCTATTTAATAATAAATCCGCTTTTAATGTTGATATTAATCTTTGTAATTTCACCTGTGGTGTTAACCAAGAATATTATCAAAAATTAAAAGAAGCCTTACGTTTAAACGGACAAGACTTTGTTAGCAAAATACATGAAATCGCTAATGATAAGAACTTCAAGT
>CAMJEC010000072.1 GCA_946404585.1 uncultured Caryophanales bacterium
TTGGTTCTCCAGCTTCTAATCCATCTTCAAGTGCCGCTGCCATTGCTTTGATGGCAATGAATCTATAGAAAGGTGTTAAAAGCTTATGACGTCAGGACTTGGAGCTGCACTAGGTAACTTAATAATGATTTTCACCGGTGTTTTGCTTATTCCAGCAATAGCAGTATTCATCGTTTTATTAATAAAATGCATTAAGAATAAATGGAAAAGAGGATTGCTTGCGCCACTTATCGTTGTTTCGATAGTTATAACAATCATAATCATTTGTGAAGTTTCTTATCTTATTGATATGAAATTCTAAAACAATTGCGATTGAATCTTAAAAAATGTAAAGTATTGTCATGGCGTTTATTGGAGCATTCTTTATTACAATTCTCATCGGCATCTTTGGTGTACTAGTCTGGATTGCGTTAGCACTCATCGTTTTAGCAATCCTTTTTATTTTCATTCCGTGTTTGATTATTGCCATTATCAATTTAGTGAAGGGCGCTAAGAATAAGTGGCCAAAGAGAAATGTAATTCCTCTTGCTATTACTGGCCCAATTTCTATATTGTTCCTTTTAGCAATCACTATCTTTTTAATCGCAGCGCTTGTCGTTTATATAACAAATCCATCTTTTGGATCTAGCAGTAGCAGTTCCGCCCAAATCGCTCTACTTTACTTCATGTAGGAGTTATATTTAGACTATTAAATATTTGCTACACGACTTGCTTTATAAGCAGGTCTTTTTTATTTGTGAATTAAAAATGTAATTTTTTGGTTGACTGATTTAATAGATTTCTATATATTATTAACTGCATGTAATGCAGCATGTGAATACAATCCGACCGACGTTTGATACGGCTGTGACGAAGTAACCAAAGCTCTAAGGTGAAACGTATAATCAAACATCCGGGATAAGGAATTCACACCTATTCATTATTTTGCGAAAGAAAAATAAAGGAAAGGAAGGATAGATCATGAGATACACAGGATCAGATTGGAAAAGATCTCGTCGTTTAGGTTTTTCCACATTAGAAACTAACAAAGAATTAGCAAAACGTCCTTATGGCCCAGGCCAACATGGTAACACCCGTCGTAAAAAGAATTCTGAATACGGCAAACAATTAATTGAAAAACAAAAATTAAGACAAATGTACGGTGTTAACGAAAGACAATTCAGACGTTTATTCATGCTTGCCTTAGCAAGTAAAGAAGTTACTGGTGTTGCTTTCATGAAATTACTCGAATCCCGTTTAGATAACTTAGTTTATAGAATGGGTTTTGCTAGAACTAGAAGAGCCGCGAGACAATTAGTCAACCACGGCCACATCGAAGTTAATGGCAAAAAGTTAGACATCCCATCAGCTTTATTAACAGTTGGTGATGTCGTGAGCGTGAGAGAAAATAGTAAAGACCTCAAAGTGATTAAAGAATCCCTCGAAACCTTAGGCACTAAAGTGGGCTGGGTTGAAGTGGATGCTGAAAAGTTATCTGGTAAATATGTCCGTGAAGTCGAACGTAAAGAATTACCACAAGATATCACAGAATCACAAATCGTCGAATACTACAACCGTAAACTCTAATATCAAAGAGCAAACTAAACTGTTCCAGAAAATGGGACAGTTTTTTTAATGCTTTATTTATACTATAAATATTTATATAATTTTTCTCTTGGAGGTAAAACCAATGAAAAAACATATATTAAAGTCATTAGTCTTATTAGCCAGTATTTCATTAGCCGCTTGTAATGTTCCAGGTGGTAAAACAACTAATACTTCTAATAGCACTAGTGAACAAGAAAGTGTTGTTCCAAGTACCACAAGTGGAACAACAAGCGATAATCCTACTTCTAGTAACTCATCTAGCAGTGCTGTAAGTAGTTCTAGCACACCTATTTCAAGTAGTAGTTCATCCACTACTTCATCAAATCAATTTTCTAGTTCTAGTAGTTCATCTTCTAGTAGCAGTGTCATTCCAGATGATACTTCTTTAGATGGTGTGATTGCTAAATTCACTGATGGCTTAACTTTTAAAGTGCCATCACTTAACAAATATAACTTAGATTATTTTGTTTATTATTATTACGCTTATCAAGAATATCGTGTGGCTGCGAGCGTTTTAACAGGTGGGGATGCAATTGTTACTGAACTCGTTACTTTATGTAATAACGAATCTACCTTAGTCAGTATGAATGATGAATACCTCTACACTGTGGAAGAAGTCGGTTATATGTATGGTAACGATGAATTTGGAAGTGATGTTTCCATCACATTCTATAGTGAAAATGACCAATTCTATTTTGAAATTGCCAGAAGTGAAGGCGCTGGTAAATTAGATGTTTCTAGTATTGATACTAGTTGGTATGTTGACTATATCAACTTTGAAGGCTACACCGTCGTAGAAACTTTCCCAAGTGACTTAATTAATGGTTTCTTTGAAACAAATGTTACTATTCCATCAATGGGCGAAGGTAATTATCCATCCTTAATTATTCCTTATACTGAAGAAGAGGATGGTTCTATCACTCCTGATACATTCCGCTTCATCATGGAAGGTGATAAGATTAACGCTTTTGCCGATGCCTTAAGAGGCGCTGGCTTTGGTGTTAATATCCAAGAAGAAATTGGCTTAGATGATAGCTGGGAAGAATATACATATTATTTAGGTTCCGCTTATGATCAAGCTCATAGCTTATATTTCTCCTTCATGCTTGATAATAGTTCTAACACCTTAGTGGCCGTTAATAAGTTCCATGATGTGATGGTTGATGAATTAACTGAAAATACTGATTGGACAGATGATGAAAAGGCCTTAATGGAAAGCACTCTTTATGAATGCTTACCATTTATGAAATTTGGTGAAGACTATTTTATCGAAGATGCTTCTGATGAAGACTATACTTATTTATTCTTAGGTGATTATTATTATCAAGATTTATCAAGCGCATACGCGGAAGTCTTAAAAGCCAACGGCTTTAAAGAAGATTTAGAAACATACTATACACCTTGCTATACATTAGATAATGGCTGTGTCTATATCGAAGTCATGCCTTATTACAATTATGGTAACTGCTTAGAAATCTATTTCGAAGATACACATTTACCAATTCTTTGTGACTTTGCATTAAACGTTAGTGAATTAGATATCGTTAAAGGCGTTGGTTATCAATTACAACCAGTCTTTGATCCAGTTGATGCCTATAACAAGATTATTTGGACAAGTGATAACGAAGATGTCGCCACTGTTAGTGATAACGGCTTTGTGAGTATTAAGAACACTGCTGAAGAAGGCGCTAAAGCCACTATTACAGCCACATGCTTGAACGGCATGAGTGCTACTTGCACATTCACCGTTAAAGATAATACTGTTAACGGTATTATGTTCACTCAAGATAGCTATAAAATCGCTCCAGGAGAAACAATTGAAACTGAATATGCATTATTACCATATGGCGCTACTTCATCTTCATATGAAGTCGAATACAGTGTTAATCCAGCGGATGCAGGTATTAGTGTTGGTCAATATAGCGGTGAGATTACCGCTAGCGATGACGCTATCGCAGGCACTGAAGTCACATTAACTATTACTTATAATGGTGTTTATACTGGCACCGCTAAAGTCATCGTTAAGAGTGCTGCTATTACTCATACACTAAATCAAGCATTCTTTGGTTTAGAAGATGGTAAGACTGTTTATGATACACATACAGTTACCACTGATGATGGAACATATTATGAAGCACAATGTGCTTCTCAACATGGTATCCAAATCAGAAGTAAGAATAGTAACTCTGGTATCATCGCTCGTAATGATGATATGAAATGTAAATCTATCACTATTACATTTGATAGTGCTACAGATTCTTCTAGAGTCGTTGAAATCTATGCTTCAGTAACCGCTTTTGATATCGCTGATATGTATGGTAGTTCAGTCACTAAAGTGGGCACTATTTCCGCGAGTGGAAATAGCTTCACTTATGAATTCACTGATAACTATTCATATATCGGTTTAAGAAGTTCAAGTGGCGCGATTTATATCACCTCTATTGATATTATTTGGGGCTAATAAATAAGCACATAAGAAAAAATGCTGTCTCGATTTGATATGAACCCCAAAAGTTGGACAACCAACTGGAGGGGTTTTTATCATGAGATGGACAAAAGAAGAAAAACTCAAGATGGTACTTGAGTATAAAAAGAACGGCTTTACACCTACCGTGGAAGGCTGTTCTAGAAAAGCGATGTACAACCGCATAAGAATATGGGCGAAAGTCTATGATGTTTATGGTGAGGATGGTTTAGAGCATCGAAGTAGACCATGGACTATAGAAGACAAAATAAATGCAATTCAACGCGTCTTAGATGGCGAATCATATCACGGAGTTGCGCATTCTCTAGGCATGTCTACCGAAACACAAGTCCTGAATTGGCATCGAAAGTATTT
>CAMJEC010000073.1 GCA_946404585.1 uncultured Caryophanales bacterium
CAAAAAGAGTATTTCTTAAGAGAAAAACTCAAAGCCATTAAGAAAGAATTAGGGGAAACCACTGATAGTGCTAATTCTCCTGAATCTATCTTAGAAAAGTTGGAGAAGAATCCTTATCCAGAAAACATTAAAAAGAAAATTAAAAGTGAACTTTCTAAGTTTGATATGATGCCTCAAGGCTCCTTAGAAGGCGCTTTGATTCAAAGCTACTTAGATGTTCTTATGAACATTCCATGGTGGGAAAAGACTGAAGATGATGAAGACCTTAAACATGTCGAAGCCATCTTAGATGAAGACCATTATGGTTTAGAAAACCCAAAGAAGAGAATCGTTGAATATTTAGCCATTAAGAAATTAACTGGTAACTTAAAATCTCCAATTCTTTGTTTCTATGGTCCTCCAGGTACAGGTAAAACTTCTTTAGGTAAATCCATCGCTAGAGCGTTAGGAAGAAAATTCTTCAAGTGCTCTTTAGGTGGTATTTCCGATGAAGCGGAAATTAGAGGTCATAGAAGAACATATGTCGGCGCTCTTCCAGGCCGTATCATTCAAGGCATGAGAAAAGCGGGAGTCACTAACCCAGTATTTTTACTCGACGAAGTCGATAAACTCGCTTCTAGCTATAAAGGCGACCCTGCTAGTGCCTTATTAGAGGTCCTTGATCCAGAGCAAAACAATCAATTCAACGATAACTACGTTGAAGAACCATATGATTTAAGTGATGTTCTCTTCATTTGTACCGCTAACTACTTAGAAAATATTCCTGGTCCATTAAGAGACCGTTTAGAACTCATCCAACTCTCTTCTTATACAGAGATTGAAAAGATGCACATCGCTAAGGAACACTTAGTGGCTAAACAAATTGCTCTTAACGGCTTAAAACCAGAACAAGTCGTCTTTGAAGACGATGCCTTAAGATTCATCATCCGTTCCTATACACGTGAAGCGGGTGTCCGTGAACTTGAAAGAAAGATTGCCTCTTGCTTAAGAAAAGTCGCGGTTAACTTTGTTAAGAATCCTGATTGTGGATTGACCACAATTAACGTTGATAAGGTTAGAGAATACTTAGGTGTCCCAATCTTTGAAGACACACAAAAAGAAAAAGAACCACAAGTCGGTGTTGTCACTGGCTTAGCCTATACTGAATATGGTGGCGACATCTTACCAATCGAAGTTAACTACTTCAAAGGTAAAGGTGCACTCATCTTAACAGGTCATTTAGGCGACGTGATGAAGGAAAGTGCGAGTATTGCCCTTGACTATGTCAAGAGTAACGCTGAAGCCTTCCAAGTTGATCCTGAATTATTCGTTAATAGCGATATTCACATTCACGTTCCTGAAGGCGCTGTACCAAAAGATGGTCCAAGCGCGGGTGTCGCGATGACATGTGCGATTATCTCATGTCTCAGCCATCGTCCAGTTTCTCCAGACGTCGCGATGACTGGCGAAGTCACCTTAAGAGGTCAAGCTTTACCAATCGGTGGTTTAAGAGAAAAATCACTTGCCGCTCTCAGAAGTGGCATTAAGAAAATTGTTGTTCCTAAAGACAACAAGAAAGATGTTGATGAACTTCCTAAGGAAGTTAAAGACACATTACAAATCGTCTTTATGTCTTCCGTGGAAGATGCTGTGAAGGAAAGCTTTGTTAAATGATTAACTTTCTAAACGCGACATTCATCAAATCTTGCCCGAATAGAAATGAAAAACCTCAGGCGCAAAAACCTGAGGTTTTAATCGTTGGGCGTTCTAATGTTGGTAAATCCAGTCTTATTAACGCCTTAACACAAAAGAAAAAACTCGCCTTTACAAGTAGTAAACCAGGTCATACTAGATTATTAAATTATTATGATATCGATAATAAATTCTATCTCGTGGACGCTCCTGGATATGGCTACGCTAAAGGGGGCATTGATCTCGATAGATTATTCGCTGAAATGATGTCTTCTTATTTTGACAATAACACGGATTTAAAACTTGTTTTAATCCTCCTTGATGCCAGAAGAGAACTTAGCGAAGATGACCTTGAGATTGTTGAATACGTTAAAGAAAATAATATTCCTTTTGCCCTTGTCATCACTAAATACGATAAGGTTAATCAAAAGGAAAAGTCCGCTCTTAATAGATACCTAAAAGAAATGGGTCTCGCTAATGAGCAAGTATTTTATACATCAATACTAAAGAATGATAGTTTATCTCTTTTGAAAAAAGGGATTGAGAATAGCCTTTGATTTAGTATAATGTTATCGTCCGTTGAAGAAGAGGAGTAATCTATTAATCTTCTCATAGAGAATCGAGGATGGTGGAAGCTCGATAGAAGAAGTAGATGAAGGTCGCTTTGGAGGAATCGTTGCCTAGCGAAAATAGGTTAATGAAGTGCGTAGAGGATTCTACGAACTAAGGTGGTACCACGCGAGAGCGTCCTTAGATAGGGCGTTTTTATTTTATAGGAGATCTTATTATGTTAGAAAAACGTTATAACCATCTTGAAGTGGAAAAAGGAAAATACCAGAAATGGAAAGAAGCTGGCTACTTTGCAAGTGGTGATATTTCCAAGAAACCATTTAGCATTGTCATCCCACCTCCAAACGTTACTGGTAAGTTACATATTGGTCACACTTGGGACACAACCATTCAAGACATTATTGTCCGTTATAAGAAGATGCAAGGCTATGATGTTTTATGGCTTCCAGGCATGGACCACGCTGGTATTGCCACTCAAGCGAAAGTCATGGAAAAGCTCAGAAATATGGGTAAAGACGTGACGAAAATCACAAGAGAAGAGTTTTTGAAGTGGGCGTGGGGCTGGAAAGATGAATACGCTAGTCACATCCATGAACAATGGGCTCAAATGGGTCTTGCTCTTGACTATAACAAGGAAAGATTCACTCTTGACGAAGGCTTAAATTACGCTGTTAGAACAGTCTTTGTGACCTTATATAACAAAGGATTAATTTATCAAGGCGAAAGAATCATTAACTGGGACCCAGTGCAAATGACTGCCCTTAGTAACGTTGAAGTTATTCACCAAGATGACAAGGGTTATATGTATTATTTCAAATACCCAATTGTCGGTAGTGATGAATCATTAATCGTCGCCACAACTAGACCTGAAACCATGTTCGGTGATGTCTGTGTGGTTGTTAATCCTAAAGATAAAAGATACACAAAATATCATGGAATGAAGGTTATAAATCCTGCTAACCATGATGAATTACCAATTATTTGTGATGAATACGTTGATATTGATTTTGGTACTGGGGCGATGAAATGCACACCTGCCCATGACCCAAATGACTTTATCATTGGTGAAAAATATGGTTTAGAAAAACCAATCATCTTTAATAAAGATGCCACGATGAATGAAAAATGTGGTCCATACAAAGGCATGGATAGATTCGTCTGCCGTGAAGCCTTAATTGAAAACATTAAAAAAGAAGGTAACTTTGTTAAGCAAGAAGAAATCGTTCACCCAGTTGGTCACAGTGAAAGAAGTAACGCGGTCGTGGAACCAATGCTTTCTAAACAATGGTTTATTAAGATGCGCCCACTCGCGGAGCAAGCTTTAGCCAATCAAAGAAAGAAATCCACTAAAGTTAACTTTGTTCCTGAAAGATTTGAAAAAGTCTTTATCCAATGGATGGAAAAAGCTGAAGACTGGTGCATTTCTCGTCAGTTATGGTGGGGTCACCGTATTCCTGCTTATTATAATAAGCATACAGGTGAAGTTAAGGTTTTAATGGATCCACCAAGCGATATGGAAAACTGGGAACAAGAAAGCGATGTTCTTGATACATGGTTCTCCTCTCAGTTATGGCCATTCTCCACAATGGGCTGGCCAAATAAAACACCAGACTTAGAAAGATATTTCCCAACTGATGTTTTAGTCACTGGCTATGACATTATCTTCTTCTGGGTTTCAAGAATGATTTTTGAAAGCTTAGAAATGACTGGTCAAAGACCATTTAAAGAAGTTGTCATCCATGGCTTAGTTAGAGATGAACTTGGTCGTAAAATGTCAAAGACATTAGGAAACGGTGTCGATCCAATTCAAGTCATTGCTGATTATGGCGCTGACGCGCTTAGATATTTCTTAACTACTAATAGTACACCTGGACAAGATATGAGATATATCGATGAGAAAGTCCAAGCCGCTTCTAATTATTTAAATAAGATATGGAATAGCGCGCGCTATGTATTATCCATCCTTGGTGATGACTATAAGGAAACAAAGTTAACTCTAGATAAGATGTCCGCTTTAGATAAGTGGATTATCAATAGACTTAATACCACAATCAAGAATGTCACCATGAACATGGATAAATATGACTTCAATGCGGCTAGTAACCACTTATATAACTTCGTTTATGATGATTTCTGCTCACAATACTTAGAAATGTCTAAAGTCGCT
>CAMJEC010000074.1 GCA_946404585.1 uncultured Caryophanales bacterium
ATGAATTCTCTAAGAAGTTTATTAAGAAATATGGCTTAGAAGAATTCAACAAGATTGCTAAAAAGCACTTCGCTAATTATAAAGAAGTCATCGAATAAATTTATCAGTTGTCGAGGAATCCTCGGTAGTTCAAAATAGCGGTTTAATATACTTCATTGAAAAAGGCAACGTTTCTACGTTGCCTTACCTTAAACTTTCTAACACCTTTTCAAAGTATTCTGGAAGTGATATTTCAAACACCATTTCTTTCTTAGTCTTAGGATGAATTAACTTTAACTTATAGGCCACTAAGAGTTGACCATCTTTATATAACTTATCAAAGTTCTTGCCAGCGTATAATGGATCACCTTCGACAGGATAGCCAATCGCGGACATATGGACGCGTATTTGATGCGTACGGCCACTGACGAGTTGGCACTTTATTAAAGTGTGATTAGCGAATCTTTCAACCACTGCGAAATGTGTAGTAGCAGGTTTACCATCTTTAACGACCGCCATTTTTTGACGGTTATTTTTATCTCTGCCTATAGGCATATCAACTGTACCACTATTTTCTTTAATGACACCACGGACTAAAGCCATATATTCTCTGGCCATTGTGTGGTCTTTAAGTTGTTCTGCTAAAAAGTGATGAGCGTTATCGTTTTTAGCGACACATAATAAACCAGAAGTATCTTTATCAATACGATGGACAATACCTGGACGAATCACACCATTGATGGAGGAGAGTGAATCTTCCATGAACATTAAGGCATTAACAAGTGTGCCGGAATAATGACCGTTCGCAGGATGGACAACCATGCCTTGAGGCTTATTAATTACGAGGATATCATCGTCTTCATAAACGACATCTAAAGGGATATCTTCTTCCTTAATATCGCTCTTTGTATCGACGATTTCTTCGATGATAATTTCATCATTTTCTTTAACCTTAAAAGAAGGCTTTTCTACTTTACCATTGATGGTGATTTTGCCTTCATCAATGAGTTTAGTAATAAAGCTACGAGAAAGCTCGCTGTTAAGCATAGCAACAGCTTTATCTAATCTTTGTCCATTTTCTTTAAAGGTGACAATGTATTTCATAAGTTTACTAAATAACTACTAATTATTTACTTTCTTCTTGTTCAGCTTTTTCGGCTTCTAACTTTTCCTTTTCACTCTTGGAAAGGACTTTTTGGTGGTCGTTAACGGTCTTGACTTTGTTCTTGTTCTTTTCTCTATAGTCTTTAACCTCTATAACGATGATATAGATGATGAGCATAAAGGCTGCGACAACGATACAACTATCAGCGATATTGAAGTTCCAAACCCAACCAGGGATCCAGTAGAAATCAATCCAGTCCACGACCGCGCCACCAAAGAGGGCTCTACCACCTTGAAGACCACCATAGAAGATACGGTCAATCATATTTCCAATCGCACCAGTAACCACCATGATTAAAGCGGCTCTAATGAATAATTTCATGCCTTTTCTTTTAAGAATAAGGTATGTAATTAAACCAGCACTAATTAAGGTAGCGACGATTAAATAGATTGTTCTAGAAACATCCGGATTATCCGCGCCTATTCCAAAAGCGGCTTTAGTGTTTAAGACATATGTAATATTAACAAAGCCCCATTTAGCCACAACACCAGGAGGAGTGACTCCTGAATGCATAATGATTTGCTTTGTGATAATATCTATTGCTAAAAGCAATACACCAAGCCAGATGTATGACTTATAGAACCATTTAAGGCCGTTTAATAATTTCTCTTTCATTATTTAATGACCTCATTACAACGTTTGCATAAGAAGGTGCCATCTTCTTGCATAACCGCATCACTTTCATAATTCCAGCATCTTTCACAGAAATGACCTGGGTGATGAATAACTTTCACTTGGGTATTTTGATAAGTTAATCCATCGTTATCTTCTTCTTTAATTTCAGAAACAACGAATAATTGGTTTCTTAAGTGAGCGTCAAAGCTATTAAAGAGCGCTTTTAAGCCTTCGTTAACGAATTTAACACTAACATAAGCTTCTTGAGCGGAACCAATAACTTTGTTATTTCTCGCGTCTTCTAGGGCCTTTAAAACATCATCTCTAAGAAGTTTGAATTGTTCGTATTCATCTAAGACAGCCTTATTAACTTCTCTATACTTTGGATAATCATAATATTGAGGATTAGATTTTCTTTCTCCTGGCATATTTAAATTAAATTCATCCATGGTAAATGGAAGGATTGGATTAAGTAATCTTAATAATGTTTCACCAACTGTATATAAGACAGTTTGAACTTGTTTTCTTCTTAAGGAATCTTTGCCTTCGCAATAAAGAACATCCTTATTAATATCTAAATAGAAGCTACTTAAATCAGTGGACATGAAGGTCATGATGTCACTTGTGGCTTCGCCAAAGTTGAACTTATCAAAAGCTTCAGTGACATTTTTCACTAATAAGTTGAGTGTTTCTAAGATATATTCATCAGGTTTTTCAAATGATGTGGCTTTGTTAGCTGGATCATAGTCCACTAAGTTCCAAGAGATGAACTTAAGAGTGTTTCTAATCTTTCGATATTGGTCAGCGACTTGTTTGATTAAGTTTTCACCAATGCGGACATCTTGTTGATAATCAACACTAGCGACCCAGAGTCTTAAGATATCAGCCCCGTATACATTAGCGATCTTAGTAGGATCTACGCCGTTACCTTTAGATTTATGCATTTGTTCCCCATGTTCATCTAAAACCCAGCCATGTGACACTACACTCTTAAATGGTGCGACATCATGAGTGGCAACACTTAGAATAAGTGAAGAGTTAAACCAACCACGATATTGGTCGCTACCTTCAAGATATAAATCACTTGGATATTGAATACCTCTATCGTTAAGGACACCATTCCAAGAGGAGCCACTATCAAACCAGACGTCCATGATGTCTTTTTCTTTAGTGAACTTACCATTTGGTGAGTGTGGATTTGTATAACCTTCTGGTAATAAGTCTTTCGCCTCTTTTTCATACCAGATGTTACTACCAAACTCTTTAAAGAGTTTTGCGATATGTTCAAAGACCGCTTTATCGATAACTGGAGTTTCATCTTCAGCATAGAAGATTGGAATTGGGACACCCCACGCTCTTTGACGGGAGATACACCAGTCCGCTCTATCTTTAATCATATTAACCATTCTGGTTTCACCCCAGGCTGGATACCATTTAACGTTATGGATTTCTTTTAGGAGTTTTTCTCTAATTGGCTCAATACTGCAGAACCACTGTTTAGTGGCTCTAAAGATGACTGGCTTATGTGTACGCCAATCATGAGGATAGCTATGGGTGAATGTTGTGTGTTTAAGTAATGCCCCATTTTCGGTTAAGATTTCTAAAACAACATCATTAGCCTTTTCATAGAAAAGACCTTCTAATCTTTCACCAGTGCCCTTCATCATTTTGCCATGTTCATCAACAGGACAGTAAGGATCAAGACCTCTACCTGGATATTTCATACAGACTTGATAGTCTTCTACACCATGACCAGGAGCGGTATGGACTAAACCAGTACCAGCGTCATCAGTAACGTGAGTGCCTACAATGACTAAAGAATCTCTATCATAGAAAGGATGTTTACAAACAACGAACTCTAATTCGCTACCTTTGAAGCGTTTGATAAGTTCGCATCTTTCTAATCCTAGTTCTTCCTTAAGTTTTTCGGCGAATTCAGCGAGGAAAACAAGTTTTCCTTTGTCCGTATCATATTCGCCATAAACGAAGTCAGGATGAGCGGAAATCGCTAAGTTAGCAGGTAATGTCCAAGGAGTTGTGGTCCAGATAACTAGTCTAGCATCAGCATCAACAACACCTTTACCGTCTTTAACAGGGAAAGCGACATAAATAGAATGTGTTAAAACATCAGCGTATTCGATTTCAGCTTCCGCTAAAGCGGATTCACTACTTGGTGACCAATAAACTGGCTTTAAGCCTTTATAAATTAAGCCTTGAAGGGCCATAGAAGCAAAGACTTCGATTTGTCTAGCTTCATATTCTTTTTTAAGAGTTAAGTATGGATTATCAAAATCGCCTAATAAGCCTAAGCGTCTGACTTGTTCTTTTTGTTTAGCGACTTGTGTTAAGGCATATTCTTCACATTTCTTACGGAATTCAGTTAAAGGAATAGCTTTTCTATCAACACCACTTTTAGTGACTTGGTTTTCAATTGGAAGACCATGTGTATCCCAGCCAAAGACAAATGGAGTCTTATAACCTTGCATATTCTTATATCTGATGACTAAATCTTTAAGAATACGGTTAAGCATATGACCACAGTGCATATCGCCATTGGCGTATGGTGGGCCATCATGAAGAACGAATTCTTTTGCCTCTTTACGGTTGAGGTTCATGTTTTCGTAGACCTTTTCACTTTCCCATTT
>CAMJEC010000075.1 GCA_946404585.1 uncultured Caryophanales bacterium
TAGGTGCCTTTTTTGTTACTCGCGTATATAATGTAGGTATGAAGAAACCAGGCAACAGAAATAAAGCGCGTGAAAAGGCGCCTATTAAGAAGAATTACAACAACATCAAGGAATATAAAGTCACAAAAGAATGTGAGCTTTTAGAGTTCCTTTTAGAGACATTTAAAAACCAATCAAGAAACTCTGTGAAATCATTATTAAGTTCACACCGTGTTTCTATTGATGGAGCGCCTGTTAGCCAATTTAACTTCAAATTATATCCAGAAGACACAATTATTATTTCTAATTCCCCAATTAAAAAGAAAACTAGAAGTAAATTACCAATTATTTATGAAGATGATGACATCATCGTGATTAATAAACCTAGTGGTCTACTTTCAGTAGCCTCTGATAATGAGAAATCATCCACAGCGTATCGTATGCTAAGTGATTATGTGCAGCAAAAAGACAAACATAACCGTGTCTTCGTGGTCCATAGACTAGACGAAGATACTTCTGGTGTCTTTATGATTGCTAAAAATGTGAAGATTCAACAAGCTTTACAAGAGAAGTGGAAT
Source organism: uncultured Caryophanales bacterium (assembly GCA_946404585.1). Taxonomy (GTDB): domain Bacteria; phylum Bacillota_I; class Bacilli_A; order RFN20; family CAG-826; genus RUG14515. The sequence continues at coordinate 558 of CAMJEC010000075.1, forward strand.
GATATTGTTAAAAAACGTGGTTATTACGCGATTGTAGAAGGTGTCATGGAAAAGAATAGTGATACGATTAAGTCATATTTAAAAAAGAATAGTCAAAACTTGATGTATTCTTCTAAAAAACCAGGGGACGGGCAATTAGCGATTACCCACTACAAAGTAATGAAAACTAATGGCACGTATTCCTTGCTTGATGTCAATATTGATACTGGTAGAAAGAATCAAATTCGTGTTCACTTAGGTGAAAGAGGTCACCATATCATTGGTGACGATAAGTATGGCGAACCCGCTAATCCGATTAAAAGACTTGGTTTGCATGCTTATGAATTAGATTTTATTCATCCATTTACCGGTAAGCTTATGAAGTTTACCGCTCCTACTCCAAAAGAGTTTGGTGCATTATTTGAAAATAAATAGGTAAAATAGTATATATGAACTTTTGGTTAGCAACTTCCTTAATCTTAGCGGTCTCAGCAATCTATCTTATTATGATTGAATTCTTTTCTGTGGCCTTTAAGTTAACTGGACTTGCCACTAATAAGATTAGATTCCAAGTAGCTTCATTATTTACAGGCGCTGGTTTTACCACGCAAGAAAGTGAAATTATTACAAATGATAACCGCCGTAGAAGAATCGCTGTTGTCTGTATGTATACAGGTCATATCTTCTCTGTCGTTATCATGGGTTTAATCATTAACGTGTTAATTTCTATTGGTGAATCACTTAATGCGGATCGTCCCGCTAGAACATTTACCGAATGGTATTTCATTGTCTTCTATATTTCTCTTGGTGTATTCCTTTTGGTTTTATTCCTTAAAATTCCACCAATTAATAAGAAGTTCCAAAAGTTATTAGAAAAAATTGCGATTAATACTTCTAAAGCAAGAAGAGAAACAAATATCATTACCGTCCTCGACTATTATGGTAGAAGCGCAATCGTGGAAGTCGTTTTAAATAGGCTTCCAGAGTTCGCTAAAGAAGCATCTTTAGGTAATATGGCGTTAACTAAAAAATACGCTTTAATTCTTCTTTCTTTAAGAAGAGGCAATAGACGTGTGACTATTAGCAGAGACACAATGCTCGCTAAGGGCGATGTTATCGTTGCGTATGGCCATATCAACGATATTCGTGAATGCTTTATTAATTCACTTTCACAAAAAAAGAAAAATAACGATACGGTGGTTATTGATAATACTAATGAAATTCAATTAATCAATAACTATGGGGCTAATACTTTAATGGAAGTTGTGGTCCATGAAGTTCCTAAAGAACTTGATGGTATTAAAATGAAAGATAGTCATCTAACAGATCGCTACTCCATTCAAATCATTATTATTAAAAGAAACAACGAATATCTCTTCGTTGATAAAGATATGATTATTGAAAAGAACGACATTGTGACCTTGTTTGGTCCATATGTTAATATCAAACACTTATTCAATAACGAAGATAAATAAAGAAAAAAGCGCCGCAGCGCTTTTCTTTTAAATTTCGCCTCTTCTCACATGAGAATCGTATTTCTTACGTTCCGCTGTGTTGAGGATCTTCTTTCTCATTCTATATGTGGATGGTGTGATTTCCACGAGTTCATCACTATTGATATAGTCTAAGCAAGCTTCTAAGGACATCTTACGTGGTGTCTTTAAGACAACGGTATTATCTTTAGTAGCACTTCTTACGTTAGTTAAGTTCTTCTTAAGAACACAGTTAACTGCTAAGTCGATATCATAACGGTTTTCACCGATAATCATGCCTTCATAGACCATGACCCCTGGTTCAATGAACATTGTGCCTCTTTCTTCAACGTGCTCAATAGCGTATGGAGTGGCTTGTCCTGTTTCAGTGGCCACTAAGACACCGATTTGTCTTTCACCTAATGAAGCACCGGATACTGGGCGGTATTCTTTATATGTATGAGAGATAATGCCATAACCCTTGGTTAAGGTCATGAAATTGGTCATAAAGCCTAATAAACCACGGGATGGAATGACGTATTGGAGAATAGTAACTGTTTCCCTAGCGTCCATATTAACTAGTTCAGCGTTTCTATTGCCTAATGACATCATAATGTCACCAACATATTCATTTGGAACATCGATTAATAAGTCTTCATATGGTTCACATCTTTCACCATCGATTTCTTTAATGATGACTTGTGGTTTACTGACTTCTAATTCGAAGCCTTCACGTCTCATGTTTTCGATTAAGATGGATAAGTGTAATTCACCTCTACCAGAGACAACCCAAGATTCTTTATTTGGGATTCTTTCGACTTTAAGAGCAACGTCTTTTTGTGTTTCTCTAAATAATCTTTCTTCAATCTTTCTCGCGGTTAATAGCTTACCGTCTTGGCCAGATAATGGCGAAGAGTTAGTGCCGAATGTCATTTGTAAGGTTGGTTCATCAAGTCTAATTGGAGGTAATGGATCAACGTTATTGAAGGCACCGATTGTTTCACCAACGTTAATATCGGTTAAGCCTGCGACTGCGACGATTTCACCAGCGGAAGCTTCTTCAATTTCTAATCTTTTTAAGCCCTGGTAACCAAATAACTTCATAACTCTGAAATTAGTGGTGGTGCCGTCAAGTCTAGCAACGGTAACGTTATCGTTAACGTGGATTGTACCTTTTTTAATTGTGCCTAAGCCAATTCTACCGACAAAGTCGTTGTAGTCTAATAAGGCGACTTGTAATTGAAGTGGAGCGTTAATATCCGCTTTTGGAGCAGGAATTTCTTTAATAATTGTGTCTAACAATGGTTCCATACCTGGTTTTTGAGTGGAAACATTAGCCTCCAAAGAGGATGTACCTTTTAAACCAGAAGTATAGATGACTGGGAATTCTAAGAATTCATCAGGAGCACCTAATTCAATGAAGAGTTCTAAGACTTCATCAAGAGTGCGTTCGATATCAATGTTATTTCTATCAACTTTATTGATAACAACGATTGGTTTGATGTGGGCTTGTAAGGCTTTCTTTAAGACGAATCTTGTTTGAGGCATGGTGCCTTCGAAAGCATCAACGAGCAATAAGCAACCATCGACCATGTTCATAATTCTTTCAACTTCACCACCGAAGTCAGCGTGTCCTGGAGTATCAAGAATGTTGATTTTTGTGTCTTTATAAATAATGGATGTTGTTTTAGCAAGGATGGTAATGCCTCTTTCTCTTTCAATATCATTACTATCCATCGCTCTTTCGTTAACTTCTTCGTTATCACGGAAGGTGCCGGAGGATTTTAAAAGTTGGTCGACTAATGTGGTCTTACCATGGTCAACGTGTGCGATAATGGCAATGTTACGAATGTTCATAAATGAGGCCCTCCTTAGAAAAAAACCTCTAATATCTTAGAGGAGTAAACTATATAAAAGCAAGAGAAAATATAAATCAATTTTCTCTATAAATTTTATCTAAATAGTGGTTTTTCTTCTTTTCATGGTACAAATAATAACCAAGCATTGAAGTAAAGAAACCAATGAATGCGAATGTTGAACCAAGATATGAAATATTCAAATATGGTGTTTGATAAGTCATTTCATATGAATAATCACCGACTGGGGCAACGAAAGAAACAAAACCACCATTAGCTTTATAGACTTTTAAATCACTGGTTTTACCAGTGGCATTATCTTTTGCTTTAATCTTCCAACCATTATCAAACGCTACATAAGAGACCACTAATTTGCTAGAAGTATAGTTGGTTTTGAATGTGAATTTATCCGCAGAATATTTGATATCAGTGACTGGATTAGCGTTTAACTTATCCCATCTGTTGCGATAGTGGGAAATATCTTCGGAATAGAATCTAATATTGCTATCGGAAGTATAACT
>CAMJEC010000076.1 GCA_946404585.1 uncultured Caryophanales bacterium
TATGAAGCCTGAAAACAAAAGAACTGCAGCTATTATTATTGGTTGCACCTGTATCTTATCGGCAATCTTGTCTGCTTTAATCGCGGTAGGAGTCATTACTGGTATTCCTGATATCACTGGTGAACAGATTGGTTTTGTTGCCGTCTTTATTTCTTTAGTTTTCGTTATATTTATGTTCTTTGGTATCCGCTCTCTAGTTATTGGTCTTAAAACATATAAAAAGATGAAGAAAGGTAGAATTAGAGAGGCTGAGGTCGTCGATATCAATCCTGTCAAAGGCAGCATCTTCTATAAAGAACTAACCGTTTCCTATTATGGTGAATCAGGTGAAAAATACGAATTACTTGTCATTGTAAATACCGCAAGCGTAAAGACACTAGAAGTGGGGCAATACATCCAATGCTATGTCTTGGGGGAAACGTGTTATGTTGACACGGACAACATCAAAGTAGTTAGAGATAAAAAAGAAGAAATAAATTTTGAATAAAAAGAATTGATGTGAAAGCATTAGTTCTTTTTAAAAACAAAAAGGAGAAAAGAATATGGTCATATATCCAAACACAGTTAAAAGACAAGGGAGTCTAACCGCAGGCATTATCACACTTATCATTGCCGTTATTATCGCAATTATTGGTGTAGTGGTAGCAATATACCTGCGCCAAAACAATAGTCATTTCTTTTATGTACCAATTTTCTTTGCCTCTATTATGTCTACCGGTGGCTTAGTATTTGGCACCATTAATGTAGTTAAAGGCATTAAAGGACGTGCGGTTATGCGTGATGGCTATAAGGGAAGCTGCGAAATCGTTAGCATCAGATATAGCAGCGCTAGTCACGATACAGCAGGCCCATATATGATTGTTAAATATATAAGTGAAAGCAATACAGAACGTCTTCTTAGAGTGGCGCTTAATTACAAAAACGCATATCGTTTACGCTTAGGCATGAAAATTGAATGCTATATTCATAAAGAAACTTGTTATGTCGATACAAGAGAAGAAATTAGAATACTTGAAGCGCCTGAAGAAATGTCTATCAAAGACACATTCAAATCACTTTTTAAAGACACCAAATAGGTGCTTTTTATATTCTAAAAAAGTTTTGAACGATTCTTATTGAATATTTATGTATTTTTATGTATATTGTTCTCGAATGGAGGTGGTAATATGTCATTAATTAGATGTCCAGAATGCAAACAACCAATGTCTGATACTCTTTCAGTTTGCCCACACTGTGGCTATAACTTAAGCGATGAAGAAAAAGTCAAAGCTTATGGGGATGCAATTCTTAATCCGATCGATATGAATGAAGCGGAAACAAAAGTGGTGAAGGAAGTTAAAGAAATCCCTAATTACTTAGAAAGCGAAGCCACCGCAAGGATTGATGGAAGAACTTACGTTAATGGTCACCTAAAAATCCATGAGGGTATTATCTCCTTTAAAAAGTGTGATTCATACTGGAATAGAAGATATACTTTTCCTCCAGAATGGGAAGCCCTTGTAAATGTCAAAGCCATTAAGGCGATGAGAAAAACCAGAATCAAAGAATGGACAGATGGTCAAGAACACGTTGATACATTCCTTATTAAAACTAAAACAGGTAGAATCATCTATCTTTCCCCAGTTGACTTTAAAAGATTTGAAGAATATTTCGCTGCCTTTGACATTCCAAATTTAACTGATGAAGAATTAGGACTTCCACCAGAAAAGATCAAATACACAATGAATCATGACACAAAGGTTGGCTTAGTTGTGTTATTCATTGTTCTTGGTATGTTTCTTTTATTTGCTATTATCGCCGCTATTGCAATGTCTTCTTAATTAAAAAAGTTTGCCTATCATCAAGTTTTTCATTAAGACCAGCTATTATAATTCCAGCTTATAGCTGGTTTTTTCTTCTTTCGCAAGATTGTCATAAAAATCTAGGAAAAAGTTTACAAAATTCATTGAATAGTTCACATAATTTTTGCATTTTTTATTTATGTTTCTCATAAAAACAAGTTATAATGTTGCCAAATTAAGGTTTATTTAAGGTTCATCATGTTTTTAAGGTGTGCTTTTAATAACCCGAAAGAGAAAAGGAGTTATGATAATGAAAAAAATGAAAGTTCTTCTTCCATTTGCTGTCGTGGGCTTAATGTTATCTTTAGGCGCATGCGGTGGCCCAGGTGGAGGAGAAAGTGGTCAATCAACCACACCATCAGTGGCACCACAACCAAAGGTGACAGTTAAAACCGCTGATGACAAGACATCATTAACACTCGTTGTCGGTGAAAATGGACAACTCAAAGCCAGTGAAGAAGGCGTCACATGGGCAAGTAACAATGAAAAGGTCGCGACCGTCGATCAAACAGGTAAAGTTACCGCTGTTAGTGCTGGTACAGCCAAAATCTCTGCTGCTAAAGAAGGTTTCAAAACTGGTGAGTTAACAGTCACAGTCAATAGAAAACCTCCAATCGCCACATTACATATGGAAGATGCTGACCATAATGCCGCTGATGGCTTCTGGTATAACAGCAACCGTGGTCCAGAACTCACCCCAGTTTATGAAAAGAGTTCCGCATCCGATGGTACATGTATCGGTTACTTCGGTGAAGGTGACGTCGAAGTCTTAAAATTCACAAGTAGTGCCGCTATTAAAGCCGAATTAGTGCTCACAATGGGTCACAATAGTTCATTTGAATCCTTAGCGACAATTATGGATGCCAAATTGAACAATGCCGCTATCGCTTTAGAAAACGTTGCGTACACCTCTGATAGCGATGGTCAAGGTGGCTACACCTTCCAAGGCGTCTCCTTAGGAGAATTCGACCTTGTCGCTGGTGAAAACGCATTAGAATTTGATTTAAAGGGCAATGCTCCATACTTAGATGACTTAATGATTTATTCTGAAACTGCGGCTACAATTGCTAAAGTTGATGCTCCAGCCAAAGAAACAATCGTTATGACAAATAGCGAAGAATCCTTAGCCCTTACCGCTGAAGATACACTTCAACTTACCTCTGCTACAACTGGTCTTTCCTATCATTCCAGAAGCGAAACTGTTGCAACTGTTGATGAAAATGGTTTAGTGACCGCTGTTGCTAAAGGTAGTGCAGTTATCGAAGTTTATAAAGCCGGTATGATTTCTACAAAAGTTACTATCACTGTTGCAGAAAAAGTCGTTGCTGGTGAAATTAGAGCTCAAGCTGAAGATGGTACATGTGAAGGCGCCGCTATCGAGGAAGCTGACACAAAGATCATCAAGAGAACCACAAGTACAGGTGAAACTTGTACCGCTCAATGGGAAGCCGAAGCAGTCTTAACAATTAAGTTCAATGCTGAAAAAGCTGGTGCTTATAGTGTTTACCTCAATGGTAGAGCGGGTGGCCAATATGGTACAGCTAATATCGATGACTTAAAAGCCGTTATCGAAGTTAAAGTCAATAACGTTGCTATTGCCATCCCAGATGCCTTTGCAATCTCTGGCCGTACATTCACAGATTACCTTTTAGGTAATGCTAACCTCACAGTTGGTGAAAACACCATCGAAGTTAAAGCAATCGGTGAAAGCAATACCGCTCCAAACATCGACTTCTTCAAATTAGTGCCAAATGCCTAATTGCTTATAAACATTGATTACATCCAAATAGTGGTGTCCCTCGGGATGCCACTTTTTTAATAACCATATCTTTTTCTATTTAAAATTAAGAATATCGTTCCTAAACCAACATTTAATAATTCACCTGCGGTTAACGCCCACCAAATGGAAGCATCACCAAAGAGAATTGGGAAAAGAAAAGCAAAACCTATTTGAAATATTAAAGTTCTACATAATGAGATAATCGCCGAAACTGCGCCATTATTAAGCGCGGTAAAAAATGAGGAAGTAAACATTGAATAGCCTAAGGCTAAATATGTAAATGAATAGATAATAGAGGCTTGAATAATAAGATTAATTAAATCAGTTTCCCCATGTCCAAATAAATGGGCAAAAGGCACTGATAAAGAAAGAGATAAAGCAAACATTGCAATGCCTAAAACACCCATTGATGTCCAACTCTTCTTTAGAATGTTATGTAATTCACTTTTATTTTTCGCCCCATAGTTATAGCCAATAGGAGGCGCCATACCAATGGAGTAACCAATAAAGATGGCCGCGAAAACAAAGGAGATATACATAATAACGCCATAAGCGCTAACCCCATTAACGCCAAAGGCTCTTAATAACTGTGCATTATAAATAACAGAGACTAGATTCATCGCAATATTAGAGACGAATTCACTCATACCGTTATAGATGGCTTGAAAGATATCTTTAAAATCTAATTTTGTTTTACCTAATCTAATTGGTAAATCCTTTTTATATATAAAATATAATAATGGTCCAAAGCCACC
>CAMJEC010000077.1 GCA_946404585.1 uncultured Caryophanales bacterium
AAGAGTTGTTCTACAACAGTAATTTCAAATGTCGCGACAACTGGAACATCTTTATTGAATGCTGTAGCGGTAATTGTGGTTGTGCCTAAGGAAATACCAGTAACGACACCATTTTGATCAACTGTCGCGATTTTTTCATCAGCAGAAGACCAAACAAGAGCCTTTTCATTTGTGGTAATAGGATCAAAAGCGACATTTAATTTCTTTTTCTTACCTAATGACACTTCACTTTCACCACTGATGGAGATGGCGTTTGGATAAACGACATCAACAACGTCGATAGAGAAGAATTGTAAATTCCTTTTGCTATTTCTAACGCTTGGAGCGAATGTTGTGACATTTGATGTGCTTGGATCAAAGCATAAGTAACCAGTTATACCATAGTTAACGATTAATGTTGTGGTACTAGAAATGGAGATAATCCATTCTGTGCTACCTTCATCCCAAGCAAGTTCACCTAAAGCTTTATGGCCAAGTTTTCTACCTTGGGAATCAGATAAAGTCCAACGACCATTGGAGACTTTACCTAATTTTAAGCGTAAAGCATCTTTAGCGACTGTAGACATCGCACCATTGTTATATTGGCAACCCTTAACTTCAAATCCACCATCTTCTAAGTCAGTCGCCACAACACCGTATTCGACATTACCGAAGACGAGAGTGTTACCATCTCTTAAATATGTGGAGCTAGTAATGAGTTTACCAGTTGTTTTCTTAGATGGATATTTTTCATAAGCATAAATGCTTAAGGAGAATTGATCTTCATCATTAGTGAATTCAATTTTAGCGTCAGCGTTATCTTTAGAAGCGAAATATGTACCACCAGAAGAGGAAACATCCCATCCTTCTTCTTTTAACAAAGCGGAATAAGATTCCACCATTGTGGTTCTACCATCTAAAACTTTGTTATCAGTTGTAGCGCTGAAGTATTTAGAACCATCTTGATATGTTTCAACACTTTCTGACCATGTTTTATAGCCAACTGGTGTTGGGATAGTTGTTTCAATATTTTCTTGTGTTAAGAAAGCAGTAAGAGTTTCACCTGGGAAGAGATTATCTGGTTCATTGACTAAGACGTCTAATGTCGCAGATTGTTCTTCATATTTAACAGCGATTGTTTGAGCACCAATACCGTAGTTATCAAAGCCACTTACTTCGTAATCATTAACAGCATAGGAAACGTGATTGGAGTAATTAGCGGTGACTGTTAAGTCTAATTCATCGCCAACTTCATAACCAGTAGAAGCTTTGTTATCAACAACTGTAATACCTGTGATGACAGGAACATTAACAATGACTTCCACAGTAACTGATTGACCTTCATAGGTAATCACCACTGTTTGGGTACCTGGTGTTTGAGCATCATAACCACTGACATCATATTCTGTAACTTCAGTAGTTGTGTCATCGGAATATGTCGCGGTAACGGTTAAATCCAAAGGATCACCGACTTCGTAATTATCTTGATTGTTTGTAGCAGTAATGCTAACAACTTTAGCGGTCACTGTGACTGTCACAGTTGTGGACTTACCTGCATAGGTAATTGTCACTACTTGTTCACCGGCTTTTCTGTTGTTGAAGCCTTCAACTTCATAGTTTTCAACGGTAACAACATCACCATTAGAATATGTCGCGGTAACGGTTAAATCTAATTCATCACCAATTTCATAGTTTTCTTTATTGCTGACAGCATTAATAGCGGTAAGAACAACAGGAATTGAAGAACTACTAGAGCTTGAACTAGATGTACTGAGAAGGCCTGAACCACTATTATCATCGATTGCACTGGAGGTATAACTTATTGGGTTATCGAAACTTGCGCTTGGGTTTGGAGCGTTACTACTTAAGCCGTTAATATCACAAGCGGCTAAGGCCATAGAGGCACTTAATAAGACAGCCCCTAACACAATTTTTCTTTTAACTTTGTTAATCATGATGGTTTCCTCCGAGGATTATTTGATGATTCTTCTTTCAAAAGGTGAGTTCCTATAGAATTCGTCTTTCGCTTTATACATTCTCTTTTCTGCTTCTTTGTTCATCTCATTGAATGACATATTTTCATGTCCGCGATAAGAATAACCAACGGAGCAGTAATATGATGTCTTGCTTAGTTCTTCAATGAACTTTGCAATTGTTTCTTTAAGGTCTTCTTCACTAGAGTCAACGGCTAAGATAGCGAATTCATCACCACCAACACGGTATAAGTACATGTCTTTCTTAGCAACTTCTTTAATAATTCCAGCAATGGTCTTAATGCCTTTATCACCTTCGGTGTGGCCGAAGTTATCGTTTAAATATTTAAGACCGTTCATATCGAATTCAATGATGCCAGTAATGGAACGACCCATTCTTTCGATATCTACGAATAAAGTTTCACGGTTGAATAAACCTGTTAAGCTATCAACTTGAGTTTGCTCGGTATAGAGGAAGATGTAATATTCAAGCGCAGTAACTGCGACTGTGGAGTTAAGTAAATAGATTTCCGCACCATTGTTGATGAATGTTTCAATAACAACCGCGAGAATAATAAATAATGCACACACTAAAGAACCAATAGCGTGATAGAAATGTTTGGCTCTTAACTTAGCGATGGATAAATAGATAATCCAGGATAAGTAAATAAGAGCAACGATATGAGATGAGTATCTAAGTGGGCCACCTAAAAAATTAAGGTGAGTTTCATCTTCACTTAAAACAAAGTGATAAACGTAATCTCTAATACCTGGAATAAAAGCACCGGAAACAATAATCAGATTAATCACTAATGGTATAGCGGTTAATAATGTCTGTTTCTTGTTGAGTTTTGTGCCACACAAGATGATAAATAAAAACACTAGTGTTGGACGGACAATATAGCCAATCCAAGAAGTAATTGTCGCTAAAACTGCTAAACAATTATCTTTACTAAAGTCTTCAATAATGTTCGCTACAGAAAGGAATAACGTCGCAGAAACGATGAGGATCATGCAGATGCTCATTTTCTTATTCGCTTTAAAACGCTGTATGGAAATGACGTATAGGACACTTGCCGCACAGAGTAGGATGAAATATCTAACGATGTAATCAAATACGTAACTCATATATATGTGTATTATTTTATGCGTTGAGCGAACGTGCGCAAGAAAAAAATTAAAAAATTAGAGCGGATAGCAAAAAAGTTGAGTATTTTTCACTCAATTACCTTGTTTTTTAAAAACGAATGTTACAAATTAGCAATTTTGATAACACTTCATTATTTCTCGATGAAATCCACTATTTCGTCAAATAACTGTTCATCTTGCTCCACTAGTTTTGCTAATGAAACATCTTTAAAATAGTTGATTCTATCTTCATCAGTTTGGATCTTCTTTTCGTTTAATAAGGCATAATATTTACCAAAGACACTATCCATATAACTTATCGCGTTATCAGTGTAGTTTGGATTATGTTTTCTACCTTCATATCTTTTGGTCTTAATATGTGGGTTTTTGATACCATCTATAACCTTTAAAGACATACCATATGGCACCATTTGGTCATCACTGGACTGAATGACAAAGACATCGTCAGTGGTATTTTCTAGGTATTTTGGGATATTAATATCAAAGATTTCTCTATCTACTTTTCTTTCATAACGAAGTAAATGTTTAGTGATAAATTTTGATTTTGTATTGAGCTGTAATAATGGTTCTATTTGAATGATTGGGGAGATAGCCACTACTTTGGTAATATCTTTTCTCAAACACAAAGTGTTTAAAGCGGTATAACCACCCATAGAATGGCCCATTAAGATAATTTTTTCTTTTAGATTTAAGTGATTTAACAAATCAATAACATCTCTAGTGGGCTTATTTAATGAACCAAGATATTTACCACCTGATTCACCACAACCCGCGAAGTCTAAAGTTAGAACTTTATAGCCACGCCTTGCTAAAGCTTCTATTTCCGCGATATAGGCAGTATGACCAGGACCCATGCCATGGCAGAATAAAATGATTTTATCAGTTTTATAATTAGCGTAGTAATAATAGAAATATCTTATATTAATTCCATAGGAATTAGTAAAAGAGTTATCCTCACACTTAAAGTCCTTAAAATCCTTATATGAATAATAAGGTATACCGACTTCTTTATCGTAACGGTGAACGAAGTATTTGATGT
>CAMJEC010000078.1 GCA_946404585.1 uncultured Caryophanales bacterium
ATTTCAAATGCACTTTCAATTTTAACTACATATTCATCATCAATAATTTGTTTACTTACTATGTAAGAATCTAAACCTTCAATGTCTCACTCAGTAGCAAATGCATCAGCTAAGCTTGGATCGTCCAACCCCTCTGGACTAAAAGCTTCTTTACTAAATGTTTTAATTTTTCCCATATTTTTTGTCTCCTTAAACATCTATATAATTTAGCTTAATTTTCCTTACTTACTTTCTCAAAAAACTCATCAACTCTAGCTTTAATCACTTCAATGTGCACTCGTCACAGCACACGCCCTCATGCTTTAATGGTTCTGGATTGTTGCCATAACCTTTAAACCTTTTACCACAGATACAACAGATATGTTCTTCTTCCATATGGTCGCCCTCCTATAGTTTTATTATGTCGTTAATCCGAGCTAATGGGAGCGCTCCACAAACACTAAAAAAGGACCGCCCTATCTGAGCGATCCTATTTGCTTATAATTTTTGCAACAATTTTTGTCCAATTTTATTACATTGGATTTGTATCGTTACAACAGATGTCTTGGTGCGAGGCCGATTATCGCGGTTGGTACGATTCTGCCTATTCTTATTATGTCGTGGTCGGAGGCGTTTGCGAGCGGCGAATTTAAGCTTTTTTGGGCGTGTTGAAATCGTGGCACGTGGAGGCTGTTTTGCGGTGCGGCGGCGGTTTGCTTGAGCTGGTCGATTCGGTGCGATGTGGAGCTTGTTTGGAGCTGTTATGCGAGCGTGGCTACAGTCAGCTTGATAGTAGCGGCGTGGGCGAGGCAGTGAGTGGCTATATATTGCTTAGGGCGGGAGCATTGAGTGAAGCTATATATTATATATATAAATAGGTGTGAGTTAGGAAGTTATGCAGAAGCAGAGTAATTGCTGTAGTTAGTTGCTGTAGTAGGTAAGTATGAGTAGTAAGTCTATATATAGGAAGAGATAGAGAATAGTTATTAATTACTAATATTTTTTATATGGGGCGGGGAGAGAAAGTATTAAAAAAGATCTATGGGTTAGATAGATCTTAATTTGTGTTTTGTTGTTGTGATTAATGTGTTGTGTAATAAGTCTAAAGTGTTGATTTATAGAATAAAGTATTTTGTACTAAATAGAATAAATGAGTTTAGATTATTACATGAAGTGTCGTTGTCTAAGCTGATCCATTCAGTTTTGTCTGAAGTCGCCCATCCATATTATGTCGTGTTTGGAGGCTGTCGCGAGCGGGGAAAACGAACTATTTTTGCTGTTGGGACGGGAGCTTTGCAGAAGGCGTGTTTTGAGCTGCAGCCTGGTATTTGCTTAGGTGTTGCGACAAAGCTTCTGTATGGGCTTGTTTGATAGCTTAAAATGAGTCTGGTCGCAGGGTTTAAGCAAGGGCGGCAGGCTAGGCGGTTGAAGAAGGCTATATATTTATATATAAGGTTGAAGTAAGTAAGTATTATTTGTCTATATATGAGAGTGAGTATGTTGGTTAGTTTGTCTATATAAGGAAGAAGGAATAAGTGAATATATATAACTAATATTTTTTTATAAGGGCGGGGAGAGAAAGAGAGTAATAAAAAAGATCTACGGGTGAGGTAGATCTATTTTGTTGTTTGTTGTTAGTAATTATCTGTGTTTGTTGAATAGTAATGTTTAGACTATTTTGAATGATTTGATTTAGATAATTACATGAAGACCGTAATTAGTCAGCAACGTATGGGAGAAGAGCCATGAATCTAGCGTTTTTGATAGCTTTGGCTAATTCTCTTTGATGCTTGGCGCATGTGCCTGTAGCTCTTCTGGTGGAAATCTTACCGTTTGGGGTAATCATTGTCTTTAAGAGTTCAACATCTTTGTAGTCAATGAATTTAGATTTGTTCTTGCAGAAGATACATACTTTTTTATGTGGTCTAACTTTTCTAAATGCCATAATTTTCCCTTTCTTTTAATTAAAATGGAAGATCGTCATCTGGCAAGTCATTTAAGTCAAGATTATTGCCGCTGGATTGAGCTGGAACATCATCGAATTTTGGTTCTTCCGCTGGTGCGTCTTTCTTAGGGTCTAAGAATGTCACACTATCAACGATGACCTCAATTGCTTTACCTTTTGTTCCGTCTTTGCGTTCAAAATTTCTTTGATTGAGACTGCCGTCAACTGCGATCCTACTACCTTTTCTGGTGTTTTTAACTAAGCTTTCAGCTTGTTCTCTGAAGACACGACAATCAATGAAGATTGTACCCCTTGTGCCATCAGATTCTCTCATGCGGTTATCCACAGCAAGAGTGAATGTAGCAAAACTAACATCAGAATTGGTTTTTCTTAATTCTGGGTCCTTAACTAAGCGACCCATTAAGAGTACACGATTAACCATGTAATTGTCCTCCTTATTGTTGATCAACTGTAACTAGATGACGTAACACGGCTGGATTGATTTTGACTTTACGATTGAATTGATAAAGTGCAGCCTCATCAGCTTCCACTTTGAGGATGACATAGAAGCCTTTGGTTTGATCCTTGATTTCGTACGCTAATTCGCGTAAGCCCATCTTGGTATCTGTGCTATTAACCTTGGCGCCGTTCTTTTCGAGGAGCTTTTGGATATTGCCCATTTCAGCTTCACGAGCGGCTTCATCTAAGTCGGCCTTCAAAATGTACATAATTTCATAATTGCGCATTTTATATACCTCCCTCTGGTCTAATGGCTACCATATTTACATTGGTAGCAGAGATTAATGCTACATTGTAGCGTGTCAATTATACTAGCCAAAAATCAATTTGTAAAGCGCGTATACGTATAAGTGAGTAAAAGGGACCTTAGGTAGAAAAGTTAGACCTTGGCATGAGCCATCAAAAAAGCCCCCTCAATAATTAAATAGGAGGCATTTTTGATTTTTGTCCAAATTTTTTATTATTTTGTGAAAATTTCTATCTGTCTCTCATTGTTGGGAAGAGAATGACTTCACGGATTTGGGCTTGGTTAGTTAATAACATGACTAATCTATCAATACCCATGCCCACACCACCTGTTGGAGGCATGCCATATTCTAAGGCTTCAACGAAGTCTTTATCCATTTCACTAGCTTCTTCATCGCCTAACTTCTTGGCTTCTAATTGGGCAAGGAATCTTTCTTCTTGATCTAATGGGTCATTAAGTTCGGTATAAGCATTAGCAAGTTCTTTACCGTTAACAAATAATTCAAATCTTTGTACGAATCTTGGATCTTTTTCTTTCTTAGTTAACGGAGAAACTTCGATTGGATATTCATAAACAAAGGTAGGTTGAATTAAATCATCTTGGCAGAACTCTTCAAAGAATTCGTTCATAACATAACCAACAGTGTTTTTGAACTTATCTAAATGTAAGTCACGTTCGTCAGCGAGTTTCTTAGCTTCTTCATATGTTTTGACTTCTTTGAAATCAATACCACATTTTTCTTTAATTAAGTCATTCATTGAGATCCATTTGAATGGGTCTTTGAAATTGATTTCACGGTCACCATATTTGACGATAGCAGAACCTGTCACTTCTTTAGCGGCATTTCTAATCATCTTTTCGGTTAAATCACCAATACCTCTTAAGTCACTGTAGGCTTGATAGATTTCAATTGTGGTGAATTCTGGGTTATGGGAAGCATCCATACCTTCATTACGGAATAATCTACCAATTTCATACACTCTTTCCATACCACCAACGAGTAAACGTTTGAGGTTAAGTTCAGTAGCGATTCTTAAGTAGAAATCTTTGTCTAATGTATTGTGATGTGTGATGAATGGACGAGCGGAAGCACCACCTAAAATTGGAGAAAGAATTGATGTTTCAACTTCAGTGAAACCTTTGCTATCAAGGAAGTGTTGAATGCTACGAATGATTTGAGGTCTCATGAAGGCAACTTTTCTTGCTTCTTCGTTCATGATTAAGTCTAAGTATCTTCTTCTAGAACGTTCTTCAACGTCAGTTAAGCCATGGAACTTTTCTGGTAATGGATGCAAGCACTTTGTTAAGTGAATGAACTTTTGGGCTTTAATTGTTAATTCACCAGTTCTTGTTAAGTTCATGATACCTTTAACACCGACGATATCACCGATATCCGCCATTTTGAAAAGGTCATAGTTCTTTTTGCCTAA
>CAMJEC010000079.1 GCA_946404585.1 uncultured Caryophanales bacterium
TTTTTGTTGTCCTTTCTGTCTTGCTTCTAACTGTTGCTTTTACTAGCGCAAGTAACGTTGAATTTGAAAACGAGTACGCTAATCACTATTATTCATTGATGCCAAGATGTGATGTTGCTAGTCTTATTTCAACTTTCTTCCTTATTATGATGGCTTTACCGTTCTTCAGTATGAATTATCGCTACTCATTAGGTAAAAGTGATTTATACCGTCAAGTGGCCTTTAAAGAAAAGAGAATCAGATATGGTGAACACCTATCGTCTTTGATTATAGTCTGTATCGCTTATACTATTGCTTTGTCTGTTCAAGTCGCCACATTAGCGGTTAGAAACTACATCATCTTTAAAAACCCAGATTTTTATTTATACTATGGCTGGTTTATTCCAATGTACTTCACTTGCTTAGTGGTGGGCGCAGGCTTATATTTCATCTCTTATTTATTTATTTCGCGTAGTAATGTCTTTATTAACTCATTGCTTGTGTTTGCTCTAGGATATACATTTGTCAACTGTATCGTCTACATAGTGATTGTTTATAGCACTGGAGATATTTCTACCGCTAGCAACTTCCTACAAGGACCTTCAGCAATCGGCGCTATTTCGTATGTCGCACAAGCATTTGAAAGATTCATATGCTATAACGAGTTCTTCCTATTTGGTAATGGCTCAGAATGGTACTACGCTGGAGCATTCTATACATGCATTATTGAATTTGTCCTTTTAGCAGCCTTAGGCATTGTGGCCTTTATCGTTGAAAAAGATCCATCCAGTGAATGGGCGGGTAAACCAGATAGTGATAAACCATATCAAGAAATCATATTCCACGCTGGCTTTGCCACAATTGGCTTAATTATTGGCTCGGTTATGAACAGCGTAATGTTCTTATCAATGCTTGTATCGTCATTATTCTATGTTATATACGCTGCTTCTTATTACACTTTATATGGTCTATTACACCGCAACTTCAAATTAAAGGGTTATCAGTTTGCCATCGTTTTTGGAACTGTAGGTATTACTTTTGTCATCGGCCTTATCAATGCGTTACTTAGATACTCCGATTAGCGTACTAGTGGTGTTGAATAAAGGCAAAATATGCACTAAAATATACTAAAAGAAGGTATATGCATATGAAGGGACCTAGTGTTGCTGTTTTAAAAAAGTATTTAACGGCGATGAGCAAAAACAAAGTCAAATACATGACTTGTGAAAGATTATCGCGTATCGTTGGTGTTTATCCAGAAGTCATCGCGGAGAATCTCTCCTATTTTGACCCAATCTTAAATATGGATCCTTCTTATGATTTATTAGCCCTTATTCCTCAAATTAAGGAATATATCCAAGAAGAGGAAGATAAGAAAGCCGCTCCGGTTCATAAAGTCACCGCCACAAAAAGAGATGTGGTGGAATATGAATCCGTCAGCGATTTCGTCTATAAGAAGATGACTTTCGCCGGTATGGTGGACCGTAGTCTTGTCCTTAATGAAAAAGATTTAAGAGTTCTCAAACGTCTCGTAAATGACGAGTTAGCAGAACTTAAAAAGAAAAAATAATAAATAATTCGGACAAAATTGAAAAAAGCCCCCTATTTAATTAATAGGAGGTTTTTAATTACACAAAGAGAAATTTATAAATATGGTGTAATTATGATATACTTATGATAAAATTTGAATGGGATAAGACTAAAAACATCCTCAACATCAAGAAACATGGCATTGATTTTAATGAAGCGGCTACGGTTTTCCTTGATAATGAAGCTTTGCTGATTGAAGACGAAAAGCATAGTGGCGAAGAAAACAGATTTGTTTTATTAGGATTTAGCCAAAAAGCAAATCTACTAATTGTCTGTCACTGCTATCGCGCTAAAGAGGAAGTGATTAGGATTATCTCGGCTAGAAAAGCAACAAAAAACGAAACCAAACAGTATTTTGATGGGAGAAGATTATGAAAAAAGAATACGATTTCACAAACGCTAAGAAAAACCCATATGCGAGCAAATTAAAAAAGCAAATCACAATTAATCTAAATGAAGAAGTTTTAGCGTATTTTAAGAACATGTCTGAAGAAACAGGCATACCTTATCAATCTTTGATAAATCTTTATTTATTAGACTGCGTCAACAATAAAAGAACTCTTAAATTTCAATAAAGGAAAATAACAATTTGTGTCCTTGTAAACGCGCATACATGCTCGTATAATATTATCGGTATTTTAGGAGGGATTTTACATGTCCGAAATTAAAAAGACCATGCTATCTGTCGACGGTAATACCGCGGCGGCATTAGGCTCTTACAATTATATTGAAGTCGCAGGCATCTACCCAATTACTCCATCCTCACCAATGGCGGAGAATATTGATGTCTATGCTTCCCAAGGCCGTAAAAACTTCTTTGGCTCAGTCGTCAAAGTTAGTGAAATGCAATCCGAAGCCGGTGCTTCTGGTGCAGTCCACGGCGTCCTTCAAGCTGGTGGCTTAGCAGCTACATATACTGCTTCCCAAGGCTTATTATTAATGATTCCAAACATCTACAAATGGGTTGGTGAATTATTACCAGCAGTGTTACACGTTTCCGCTCGTAGCTTAGCGACACGTAGCTTATCCATCTTCGGTGATCACCAAGATATCTACGCGATTCGTCAAACTGGTATCGCAATGATTTGTTCTCACAGTGTTCAAGAAATCGCTGACTTAACAAACGTTGCCCACTTAACCGCTATTGATGCTGAATATCCAGTCTGTCACTTCTTCGATGGTTTCAGAACTTCTCATGAAATTCAAAACGTCGAATTCATCGATGACAATGAATGGAAGAAATTACTTCCAATGGATAAGGTTGAAAAGTTCAGAGCTAGAGCTTTAAACCCACATACTCACCCAGTCACACGTGGTGGTGCAGAAAATGACGATATCTACTTCCAAGGTAGAGAAGCCCAAAACAAGAAAGTGGAAGAAGTCATTGAAGTCGCTGAAAAGTACTTCAAAGAAGCCACAAGACTTACAGGCCGTCCATACGCTCCATTCACATACTATGGTGATAAGAATGCTGATAGAGTCATCATCGCTATGGGTTCTGTTACAGAAACCATCACCGAAGTTATCGATGACTTAAATGCTAAAGGCGAAAAACTTGGTCTTATCAAAGTCCATCTCTATCGCCCATTCTCTGCGAAACACTTATTAGCCGTCTTACCAAAGAGTGCTAAACACGTCGCAGTCTTAGATAGAACAAAAGAAGCTGGCTCCGCTGGTGAACCTTTATATGAAGATGTCGTTGCCGCTTTCAACGCTGCAGGCTTAAACGATGTTGAAGTCTTAGGTGGCCGTTATGGTTTATCTTCAAAAGATACACAACCAAAAGATATGAAAGCCGTCTTTGATTTCTTAAAAGCGGACAATCGTTGGAATGGCTTCACCGTTTCCATTAACGATGATGTCACCAACTTAAGCATCCCAGTTGATAATAACTATCATGTCAAAGGTGACTACACATCTTGCTTATTCTATGGTTTAGGCTCTGATGGTACAGTTTCCGCTAACAAATCTTCCATTAAGATTATCGGTGATGCTACTGGTCAATACGCCCAAGCTTACTTCGCTTACGATAGTAGAAAAGCTGGTGGTGTTACCCGTTCTCACTTAAGATTCGGTAAATCCCCAATTCATAGTACATACTATGTCCAAAACGCTGACTTTATTTCCTGTTCCTTAGATACATATCTCTTCAAATTCGATATGTTAAAGAACTTAAAGCAAGGCGGTACATTCTTATTAAATACCGACATGGATGACGCAACATTAGTCAAGATGATGCCAAACCGTGTCAAATATCAATTAGCCACAAAAGGCGCGAAATTCTATGTTATCGACGCCAATAAGATTGCTGGTGAAATCGGTATGGGTAGACATACAAATACCATTCTCCAAGCTTCCTTCTTCTATTTAAACCAAGACATCATGCCATATG
>CAMJEC010000080.1 GCA_946404585.1 uncultured Caryophanales bacterium
ATTAATTCTTGGCATTTATCTTTGATAAAGATGCCTTTGCTATATAACTGTAAGCCTCTTTCATAAGAATCACTATATAAGTTATATGGAATATGACTTGGGATGAATAATAAAGCATCATAAGTGATCTTGCCATCTACTCTCACGAACAAAGAGGCTAATGGATTTTCATAATCATTGAATTTATTCTTATAGAATTCATTTAAGTCTTCATCTGTCACTTCACTTTTATTCTTCTTCCATAAAGGAATCATGGAGTTAAGTGTTTCTAAGACTTGCTTATCTTCATATTTACCTTCAACAGGTTTTCCGTCTTTATCCAAGACTTGTTCACTCTTAGTAACCATCATCTTAATTGGGTAACGGATATAGTCACTATATTTCTTCACAAGGTTTTTAATCTTATATTGTTCAAGATATGAATCATAATCCACTTCTTTAGAAGATTTCTTTAAGTAGATAGTGATTTCAGTACCTACTGTTTCTTTATCTTTTTCTTCAATTGTGTAACTTTCTTGACCATCGCTGGTGAACAAATAACCTTGACCGTTATATGTCTTAGTTAAAACTTCAATTTTAGAAGCCACCATGAAGGCACTATAGAAGCCAACACCAAATTGACCAATGATATTGAGATCTTGTTTTTCTTTCGCTTCTTTTAATTTAGACGCAAAATCCTTAGAACCACTCTTAGCGATGGTGCCTAAGTTATTAATAAGATCTTCTTTACTCATGCCAATACCATTATCAGAAATGGTAATAGTTCTTTTCTTTTTATCGACACTTAAGTTGATTTCGAATTCATTCAAAGGCATTTCACCTTTGCTAGATAATGCTTGATAACGATATTTATCAATCGCATCACTGGCGTTACTGATTAATTCTCTTAAGAAGATTTCATTATTGCTATAGATGGAATTAATCATCAAATTTAATAGTTCTTTTGATTCAGTTTGAAACTCTTTTGTTTCTTTCATAATGTCTGTCCTATCTTTGTCATTAATGACAATTTATATTCACTAGTAGTTTACCACTATTAGGGTATTTCTTCAAAAAAAGCCGTGGTCCCATAAACCACGGCTTGAAAAGCTACTTTAAGCTTTTGCGAAAGGAGTACTATTGGGAAACCTTTTATGCGATTTGCACGAGGTGTTCTTTTTCAATTTCTTTTTCGCTGCGTTTCTTGATGTCGACTGTTAAGACACCATTCTCTAATTTAGCGGAGATATCTTGAAGTTTGACTGTGTCGCCAACATAGTATGAACGGGAGAATTCACCATAGCTTCTTTCTCTATAGATGTAATCTTCGTCATTTTCATCTTCCTTATTTAAGGTAGCAGTGACTTTAAGATAGCCGTTTTCAAGAGTAATTCTTGTGTCCTCTTTCTTCACTTCAGGAAGTTCGATGAACATTTGATAGTCACTTTTGTTTTCTTTGATGTCGGTCTTCATCATATGTGATGTGGAGCAGTTATTCGCCCTGAGGAAAAATCTGTCGAAAAATGGATCATAGTTAGTAATATAATTTCTCATAAATTCAACCTCCTTATATTACATATTTAGCACTCGTCATCTTTGACTGCTAACACCTACATTATAACCAAAATTAGCACTCTGTCAATAGGACTGCTAAAAATTTTTTAAACTTTTTTATTTAAATAACTAGTTATTTAATTTTTTTAATAATTCTTGCATTACAGGGCATAATTCCGCGATAAATTCCTTATTTGAAAGGTAATTAAATGGGCCTTTTATGTTCCCAAAAATGAGTTTATATGAATGTAAAAACTGATTTTCGAAGCCAAATTCCTTCTTAAAATAGTTGTTAACTTTATAGTCACCATACTTGATATCGCCGACAACATGATGACGGATATATGACATGTGCGCACGTATTTGATGTGTACGACCTGTCACTAGTTGGACATCTAATAATGTATAGTCGTTATATCTTTCTTTTACAAAGTATTTAGTGACTGCGGTTTTCGCACCACTTTTGAGTGGGGCCACAACCATCTTCTTACGTTCATAGCTTTTTCTTAATGGCGCGTCCACCACACCATCCTCAGCAACGTTACCCGCCACTAGTGTTAAATAATGTTTCTCTACGATGGAGTGATCATTAATGATATTAGCGAGCTCAGCGGCGCTCTTATTATCTTTTGCGAACACAATTAAACCAGATGTATCTTTATCTAATCTATTAATAAGCATCGCTTGCTTGCCGAGATAATTTGAAAGCATAACATCTAAAAAAGGATTATCTTTATTACCATCAAACTGTGATAAAAGACCACGTGGTTTATTAATAATCACTAGATACTTATCTTCATAGACGATTAATTCTTTGATGCTCATTCTGGTTGAACCTCTTTAATACGATTTTCACTTAATGATAATAAATACAGGTGCATGTGTTCCTTATTAATATTAAATAATAACTGCACGTTGCGTTGATAGATTCTTAACTGTCTTTCATAAGCTTCATCGTCAATAGAACGAGATTTATAATCAACGATGTAGCATTCATTATCTTTGAAATATAGCAAGTCAATGAAACCGGTTGTTTGTAATGTTTCATCATAATAGCCATATTCTTTATAGATTTTCGCGCTATCTAAATCATTAAAGACTGGATTGCTTAAAACATTATCAATAAGTTTCTTGTCTTTTTCATTTTTAATGAAAGAAGTATCTTTACTCACAAAGTCGACGAGTTCCATGAGTCTATGGAGATAGACACCACGAGTTAAGACTTGATCTGGGATTGTATCCTCCACTGCTTCATCGTAGTGGCGTTGTTTGCTTGCTCTTTCTTTAATAATAGTTGGGAAAGTAATGACAGAATCATCCACTGGTAATTGGTCAATCTTACTAATTACTTCTTCAGCGTATCCATCTTCATCAACTTCTTCTTCATATTCATCTTCACCTTCAAAGATTAATGTTGTGTCACGATAATCCTTGTTCTCATATGATTCAAAAATGAAACGTTTTTGACAGTCAAAGCCTCTAACAAAAACTGGTAATAAAACATCAAATAGGCCATACGGTATCTCTTCTTCTGTTAGTTTTGCCATATTCGCCGCTTGAGTTTTACTATAGAAGTAAGCACAGTTACCAGTAATGACTGCATTAACAAAGTCATTAATAGTCATATTTAAATCGACTGTGCCATTCGCATCTTCATTAATTGTGTCTTCAAGTTCTTCGATGGACTTGAATTCTTTTTTATAACGATAATAGCCATAGAATGTTGCGTCCATTAAAGGATCACGCGTCATATTTTTAAACCTTAGATAGAACTCTCTAAAAAGAGGTTTGAATAACATATAGATTTGTTGCTCTAAGATTTTGGTTAATTTATCGGTGTAATATTTATTGAATAATTTGCTATATAAATCAGCGTCCATGCCTTCCGCGGACATTAGATTAATATTTTTAATTATCTCAATAGTCTTTAAGTATTGTTGATATAAGACTGGATCAACTTGTTTTTCTTTAATCTTTCTAGTGATATACCCTTCATCAATTCTTTGATAATGAGGCAAGTAAGAAAGCATGCCATAGAGAGTTTCTTTCTTTCTATTATCACCACTTGGTTTATCTCCAACGATATAGACAATATTTTCCGCGCGGGTTAAAGCGACATAGAATAAACGGACATGTTCATCTCTTTCTGGGTCTTTATCACTATTTTTAAGGAGCATGGATGGTAAAGTATCCACGACAACATCTTTGATGTTGCCGTCTTCATCAACATCTTCAGTGTCATAATTATAATAAGGAAGAATGATGCCATATTTTTCATCAAAGATATAATCAGGTTTCTCCGCGTTATTACCTTGTGTTAATTGATTAAAGCTCACTGGAAGATACACTATTCTTCCTTCTAAACCTTTAGAAGCGTGAATTGTCATCATATCAACTG
>CAMJEC010000081.1 GCA_946404585.1 uncultured Caryophanales bacterium
TATGAATATTTAGGTAAGTTTGGTGATTGTGTTGACTTAAATACACTAAATGATACCTTCTATGTCTATCCAAAGTGTGAGAAGTTCTCCGTCACTAAAATGTCGTTAGCGTGCGAAGAATTATATAAATATCTCAATAAAGAAGAGCAATAATTTTGCCATTTAAGAAAAAACAATTTATCATATCAATATGAAACGTTTAGAATCGCAAGAAGACTATTTAGAAAAAATCTTACAAATAAGTAAAGAAAAGGATAATGTGCACGCTATTGATGTAGCGCGTGGTTTGTCTTTTTCTAAGCCATCTGTTTCAGTAGCGATGAATAAGCTTAAAGACCAAGGCTATATTGAAATTAATAACAAAGGTGAAATCACCTTAACCCCATCTGGTCTATTAATCGCGGAAAAGACATTAGAGAAACATACAATTATTACTAAATTACTCGTCTCTCTTGGCGTTGATGAAGAAACAGCGATGGAAGATGCTTGCAAAATGGAACACGATATCTCAGATAAAACCTGGGAAGCCATTAAAAGAGCGTACGAAAAGAAGAAATAATTATTTTATTTATAATAAAGAGATAAGAGTTAGTGAAAACTAACTTTTTTCTTTACATAGTTAATTATAAGTATATAATAGTTGCAGTTAGTGGAAACTAACTATAGGAGGACTATTATATGCCAATTGTTATTGCCCCAACTGATACTGAATTAACAATCATCAAAGTACTAGCGGATGAAAAGACTAAAAGACATCTTGAATCTTTAGGAGTGGTGACAAATGGAAAAATCACAGTTATCTCCTCTCGTGGCGGTAATACCATCTGTGTCGTAAAAGGTATTCGTTTAGCGTTCAACCGTGAAACCGCGAGCAAAATTCTAGTAGCGTAGAAGGGGAGGAATTTATGCTTAAAAAACTAGATCAAATAGAAAAAGGCGAGACTGGCCTTGTTAGAAGTGTTGAAGGAGACGGCAAAGTTCGTCGTCGTTTATTCGACATGGGTGTTACTCCTGGTGCAAAAGTAACATTAAGAAAGAAAGCACCTCTTGGTGATCCTATCGAAATCACCATCCGCGGTTATGAACTTTCACTTAGAAAAGCGGAAGCTATGCTAGTCAATATCGAAGTGGAGGACGCTAAGTAATATGAAAAGATTTGCGTTAGCGGGTAACCCTAACTCCGGTAAAACCACATTATTTAACTCCTTAACTGGTGCGACCGCACACGTTGGCAACTGGCCAGGTGTTACAGTCGATAAAAGAGAAGGTACATACCGTAAACTCGATGAACCAATTTACATCGTTGACTTACCAGGTATTTATTCCTTATCCCCATAT
Source organism: uncultured Caryophanales bacterium (assembly GCA_946404585.1). GTDB lineage: Bacteria > Bacillota_I > Bacilli_A > RFN20 > CAG-826 > RUG14515. Next base: position 1,339 of record CAMJEC010000081.1, read on the forward strand.
ACTCCAGAAGAAGTTATCTCAAGAAACTACGTCTTAGATGAAAAACCAGATTGTGTTATCAACATCGTAGACGCCACAAACTTAGAAAGAAACTTATATTTAACAACACAAATCTTGGAAATTGATGTTCCAGTGGTCGTGGCCTTAAATATGAGCGACGTCGTGAGAAAAAACGGCGATAAGATTGACGCCAAAGCCTTACAAGAAAAACTTGGTGTTCCAGTTGTTGAAATCTCTGCGTTAAAACAAGAAAACTTAGATGAATTAATGCAAGAAGCTGTTAAAGCCAGTAACAAAGAACGTAAGGGCGCAACAATCATTGAAGATAAATCCTTATTACATTTAATTAGTGATGTCCAAATCGCTTTTGAATTAAAAGGTATTGAAAACCCATTATTCCACGCCATCAAGCTAGTGGAAATGGATGAACTTGAAGTCAAGATGCATCCAGAAGCAGTGGAAACTGTTAATAAATTCAAAGCAACATTTAAAAACGATACATTCGGTAGTGACTTTGAAGCTTTAATCGCTGATAACCGCTATGAATATATTGCTAAAAACTATGCTACTGCTTTTGAACAAGCAAGTGGTTTAGAAAGAAAAGATACATTAACTAAATCTGACAAGATTGATAAAGTTATGACTCATAGAATTTGGGCTCTCCCATTATTCGTGGTCATCATGTTCTTTATTTTCCACGTCACCTTCTCTGAAGATATCTTATTTTTAAATAGAATCTTCGGTTTAGAAATTACCCATGAAGGTTGGATTAACTTCTTCACTGGTATGGGTTATGAAGGTGAACCATTAGGTGGTATTCCTTCTATTGGTGTCTGGTTACAAAGCTGGTTTGGCTGGCTCACTGGTAGTTTGATCGACTGGGTTGGCTCATGGATGCCAGCAGGCCAATGGTATACATCCCTTGTTTGTGATGGTATCTTAACTGGTCTTGATGCTGTCTTATCATTCGTTCCACAAATCATGATCCTCTTCTTATTCATTGCAATCTTAGAAGACAGTGGTTATATGGCACGTGTCGCCTTTATCTTAGATAGAGCGTTTAGAAAATTCGGTTTATCTGGTAAAGCCTTCATCCCAATGTTAACAGGCTTTGGTTGTAGTGTTCCTGCGATTATGGCCACTAGAACATTAGAAGATGAAAGAGAAAAGAATAGAACCATTAGATTAATGACATGCTTCTCATGTGGCGCTAAAGCTCCTATTTGGGCCTTATTAGCGGGTATTGGTGCAATGGCAGGCTTTGCAGGTGATATCTTCGTGTTTACCATCTATGTTGGTGGTATTGCTTGTGCGATTATCTTCGCCTTATTCATGAAGTTATTCTCTAAAGATCAATATGTCTCTCCATTCATTATGGAGTTACCTGCTTATCACTTACCACAACCAAGAAACGTTGGTGCCCACCTTTGGGAAAAGTTCAAACACTATTTAATTAAAGCTGGTACCATTATTGCCGCTTGTACAATCGTCATTTGGTTCCTTAAATCATTCGGTTGGGAAGAAGGTAAATTTGGTTTACTCTTATTCGAAGAAGCCAACGCTGAAGGCGAAATGGAATGGGTCTTACATATTGATAACTCCATCCTTGCTTACTTGGGTAAAGGCTTAAGATATTTCTTCTATCCTTTAGGACCTCTTGCTGGTGGTTGGACCAATAGTACAGATGGCTGGAAATATGTCGTCTCTACATTAACTGGTTTAATTGCTAAAGAAGATGTCGTTGCCACAATGGCAGAACTTGGCTTAGAAGAAGGCACAATTGGCTTATCCTTAGCCGGTGCTTATAGCTTCGCTGTTTATAACTTATTCACTATCCCATGCTTCGCCGCTATTGGTGCTACACATGGTGAACAAAAAGGTAAAGAATTCTGGCTCACCTTATTATGGTGGTTCGCTATGTCCTATGGCTTTGCGATGTTAGTCTACTGGGTTGGTGCTTTATATGAAGTTGCTTGGTGGGGTGGCTTATTAGTAACCCTCGCTTTAGCGGGTGCTGTTACCAGTGCTGGTATCATTGTCAGCAGACGTCATAAATTAGCGTTAGCTAATAATTAATAAAGGAGAATATCGATGTTTAAAGATCCTAGTACAATTTGGATAGAAGTATTAGTCCTAGTCGCGGCTATCTCTTTCGTTGCGCTTGTTCTTGGTCGATATATCTATAAAAAAATACACCATATCCCAACAGGTGATTGTGCTTGCCATCATATCAATAAGAAAAAGATATTGAAGCAATATCGTAAAGGAAAATTTTAATATGAATAAGTATGTCCTTAAAGTACTTGGTATGAGATGTGGCATGTGCGAATTACATGTTGAAGAAGCAATCTCTAAGAATATCAATGTTAGGAAAGTGAAAGCTAACCGCTACAAGAAAGAAGTGGTGGTCTTCACTGAATTAAACCTTGATAAAGAAGACTTCCTTAAAGTCTTTGAACCAACTGGTTATCAGTTAATGACGTGCGAACGAATGGCCGCTGTTAAACACTGGTATGGTTGGAGATAAAAGTTAATAACAAAA
>CAMJEC010000082.1 GCA_946404585.1 uncultured Caryophanales bacterium
ATTACATCTAGATATCTCAAAGACAAAAGCATGGACGATTTAATTAACGATGGTTTTCTATGCGATGCGATTGAAAATAGATTCACAAAAATAGCAGAAGATGCATCAAATTTATCAAAAGACTTTAAAAAGAGTCTTTCATCTATTCCTTGGGATGGTATAGCTTCGATAAGAAATAGAGTCTGCCACGATTATGACGTAGTTGATTTTGCAATTCTTTATAAAACCATCAAAGTCAATTTTCCTTCTTTCAGAAAGAACCTACTTGAAGCTGCTACTGTTCATAAAATGAATCTCTATCCAAATGCTTTTGAACTTATTGAGAATGGAAGTAAAAAAGTAGAAATGAGACTCAATGATGAAAAAAGACAAAAACTTACTATTGGAGATCTCGTTATTTTTACAAACACTAAAACAAAAGAAGAAATAATAGTGGAAGTTATAGATTTAAAAGTTTTCAAATCGTTCGATGAACTTTATTCTTCGTATGAGAAAACCACAATTGGCTACAAGAAAGACGAAGTGGCAAATCCGAATGATATGCTTGATTACTATTCCCAAGAACAAATAGAAAAATATGGTGCTTTAGCTATAGAAATTAAGCTGTATTGATATATCCCTATTGTAGTATTGACACATGTGGAAACAGCTGTTGAACTATATCGAAAATAATATAATTATGTTATCATAATAATGAACTGTCCGAGAGGGCTGCATTCAAAAGAAAGAGAAATAGGAAATACCTGTTCTCAACCCCTAGAAATAGGGATTTTTTATTATGTCTCTTATAAAGAGTCATAATAATTGGCCATATTTATATAGAAATAGAAAGGAAAAACGATTATGGAGCAAGTCAAAAAGTACGAATATCTCGACGAGACATTCTACACAAGTATCAAAGAATTATTGGAACAAGCTAGAAAAAGAGCTTATCAAAACGTTCAAAATGAAATGGTCTCTGCTTATTGGCAAATTGGAAAAATGATAATTGAAAAGCAGGATGGTCAAGAACGCGCTAAATATGGCGATGGTTTAATCAAAGAATTATCAATCAAAATGACCAAAGATTTTGGAAAAGGATTCGATGTGACTAATTTAAAAAGAATGAGACAGTTTTATACTCTTTTCAGAAAAGGTGCCACAGTGCGGCACCAATTAAGCTGGAGTCATTACAAACTTCTCATTGGCGTTGAAGGTGAAGAGGCACGTAACTTTTATTTCAATGAAGCAATTAATGGCAATTGGAGTACTAGACAACTTGAAAGAGAAATAAATACATTCTCTTACCAGAGATATCTTGCTAGTCACGGCAATCATGATGTCGTGGATGATACCGCGAAAAGAGAAAAAAGTGATAACCCTAAAGACATTATCAAGGATCCGTACGTCTTAGATTTTTTAGGTTTAAAGGCAGATTCATCGTTCTATGAAAAGGATTTAGAATCGGCATTGATAACACATTTAAATGAATTCTTATTGGAACTCGGCAATGGCTTTGCATTTGTTGCAAGACAAAAGAGATTTGATATGGATGGTAGAAATTTCTATGTTGATTTGGTCTTGTATAATTACAAACTCAAATGTTTTGTTCTTATTGATTTGAAACGTGGTGACTTGACTCATCAAGATATTGGCCAAATGCAAATGTATGTCAATTATTACACTAGAGAATTAATGGAGCCAGGAGATAATCCTCCAATTGGAATTGTTCTATGTGCTGATAAAAGTGACACATTGGTAAGGTATACATTACCACTAGACAACAAACAGATTTATGCTTCGAAATATATGCTTTATCTTCCAAAAGAGGAAGAACTGCAAAACGAGGTAAATAAACAAAGAGAATTATTTATGAACAAAAGAAACGAAGATTAGAGGAAGCACTATGATTTATGTTACAGGCGACACACATGGAGATATTGATTATAAAAAGCTTCTTACATTGAAAAAGAAGAACATTTCTTATAAAGATTATTTAATCATATGTGGTGATGCAGGCATTTGCTGGTCACCTGAGTCTTTCCCATATATGCTGGAATTGTATAGAGATATTGGTTGCACAATAATCTTTGTTGATGGCAATCATGAAAACTTTGATATGCTAGAGCAAGCTCCTTTGGTGGAATATAAAGGCGCATTAATGCATCATATAGACGACCACATATTCCATATATTGCGTGGCGAAATAATGACTTTAGAAGGCAAAACATTCTTATGCCTAGGTGGAGCGTGCTCAATTGATAAGATGTATCGTACTCCCCATCTCTCTTGGTGGCCACAAGAAGAAATAACGCGACACGATATCGATAATGCCATATGCAATTTAGAAAAAGTTAATAACAAAGTCGATTTTGTTATAACTCATTGTTGTGATACGAGTACTGTTTTGAAAGCATTTGGTTTTAGAAGAGACGTTTGCACTGATTACTTAATGTTTATGGATAAAGTAGTGGACTATAAGCACTGGTTCTTTGGCCATTACCATTTCGATAGAAAAATTTCAGATAAAAAAACATGTCTATACGACAGCATAATTGAGCTTGCTTAATTTAGTTAAAGCTTCCTTTTATTTATTAGCAAAAACAGCGATATATTCTACTTCTTGAAAGTTTATTTCTATAAATATGAAAAGTCTTAAAGTGGAAAAATGGTAAAAAATAAAAAAATATTATTTTGATGAAATCATTAAATTAAGCGTTTGTAGAAGGCTTTTTTAGTATTTATCGCGCATATTAGCGCAATATTTGTGATATCATAATAACAACAAATAAGTCGTTATTATTCTTACCTAAACCAATTACGGTTTTTTGTATTTAGTAATTATGAAAAAAATCTGGGTTGTTATCGTCAATATCATCATCATGCTTTCAATGGTGACTTTTGTCGTGATTTATTCCAATGTTGAGGTAAATGAAAATACCCAAAGGCAAATCGAACACTTTACAAACACCACGGTTGCAATGAAACACGTTACCGAAAACTATTTAGAAGGTGAACAACGTGTTTGTGACGTTTGGGCCCACTACATCAATAGTGAAGAATTAACCATTGATGATGCTGCCTCTTTCATTCGTATTTCTCACGTTTTGCCAAATGCTTCCGCGCATGTTGTTTTTAAAGACACATTAACAGGCTTATCCACAAGAGCGAGAAGTACTGATGCAAGTGACTATAACGTTTCATATACCGCTTTTGATTTCTTAAAAGAATTAAGCTGGATTCATGAAATTGGTACATCTATTAACATCTCTAGAGCGTACACTAATCCAGTGAACGGTGAGCAATCAATTGCGTTCTGTAATTTTGTTAAAGTTAAACCAGACTCATCTAGTGAATTAAAAGACGCTATTTTGTTACGTGTTTTACCAATCTCTGAATTAAAAGAAAAATGGGTCTTCCCACAAGAAGAATTTGAAAACGCTGAATTATCTATCATCGACGCTGATGGTGACTATATTATTAAAGGCAATTCTTATAAGAACTCTAGCTTCTTTGAATTCTATCGTTCATATAACAAAATAGATCCAACTGAAGCCACAGCGTTCTTTAATAAGATTACTTCATCCACTGGTTCATTTATGATGAAGAACTCACGTGGTGAAAAATGCATTCTTGCTTATACACCATTTGATGCCACTGGTGATTGGACTTTATTAAGTTTAATGCCTGCGAAGAATTTAGAAGCTAAGACTGAAGACTGGTTATTAATCGGTATTATTACCTCTGGTTTAATTGTCTTATTCATCTTCGACTTAGTGGTCATGCTTTACTTCAATAAGAAATTACAAATCACTGCGAAAGAAGCGAAGTCCGCTTCTAAAGCTAAGACTGATTTCTTATCAAC
>CAMJEC010000083.1 GCA_946404585.1 uncultured Caryophanales bacterium
ATCATTATCGCAGCTTCTAGTGGCACCCCGACAAGGAATATCATCCAAGCATAATAATTACTGATTAATAGTTGTAAGAATCCAACCAGCAAAATTGACCACATTAAAATAGACAAACTGATTGACATAGCAAACCTATAATCACGTTTTTTTAAAAATATAGACACGATAATCGCACATAATGGTATCGCATATATAAAGGCAATCCAGAATGTACTCGCATTACTGATATCTCTTAATGAAGCAATCAGAAACACAACTGTAGAGATGGTGAATACAGAGATACAAAGCAAAATAGTGACGAGAAGTCCGTTGATAAACATCTTACTAGACTTTTTCACAAACTTCTTTTGTTCATCTTCGTTCTCATGGAAGAAGTAGTCGATTTGGACATCAAAAAGGTTCGCTAAAGCAAGCAAAGCGTCTGGATCTGGACTGGATTCACCTCTCTCCCATTTAGAGATTGCCTTATCTGAGTAGTCCATTTTTTCGGCGAGTTCAAGTTGAGTCCACTTCTTACCTTTTCTTAAAAAAGTTATGTTCCCGCCTATGATTTCTTTAATGTCACGTGTATTTTTTGTCACAAAAAATCTTCTCTACGAATTGTAGAATATAAATTCTACGAAAAATATTTTATCAGTTTATATTGTTTTTTCAATTAAAGGAATAATCTATTCGTGCTCGAGGGGTTTATGAAAGTTCTTGTAGTAGCAGATGTATTAGGAGAAGAGAATAATGGCACCACTATCGCGTGTATGAATTTAGTAAGATATATGTCGTCTCAAGGCGATGATGTCAAAATCTTATGTGCGGATCGCGATAAAAAAGGTAACCATAATTATTTTGTTGTACCAGAACTAAATTTAGGTTACATCATCAATTACTTTGTTCATAAAAACAATGTTGTATTAGCTAAACCAACTAAGAAAATAATACGAAAAGCATTAGATGGTGTTGATGTTGTTCACATTATGATGCCTTTCGCATTGGGTAGAGCAACATTAAAAGAAGCAAGAAAAAGAGGCATACCTGTAACCGCCGGATTCCACGTCCAAGCCGAGAATTTTACATCTCACCTTGGATTAATGAATGTCCCACTAGCAAATAATCTCACATATAAGAATTTCTATAATCATTTTTATAAATACGTGGACGCTATTCACTATCCAACTGATTTTATTAGAGAATATTTTGAACATGTCATAAAAAGAAAAACAAATTCATATGTCATCTCTAATGGCGTGAATCATCAATATAAGAAATATAAATTGGAGAGAAAAGGTAAACTAGCCAATCACTTTAATATCTTGTTTATTGGTAGATATTCAAAAGAAAAAACACACCCGTTGCTTATAAAAGCGGTTTCTTTATCAAAACACAAGGATGATATTCAACTTGTTTTTGCTGGTCAAGGTCCGTATGCAAACAGCATGAAAAAACTTTCAAAAGAATTAGGGATTATTCCACCGATCATGAAATTTTATTCAAGACAAGATTTAGTGAAAGTTATCAATTCATGTGACTTATATGTCCATCCAGCAGAAATTGAAATTGAAGCTATCTCCTGTTTAGAAGCTATTACATGTGGATTAGTACCAGTAATATCTGATTCAGAGAGAAGTGCGACTAATAAATTTGCTTTGAGTGAAAAGAATCTCTTCAAATACGATTCTCCAGAAGATTTAGCGAATAAAATTGATTACTGGATTGAACATCCTGAAGAAAAAGAAGAATGTTCTAAACAATATCTCGGTTATACAAAACAGTTCGAACAAAAATACTGTATGGAAAAGACGAGAAACATGATTCTCTCTTATACAAAAAAAGATTGTTATACAACTCAAGAGAAAAGATATTACCAAGATGAAATAAACGATGACTTCGCAAATAACGGTATTGTCGCAAAACACAATAAAGTTGGATATAAATATATCCATAAGAATATTTTCTTTAGATTTTTCTCTACTTTATTAAGAACAATTGCCAGACCATTAATCTGGTTGATGAACAAGATTGTTTATAAGCAAAAGATAGTTAATAAAAAGATATTAAAGAAATATAAGAAGAGTGGTTACTTCATATATGCTAATCACACTACTTCTATGGGTGATGCTTATACTCCAAATATCTTATCGAGAAAGAATTACATCCTAGTAGGCGAAGAAACCACAAGCATACCATTTGTTAGAACGATAGTTTCAATGTTAGGGGCACTGCCAATCCCATATCACAGTGAAAATATCAAACCATTCTTAGATTCAGTTCAATATTATATAAAAGATAAAAAAGCCTCTATTACCATCTATCCAGAAGCACATATCTGGCCAACATATACAAAAATAAGAAACTTCAAACATGCATCATTTAGATATCCAGTTGACCTAAATGTTCCTTGCTTCTCTATCACTAATACATATAGACCAGGAAAGAATCCAAAGAAGCCAAAACTCGTTTCAATCATCGATGGTCCATTCTATCCAAACCCATCTCTTAATCGAGCGGATGCGATTAAAGATTTAAGAGACCAAATATATGAAAATATGGTAAGAAGGGCAGCAGAAGTCCCACAAATTGAACAAATTCGATATATTAAAGTCGAAAAGTAAAGGGGCTGTTGAAAAACCTAATAAAATAAGAAAAAAAGCGAATTTGCCTAGGCATTTTCGCTGTTTCTTCATTATGGTCGGAAAGATGGGATTCGAACCCACGACCTCTCGCTCCCGAAGCGAGCGCACTACCAAGCTGTGCTACTTCCCGCTTAGAAATCAAATAATGAGAGTTGATCACTGTCAGAGAGTGAATCTAAAACACCCATATCTGTTAAGTCTTGGACATTAGTGGATGTGAGTTTGGTTCTTCTTAATAAATCTTCCTTAGATAAGAACTCACCATTCTTTCTTTCTTCCACGACTGTGATGGCGTTGTTTTCACCTAAACCATCAATGGTGATAAACGGTGGAATTAATGCTTTGTGTTCGTAGTCAACAACGAAGTTAGAAGCATCACTTCTATATAAATCAATGTTAGAGAAATGATAACCTCTTTGCACCATTTCTAAGGCGTTGATTAAGGTCTTTAATTGTTCGCCTTCTTTTGGTGAAAGTTTTTCATTAGAAATTCTTTGTTTAGTACGTAATTCCTCGATTTTACTAATGATAGCATCCTTTCCTTTGATCATGGTCTTGATGTCATATTGCTTACTTCTAACAGAGAAGAAGGTTGCATAGAACTCTAAAGGATAGTAGATTTTAAAGTAACCTACTCTGACCGCCATAGTGACATACGCAACAGCGTGACCTTTAGGGAACATATATTTAATTTTTTTACATGATTCGATATACCAATCAGGCACTTTATTAGCCTTCATAATCTCTTCGTATTGTTCTTTTAAACCACGACCTTTACGGACATCTTCCATAATCATAAAGGAGATATTACTTGGAATACCTTTACCGATAAGATAGGTCATAATATCATCACGACATCCGATAACTTCTTGTAGTGTTGCGGTGCCGTTTTTAACAAGTTCATCAGAGTTACCCTGCCACACACCAGTACCATGTGTTAGACCAGAAATAATAACTAAGTCGGAGAATGATTTAGGATTTGTTTCTTCCAAAACACCTCTAACGAATTCAGTACCGAATTCAGGAAGTAATAAGGCACCTGTTTTAGCGTTCATATAGTCATGATCCATGCCTAAAGCTTCTGCGCTTGAGAATAAGGAAAGAACTTTCTTATCATTCATTGGGATATCTTGAAGCTTAACACCCGTTAAGTCAGACATCATTTTTAACGCCATTGGGTCAACGTGACCTAAAAGGTCAAGTTTAAGAA
>CAMJEC010000084.1 GCA_946404585.1 uncultured Caryophanales bacterium
ACTTAACATGTGTTTATGTTGACCATGGCTTTATGAGAAAAAACGAAACTGAAGAAATCGTTGAGCGGTTCTCTAAATACGACCTTAATTTTATTAAAGTCGATGCTCGTAAAGATTTTATGTCTGCTCTAGAAGGTGTTAAAGAACCAGAAAAGAAAAGACATATCATTGGTAAAACATTTATTGATGTCTTTAGTAAGGTCGCTAATGAACTTAAAGGCATTGATTATTTAGCCCAAGGCACAATCTATCCAGATGTTATTGAATCAGGTTCAATCAATGGTAACACCATTAAGAGCCATCATAACGTTGGTGGTTTACCAGAAAACCTACCATTTAAAAAGATTATTGAACCTCTTTCTAAACTATTTAAAGACGAAGTGAGAGAGCTTGGTTTAGAAATGGGTATAGATGAAGCATTAGTGTTCCGACAACCTTTCCCAGGTCCAGGTTTAGCGGTCCGTATTATCGGAGATATCACTGATGAGAAATTAGAAATTCTTAAAGAAGCTGATTATATCTTTAGAGAAGTGATCGCTAAAAACAAATATCAAATAAAGATTAGTCAATATTTCGCTGTGTTAACTAATATGCAAAGCGTTGGTGTGATGGGGGATAAAAGAACTTATCAATACGCTATTGCGTTACGCGCTGTTAGTACAGACGACTTTATGACTGCAAATTATGTGAGACTTCCTTATCGAGTATTAGATGAGGCGAGTAGAAGAATAGTCAATGAAGTCAAAGGTGTGAATAGAGTGGTCTATGACATCACTAGTAAGCCACCGGCGACTATCGAATATGAATAGGAGATTATTATGAAAATCGTTTCAGAAGAATTTGGAAAACTTGTGTTCAATGAAAACGCTATGCGTAAAGCCTTGAGCAAAGAAGTTTTTGATAAATTAGAACAAACAATTAAAAATGGTGAATCACTTGATTCATCATTAGCCCATGAAGTTGCAAAAGCCATGAAAGACTGGGCTATCGCTAATGGGGCTACCCATTATACTCACTGGTTCCAACCACTTACAGGTATTACCGCTGAAAAACATGAAAGTTTCTTAACTAACGTGGAAAGTGGTAATCCAGTTTTAGAGTTAAGTGGCAAAGAATTAATTAAAGGTGAACCTGATGCTTCTTCTTTCCCATCAGGTGGATTAAGAAGCACCTTTGAAGCTAGAGGTTATACCGCTTGGGATCCAACAAGTTATGCCTTTATTAAAGACCATACCTTATGTATTCCAACAGCGTTTTGCTCCTATGGTGGTTATGCTTTAGACAAAAAGACACCATTACTTAGAAGTATTGATGCTTTAAATAAAGAAGCCTTAAGAGTGTTCAAGGCTTTAAAGATGGATGATGTAAAACATATCGTCACCAATGTTGGTCCAGAACAAGAATACTTCCTTGTTGATAAGAGTCTATTTGAAAAGAGATTGGACTTATGTCTTACCGGTAGAACGTTATTCGGCGCTCCCGCACCAAAGGGTCAAGAATTAGATGACCATTATTTTGGTGTTATTAAGCCACGTGTTGCTCAATTTATGGAAGAAGTCGATAGAGAACTTTGGAAATTAGGTATCTCCGCTAAAACAGAACATAACGAAGTGGCACCAGCCCAACACGAACTCGCTAATATTTATACAACATGTAACTTAGCGTGTGACCAAAACCAATTAGTAATGGAAATCATGACTAAGATTGCGGATAAACATCAATTTGTTATCTTATTCCATGAAAAGCCATTCGATGGTGTAAACGGTAGTGGTAAACATAATAACTGGAGCATATCCACTGATACAGGTATTAACTTATTACATCCAGGCGATACGCCATTTAAAAATAGAGTCTTCCTTCTTTTCTTAGCCGCGATCATTAAAGCGGTTGATGAATATCAAGACTTATTAAGAATAAGCGTAGCGTCAGCCTCTAACGATCACCGTTTAGGTAAAAATGAAGCCCCACCAGCTATTATCTCCATCTTCTTAGGTGATGAATTAACTAAAGTTTTAAAAGCTATTGTTAATGATGAACTTACTTATGAATCACATAAAGAAAAGATTCTTTTAGGTAGTGGTGTCTTACCAAGTATTAATAAAGACAATACTGATAGAAATAGAACATCCCCATTTGCCTATACTGGTAATAAATTTGAATTCAGAATGCCAGGTAGTAACAAAGCGGTTTCTGATGCCAATATGGTCCTTAATACCGCGGTGGCTAATTCCTTAAAAGAATTCGCTGATGTTTTAGAGGGCACCAAGGATTTAGATAAAGCCATCTATGATTTAGTCAAAGATACCGTTAAGAAACATGAACGCATCTTATTCTCTGGCAATGGCTATAACGATGTTTGGGTATTAGAAGCGGAAAAACGTGGTTTATGTAACTATCCAACCACCCCAGATGCTTTAGCCCACTTATTAGATGAAAAGAACATCAAGTTATTTGAACAAGAAAAAGTCTTAGGTTTAGAAGAACTCAAAGCTAGACAAGAAACAGACTATGAAAACTATATCAAGTCTTTAGAAATCGAAGTTAAGACAATGATACATATGGCCAGAAGAGACATCATGCCAGCTATTAACAAATACGTTGGTAAATTAGCGAGAAACGTCAACGAAATCAAAGCCATTTCTAAGAACATTTCCACTGACTATCAAGTATCCGTCCTCAATAAGTTAAGCGAAAACTTAACCAAGATTAGTGATGATGTTGATTGGTTAGAAGTGAAATATGAAGACGCTAACAAGATTGAAGATGTCGAAAGAAGAGCCTTCTTTATTAAAGACACATTATTACCATCTATGGCGAAGCTTAGAAAAACCGTCGATGAGTGTGAGTCATTGATGCCAAAACATTATTGGCCAATGCCAACATACGAAGAATTATTATTCTCTGAACATTAATAACGAAAGGAAAAACCTAACTTATGATTAAAAGATATTCTCATAAAGAATTTGAACAAATCTTCTCTGATGAAAATCGATTCAACAACTATCTCATCATCGAAGAAGCCGTTATTGAAGCTTACTTTAAGTTAGGTTTAATTCCTAAAAAAGATTATGAGGCTATTGTTAAAAAAGCCCATGTTGATTTAGCCTCTATTGAAGAAATTGAAGCCATTACTAAACATGATGTGATTGCCTTCACTAGATCAATCTCTCTTCAACTTGGAGAAGAAAAGAAATGGTTCCATTATTCATTAACATCCACTGATGTGGTTGATAGTGCGCAATCTTTAACCTTAAAATCCGCGAATAGCCTTCTTCTAGAAGATTTAGATAATTTAATCGATGTCACTAGAAAAATGGCTAAAAAGTACGAAAAACAACCAATCATGGGTCGTACACATGGTATGCACGCCGAGATTACTTCTTTTGGTCTTAAATGGGCCTTATGGTTTGATGAATTAAATCGTTGCAAAGAAAGATTCTTAAACGAAAGAAAGAATATCGAAGTCATTAAATTAAGTGGTGCGGTAGGTAATTATGCGAATATTCCAATGGCGGTGGAAGAATATGTCGCTAAAAAGTTAGGGATGGAATACGCTAAAATTTCCACACAAGTCTTATCTAGAGATAGACATGCTGGCTATATCTTCTCTTTAGCCCAAATCGCTTCTTGTTTAGAAAAGATGGCCACTGAAATTAGACACCTTTCTCGTAGTGAAATTGGTGAAGTTCAAGAGCCGTTCTCTAAAGGTCAAAAAGGTAGCAGCGCTATGCCGCATAAGAAGAATCCAATTGGTTGTGAAAACATCTGTGGTTGTGCACGCTTAATGAGAAGCTATGTTGATGTGGCTTTAGAAGATAATAACTT
>CAMJEC010000085.1 GCA_946404585.1 uncultured Caryophanales bacterium
CATATGGATGTCATCCAAGAGAGATTAGAAAGAGAATATAATCTCGATTTAATTTTGACCGCTCCATCAGTTATTTATAAAGTCCATATGACGGACGGGGAAGTTATCAATCTTGATAACCCAAGTAAGCTACCAGACGCTAGTAAGATCTCATTTATTGAAGAACCATATATTAGGGCTAACATTATGACACCAAAAGAATATATTGGCCCAATCATGGAATTATGCCGTGAAAGAAGAGGCATCTATGAGAATTTAGATTACTTCGATGATACACGTATGGTCTTAACCTATGAATTACCATTAAGTGAAATCGTTTATAACTTCTTTGATAAGCTCAAAAGCTACACTAAAGGCTATGCCTCATTTGACTATGATTTCAGCGACTATAAGCGCGCGGATTTAGTGAAACTTGATATTTTACTTAACGGACAAGTAGTGGACGCTCTTAGCAGCATTATCTATCGTCCAGATGGTTATCATCGTGGCTTAGGTATTATTCGTAAGATTAAGACCGTTATTCCTCGTCAACAATTTGAGATTCCAATCCAAGCCGCAATCGGTGGTAAGGTCATTGCTAGATGCGATGTTAAAGCGGTTCGTAAGGACGTTTTAGCAAAGTGCTATGGTGGTGATATTTCGCGTAAGAAGAAACTTCTCGAAAAGCAAAAAGAAGGCAAGAAGAGAATGAAGAAAGTTGGCTCCGTAGAGGTCCCACAAGAGGCATTCATGAGCATTCTTTCCATCGATGAGGAAGAAGATAACTAGTTTAAAATTAGTAGTTTTTTAGAATAAATTATTGTAAATAAAAATTACTTCTTGTATCATTATGGTATATAGAGGTATTTTTTATGGCAGGAAACGATTATGCAATGCGTTTCACTGAAGACAAATACGCGACCAAATTAGAGGTTGGCCGTGAATTAAAAGTCTCTTCAGTCGATCCGTTTTGGAGCAACATTTTATCTTATCGCTCACACTTTTATCATTATTTAACAATCAGGACTATTGAAAAGAACATGCTCTTATTCTGTGGCTGTCCAGCAATCAATAGCTTAGTCAATAACTTAGAAGTCAAACTCATTAGGGTGAACCGCGAATGCGCGCTGCTCGTACCTAATAGTAAAGAAGCTAAAAACGTTGATTATGCATTTAGAAAAGAGATTGTTAATCTTCTTAATGAAAGCGAACAATTAGGTGTCGGTGAAGATTTTATCGCGAATGTTTTACGTGGTGAAGTAGTGTCCGCGATTCCTAATAACATGCTCTTAGTTAACTATCTCAATGCTTTAAACTACATTAAGCGTGCTTATGTCAACGCTATTGATGAAGATTTCCTCGCGGAACTATATGCTAAGCTTCTTGGTACAGAAGAATTAACTACCTTCTATAGAAGCAGTGAAGATAGAAATCCTGAAAACCGTGTCTTAATCGATCGTGTTTACACATCTGCTCCTGTCACTCTTATTGCCCCAATGATGAATGGTTTATTTTCATTCATTTCCTCTAGCACATTACCAACATCGTTAAAAGCGATGATCACATTCTTCTATATTAACTATGTTAAACCATTTGCTAAATACTCCGAAGAAGTGGCCTTATTAATGGCAAAAGCTGTTTTAGCCCATGAAGCATTTGGGGATACCGTTGTTTCTCTTCCATTAGAAAGATTATTAGTCCTTCCAAGAGAAGAAAGCGCTCGTATTTATGTCGAAGTCCAAAAGACAGCGGATGTCACATATTTTGTTGATTACATCTATAAATATTTGAATAAATATTGTGATTCTTTCTTAGATGATATGGCGAAAGCCAAAGTCAGTGAAATGAGAGAAGACTTCTATCAGGTAGATGAAGATAAAACTATTGAAGAAGTGGAAATTCCAGAAGAACAACCACGTATTCAAACTGTTGATTTATTCGCCGCCAATGAAGAAGAAGATGAAGAAGAACAATCTAAAGTTGAACCTCAACCTCAACCAGCTCCTCAAGTAGAAGCTAGACAAGAATATAGACAAGCCTCGCAAGAAGAAGCTCGTCCAGTCGAAGTCGAAGCGCCTAAAAAGAAAACCGTTAAAGTGACTTATGTCCAAGAAGAATTAGCGGTTGCCTATATCCCAGTGGCCTTAGATGAAAAACAAGCTGTTCTTTTAGAACAAGACCTCTTAGAAAGAGATCCTGAACTCAAAAAAGGTGAGGCTAAGTTCTACGCTAGACACTGCACCAAAGGTAAAAAATATACCATCGCGCAATATAAGAAAAGCCTACGCTGCGCCTATGAAACTGCCCGTACATCTATGGACCATTTAGCAGAACTTCTTTACTATCGCAAAGAAAAGATTAAAAATAAATACGTCTACATTCCAGTTGAAAGAGAGTAGGAGGAAAGATTAGATGCCACAATCATTGATTATTCTTGTTATCATTCTTGGAGTTGCTGCCGCTATTGCGCTTTTAGCGTTCATCATTTACCGCGTCTTACGTCCAAGATTAAAAGAAGAAAAACCATCTGATGAACAAATTCTTCAAGACGAAATGAATCGTGTCCTCCAAGATGTTGAGGATCCAGAAACCGCTAAACAAATTAGCGATTATAAGGAAGATGAATAATAAACCTCGTTCTTTATACATCCATATTCCATTTTGTGAAAAGATTTGCGATTACTGCGACTTTACAAAGTTGCAGTATTTTCGTAAGTTCGCCATTCCTTATTTAGACACACTAGAAGAAGAACTTAAAAGCTATAAAATAGAAGGATTAAAAACCATCTATATCGGTGGTGGCACACCAACCGCGTTAGATGATGACTTATTTGAAAAACTATTTAAAATAGTTTATGCATACGCTAATGGCGTTAAAGAATACACCATAGAGGCTAATCCTGAATCTTTATCACTTAATAAAATTAAGTTGCTTAAGAAGTATGGAATTACTCGTATATCAATTGGTGTTCAAACCACAAATGATAAGATACTAAGCGCTATTAACCGTGACCATAGTTTTAGCCAAGTTAAAGAGGCTATCAATAATCTTAAAGAAAATGGATTGGATAACATCAATGTCGATTTAATCTTAGGCTTACCGCATAGCAGTGCTAAAATCCTAAAAGAAGATATTAAAAACATCTTAGATTTAGGCGTTAAACATATTTCTTGCTATGGCTTAACTGTTAATCCACATACAGTTTTATACAATAAAGGCTTTAAAGAGCCAGAAGGCGACACTTTAAGAAAATATTACGATATTGTAAATGAAATATTAACTAAGAACGGTTTTATTCATTATGAAGTCTCTAACTGGGCAAAACCAGGCTATGAATCAAAACATAATCTCGCCTATTGGAGAAATCATCATTATTATGGCTGTGGGCTCGGTGCTTCTGGCTATAATGATAAAACTAGATATAAAAACACTGTTAATTTAGATAAATATTTAGAAGGCAACTTTGTTAGCGAAAAAGAAAACGTCTATAAAAAAGATAAACTCATCTATCAAATCATGCTTAATTTACGCACTAATGAGGGCATCAACATTAAATATCTAAAAGATAAAGAAAAGGAAGTTAACTCCCTAATAGGGGAAGGCCTTCTTATTAAAAAGGAAGATAGAATCATTCCAACATATGAAGGAATGATGATTTTAGACCAAATTATTCTCAAA
>CAMJEC010000086.1 GCA_946404585.1 uncultured Caryophanales bacterium
GAAGCTTTAAATAACGAAATCAAACGCTGCGAAAATATGCTTAATAATCCTAACTTCATCAATAAAGCTCCTGAAGCTAAGATTGCACTAGAACGTGAAAAATTAGCCAAACATCAAGAGAATTTACAAGTTTTATTAGAAAAAAAGAAAAAAATTGCATAATTTTCGGACAAATTTGAAAAAACCTCCCTATTTAATTAATAAGGAGGTCTTTTTTATGACTTATACATTACTCAGCAAAGAAGAGATGCAAAACCACTATGTTGGTGAAGCCATTACAGTGACTGCAGTCATGGCGATTTTATGTGTCGCCATCATGGCAGTAGTGATCTATCGTTTGTTCCGTTCCTCTAAAGGCAGTGCCACTGTCCCAGGCGGTTGGAAATTCTCTTGGAACTAATGAGCAAGATCGATGATTTACCCACTCTAGATAAGCCACGCGAAAAAGCGGCTAGATTTGGGATTGAAACTTTAAGTGATGAGGAATTATTAGCCCTTATTATCAATGTAGGAACAGTTGGACATTCCTCCCTTGATATTGCTAGAGAAGTACTAAATGACTGTCACTCACTAACAGCTTTATATAACAAACCATACCAATATTTTCATTCGTTTAAGGGGTTAAAGAGAGTTAACGCTTTAAAGCTTGCAGCGACAATAGAAATCGCTAAAAGAATGAATGAAAAAACACGTCTTGTTTATGAAGAAAAAGCGGAAGTAAATAGCGACTCTCTTTACCAGAGATACGCTCTTTCGCTAGTGGGTCAAGCTCAAGAAAACTTTGTTTTAGTTATTCTTAATAAGAATAAACAAATCATTTTTGAGAAGATTTTATATAAAGGCGATGATGAAAATGTGACTATTTCCCCACGTGAAATAATCCATCTTTTAGTGCTCCATAACGGCTATTATTTTTACCTCATCCATAACCATCCAAATAACTCATTATCTCCCAGTGTTTCTGACATCACATTTACCGAAAAAATTAATAAGAGAGCAGAAAAGATAGGGGTTAAACTTCTTGATCATCTAATCATTGGACAAACAGGATATTATTCATTTCTCCATTCTAAAGTATTTTCTTAATTAGAAAATTTCTTTAATTTATTGTTGAACGCTTTTATAACTTATGTTATATTACATGCGTTGTCGCCTCACTAGCTACAACCGCATAGAAAAGGTTTATGAAACTTTATTAAGTACCTTAATAGCGAGTACTTAGTGATTAAACAGAAGGAGGGACATTATGTACGCAATTATTGAAACTGGTGGAAAACAAGTTCGCGTGGAAGTTGGTAGCAAAATCTACGTCGAAAAACTCGATGCCGAAGTCGGTGCAAAAATCACCCTCGACAAAGTGCTCCTAATCGGAGACAAGGCTCTCAAAGTTGGTAACCCATATATTGAAGGTGCCAAAGTTACAGCCAAAGTCGAGAAACAAGGCAAAAGCAAAAAAATCCGCGTCTTCAAGTACAAAGCAAAGGCTAACGAACACAAGACCATTGGTCATCGTCAACCATATACTTGCTTAGTAATCGAAGCTATCAATGCCTAATCATGATTAAAGTGATAATTGGCCGTGCATCTAATAACCAAATTAACTTTTTAGAAGTTAAGGGTCACGCTAACTCAGCTGAATATGGACAAGACCTTGTCTGTGCAGCGGTCAGTGCAGTAGTGACTGGAGGATTCAATAACTTAGTTAACGTTAAAGATTACGAAGTTAAGTTAGAAGAAGGACATGCATTATTCAAAAGTGAACGTCCATTAGATGCCCATGATGAAGTCGTGATTGAAACAATCGTGTGTGGGTTAAATACCATAGCCGAAGCAAATCCGAAGTTCATCGCTATCAAAACCGATAAATAATTCGGTAGAAAAGAGGAAATAAAGATGTTATTTAAATTAAATCTCCAACTCTTTGCTAGTAAAAAAGGTGTCGGTTCCACAAAAAACGGACGTGATTCTGCTGGTCGTAGACTTGGCGCTAAAGTCGCCGATGGACAATGGTGCCATGCAGGTAGCATTATCTACCGTCAAAGAGGAACAAGAATTTATCCTGGAGTCAATACCAAAAAAGGTAAAGACGATACCATCTTCGCCACATGTAATGGTGTTGTGAAGTATGAACGTTATGGCAAAGACAGAACACTCGTGAAAGTCGTTCCACAAGACTAATTGTTAAAAAAGAACATTAAGACCACATTTTAGTGGTCTTTTTGTATGCTTTTCTTATATAATAGAAAAGAAAGAAGAATTTTATGTTTATTGATCGTGCAGTTATTGAAGTAAGAAGCGGTAAAGGTGGCGATGGCGCCATTGCCTTTTTACGTGAAAAATATGTCCCAAAGGGTGGACCTGCCGGTGGTAACGGTGGTCGTGGTGGTTCAATCTTTTTAAGAGCCAGCAAAACCATCAATACATTATTCAATTTCCGCCATAGTAAAACCTTCATCGCTAATGATGGTGAAAAAGGCGGTATCAAAAACCAATATGGTAAATACGCTGAAGATGTCATCGTCGATGTCCCAGTGGGAACAGTTGTCTATTTAGAAAAAGACAAAGAGTTCTTAGGTGACTTAAATGAAGATGGCAAGATAATTAGAGTCGCTAAAGGTGGTAGAGGTGGTAGAGGTAACTCCTGCTTCAAGAGTTCCACTAATAGAGTGCCTAAGATTGCTGAAAATGGCGAACCAGGTGAAAGAAAAAGATTAATTCTTGAACTTAAGCTTTTAGCTGATGTCGGCTTAGTTGGTTTCCCAAGTGTTGGTAAGAGCACACTTTTAAGTGTGGTTAGCGCTGCTAAACCTGAAATTGCTGATTATCCATTTACAACCATTACCCCAAATCTTGGTGTAGTTTCTGTTAAAGATGGTAGTTCCTTCGTGATGGCGGACTTACCAGGATTAATCGAAGGCGCTCACCAAGGTAAAGGCTTAGGTTTACAGTTCCTTAGACATATTGAAAGATGCCGTGTTATCGTTCATGTCATTGATTTATCTGAAACAGGTAGAGATCCTTATGAAGACTACCAAATCATTAATAATGAACTCAAAGAATATGGCTTTGCTTTAGATAAACGCCCACAAATCATTGTCGCTAGTAAGATGGATGAAGAAGGGGCTAATGAAAAGCTCAAGAAATTAGAAAAACAAATCGGTAAAGAAATTATTCCAATCAGTGCAATCACTGAAGAGAATATTGATAAACTCCTCTATAAATGTGCGGAAGTTCTTAAAAGTACTCCATTATTCCCACTTTATGACGCTAAAGAAGAAGATCTTGACCATAAGACCTACACTCTTGAAGATGAAGAACCATTCTTCACTATTAGAAGAATTGATGCTCATACTTGGTCCATTGAAGGCGAAAAGATGCTTAAGTTTTACCATATGACTAACATCTCCACTGATGAAGGTATGATGGTCTTAATGAGTAAGATCCGCGCTCTTAGAATCGATGATGAATTAGAAAATAGAGGGGCAGAAGATGGCGATACTGTCATCCTTGATGACTTCGAATTCGAATACGTGAGATAGTTATGAAATTAGAACAATACTTAAAAGAAATCGAACAATTCCTTAAGGAATATATTGAAAAAGCCCACTG
>CAMJEC010000087.1 GCA_946404585.1 uncultured Caryophanales bacterium
ATTAGTTAGCAGCATCAGCTGGTTTTTGTGGTTGACTGCTCTTTGTAACTTCGGCAACAACTTGTTGATATGTTTGTTTCCAAGCGGCTTCGTTTCTAGCAACAGCTTCGTTAAGTCTCTTATTGAGATCTTCAAAGATTTCTTTGAAACCTTTGTTATCTGGGCGTTGTCTTCTACCTTCAGTCATTTCTAAGACACGATTTGTTTCGTCTAATAAGTCGAGAGTTTCGTTGTCTGTGCAGTGAGCATGAGCACGTGAGAAGCGTAAGAAGCCAGCGAGTTTAGCAAGTTCATTTTGCACAATGAAGTTACTTTGTGGTGTGGCTTTACCTTGGCTTTCATTCATGACCTTTTGGAATTCAGCGAATGATTCTTCGAATGTACGCATACCGAGCATTGCTAAGACGACACGATACATTCTTTCATCTTCATCCACGAGTTTGAGCATTAATTGATCGATTTCTTTGTTTTGAATACCATAGCTAAGATATTGATAAACGATATCTCTCATTGTTTCGGTTAAGCCAACGGTCATATCGAATAATGTGACCATTTGGGCGTAGTCAACACGAACCTTATCACCAGATGGAATTAAGATTGTGCTGTTTTCAGAATATAAGTCAGTGATAAAGGAATTGACTTTTTCTCTGATTTTATCACCAGCTTCACCATTGTTTTTTAAGAAATCACCGAAAGGTGTACCTTCTTGTAAGTTGTCTTCTAAAATCTTTTTACGATTGTTATAGATTTCAACTGTGTGATCTCTTTTGATTGAGTATTCAAGAGTATCACGGATGGTGAGTAAGTAGTGATAAAGTCTAAAGGTGTATAAACTAAAGTTATTCATGTTGTTCTCCTTCCAAAATAAGATTTTCTAATTTGTAGACCCTGGAAATAATGTTTTTAGCGTATTTCCTCGCACTTGGATGGCCACGCTTCATACAATAGCTATGTTCATAATATTTATTAAACATAGTGATGTCATTTCCGGAATCACCAACGACATAGACGTCTTTAGCGTCAATGCCTGTTAACTGGCAATATCTTTCTACACCATTACCTTTATTGCAACCCTGAGGGGTTAACTCATTAACTTGGGCAGTCCAGGAAGATTCGATTTCAGGGAATTGTTCACGGAATTCCTTGTTGAGTTCTTTACTGATCTGCGCTTTTTTCTTCTTAAGACCAATGAAGGTCATAATCTTATAGATTCTTGATTCATCAAGTTCTTTTTGGAATAGTTCATCACTAGCGATAAATGGTTCACGATATGAAAATTGGAACCACCACCAGATTTTGTAGAACCAGATATAGAAGAATGCGACTTTACGACCGGTCTTAATAATGCATGGATGATTTTCACTAGTCATTAATAAAGCGATTGGCTCATACACTGTTTCAATGCGGTTAATGATATTCTTTAATTTTGCATTTGGCATCGCCTTATTATAAATAAGTTTATCATCAGCGATGATTTGGCTTGAACAGCATGTGATAAAATCAACAGGTCTTTTAATTTCATCTTTTAATCTCTCTGTGAACTGAGTGGATCTAGATGTGACTAAAACTAATTTATTACCTGCATCAATCCATCTACGTAAAAACTTGACGTTCTTTTTGCAGATGCATCTTCTAATACGTTTGGGATAGAACAATGTTCCATCTAAATCAATAGCTAGTAATTTTGCCATGCTCCTATATTATACACGTGCGCTAAATAATGTCACATATTTTTGCACTTTTTTTCTTCATACGTTACGAGCACAAAAAAAGCGCAACAAAGTGCGCTTCTTTTAGTTTTGTTAGACTAGGCGATAGGATTCTCCGCTTGGATGACGCCATATCCACCATCGCGACGGATATAAACGACACTGATGCGATCATCTTCTTCATCAAGATAAAGGAAGAAATCATGACCTAAGGCTTCCATTCTAAGAATGGCTTCATCAATCTTCATTGATTGTAAATAGTAAGATTTTGCTCTAACGACGACATCTTCTTCTTTGTCGCCTTGTTCTTCTTCTAATTCTTGGAATTGGACTGCTTCAGCGAATGAGGTTCTGCCGCTGCGATCCATTCTAGTTTTAACTTTGCGCATTTGGCCAACGAGTTTGTCGATGGCTAAGTCGATGGCAGCGTATAAATCTGCATCTTCGACTTCCGCACGGAGTGGCATTTGAGGTAAGAAGATTGTAATTTCTACTCTTTGGGTCTCACCATGCACACTGACAACAGCACGGCATTCAATCTCGTCGTTGATAAGAAAAAACTTATCCATTCTTGAGAGTTTCTTCTTAATAGCGGAAGAAATGGCGTCTGTTACTTGGATGTTTTTGCCGATAATTTGGTATTTCATATGTTGTAACCTCCTTCCAAATTATGAAACAGAAGTTCAGTCACTTACATTATAGCACCGGTTATTGGCTTTATAAATAACACGTTGATTATTTAAGAAGGTTTTTAATTTGTTCAACTTTATCGAGTTTTTCCCATGGTAAATCAAGGTCTGGGCGGCCAAAATGACCATAGTTTGTGAGTTCTCTATATTTAAATGTTGGTTCAGTTAAGTTGAATTGTTTGATAATCATACCAGGACGGCAATCAAATACTTCTCTCACCACACTGAGGATCTTATCATCACTATAATGTGATGTTTTATATGTTCTAACACTGATAGATAATGGTTGGTTAACACCAATAGCATAGCTAAGTTGAACACGTAAACGTCTAGCCACACCGGCGGCAACGAGGTTTTTAGCGATGTATCTTGCCATATAGGTTGCACTTCTATCAACTTTAGTTGGGTCTTTACCAGAGAAAGCGCCACCGCCATGTTCGCATGTGCCGCCATATGTATCAACGATAATTTTACGTCCGGTCACGCCTGTATCACCTGTTGGACCACCGATAACGAATTTACCAGTTGGATTAAAGTAAACTTTAAAATCAGTATTTAAGCCAAATGATTTAGCGACTTTCTTCATGATGTTTTCCACGACATAGTTTTTGAATTCTTCTAAATCGATATTGTCATCATGTTGGATGGACATTAAAACTGTATCAATACGGATATTATTTGGATTAGTATAATCAATAGTCACTTGTGACTTCATATCTGGACGAGCGTGTTTAAAGACACCCGCTTTCCTTTGGTTAGTCGCTTCTCTCACTAATTTATGGGCAATAGAGATAGCAAGTGGCATATAGCCTTCTGTTTCATCAGTAGCGTAACCAAACATAATTCCTTGGTCACCCGCGCCGACTTCTTCTGGCTTTTGTTGGGAGACACCAATGGAGATATCATGTGATTGTTCTTTAACCTTCACTTCTACTTCCACTGTATGATAGTCTGTACCGAGTTCTGGACGATCATAGCCGATACTCTTTAAGACATCTTTAACGATTTGAACATAATTTGGTTGGACCTTGCATGTGATTTCCCCGCCAATTAAGACAAAATTATTACTGGCAAACACTTCGCAAGCCACTCTGGCGTTTTTATCCTCTTTTA
>CAMJEC010000088.1 GCA_946404585.1 uncultured Caryophanales bacterium
TAGAGAATTTGTCTCTTACGAAGAAGTTCCAGAATACTTAAAAGAAAAAGTTATTAAAGAGAATAAGATTTCTCAATAATAAAACCCAAATCAGGAAGAGAGGGAATATCGTTTCCCTCTTTTCTTTTTCAAAGAAATATTACAAAATAATGAGGTATGAAATTCTTATTAACTAATGATGATGGCTATAACGCTCAAGGAATACTTCTCCTTAAGGATAAACTCTTAAAATATGGTGAAGTGACGATTGTTGCGCCTTTTGAGCATATGTCAGCGAAGAGTGCGTCAATTACTTTAGGCGATTGGCTTAAAGTCGATAGAATCGATGAACACACCTATGCAGTACATGGCACTCCTACAGACTGTACATCTCTTGCTTTAGCGGGACTTAATATTGACTGTGATGTCGTTGTCTCTGGCTGTAATAATGGTCCAAACCTCTCTTATGATGTCATTTTAAGTGGCACAATTGGAGCGTGCTTAGGAGCTGCTACATTCCGTAAAAAGACTGTCGCCTTCAGTGCGCCTTTTGATGATTTCACATGCTTAATTGAACACTTCGATGAGATATGGGAATACATTATGAAGTATAACCTACTAGATAAGAGATATGTTTTAAACGTCAACTTACCAAGAGGCGAATATAAAGGTATTGCTTTAGGCCGCTTATTCTATCGTAAAGACCGTTATTATTTTGATCAAAACGAAGACTTATATTACGCTTTAAGAGATACACAAGAATATTTAGAAATGCCGGAAGACGCTGACTGCAGATTAGTGAAAGAAGGCTATGTTGTTATTACACCTATTTCTCGTATTCCATTTGAAGAAGATATATACGAAGAACTTAAAAAGAAGGTGCAAGATCAATAATGCGTTTTGAGTTAAACGAAACTGAAGATAAAAAGCTTCTCGCCTTATTTAATCAACACGAGAAGAATATTGACTATTTGCTATACCTCCGCGATTTAATTTGGCAAGAACCACATTTAAATAGTGGTCTTTTCATTAATAAAAATAGCTTTGAAACAAGACAAGAATTCATTAAACAAGTTTTAGAGAATAATAAAACAGATTCATCTTTCATCAATAAGAATCTTCTTTGGGATACTCAAGAAGTGATGCTAGATACTTTCACTAATAATCCATATTATCAAGCTCTTAAAAATATCACTTTTGACCAAGATGGTTGGAAGTTATCTCATAAGGTAATGAAAGCTTTTACATTATTCCCATATGATGAACAATATCATTATGGAAGTAATTCCATATTAAAGATGTCATTAGGCTATTTTACTAAGGATTATGATTATCCCACAATTTCGTTATATGACCAAGAATGGATGAGCCTCAATCCTCATGAAATTAGAACAATGGAAATGCCAATACAAACCGCTAAAGGAAAAGTCTTAACACTAGGTTTAGGGCTTGGCTATTTTGCTTATATGGTTCACTTAAAAGAAGAAGTTAAAGAAGTCTATATTGTTGAGATGGATTTAGAACTCATTAAGCTATTCCAAAAGCATCTACTTCCTTTATTCCCACATAGAGAAAAGATCCACATCATAAAAGCGGACGCTCTAGCGTTTATTAATCAAATTAATGATAGAGATTATGACTTTATCTTTTCTGATTTATGGCATGATGTCAGTGATGGCTTACCAATGTATATAAAACTATTAGAAAGATTTGATAAGTTCGCTTATACAAAACGTCATTACTGGATTGAGAATTCATTAATTGCTTATTTAAGATTATTGATCATCGGCGTTATTAAAGATGAATATTATAAGAACGAAAGTGATTACGATGATATTCAATTAACGATAAAAAAGAATCTAGAAAACTATACACTCCATAATAGTTATGAATTAGATGCCTTATTAAATATAAAAGGAGTAAAAAACTCAGTACTAATCAAATAAATCTTTTATATTAAATATAAAAGTGCTATAATATATACAGGAAATGGATGAGGGATGAGAATGTTTCTATCCCTTTTTGTTTCCTATTTTTTGTCAAAGACAAGACATTAAAACTCGGAACGGAGACCTCACTAATCTAACACTAGAAAGTGAGGTGATCTGCAATGAAGCAATTTAAAGAATTCAAAGCAATTGTGCTCTTGATTGCTCTTTGCCTCCTATTGTGCTTGTTTATAAAACTCGCATAAAAAAAGAGTCTCTCTAAACTCATACCATTAAGTGTTGTGAGGCTCCGTTCTTATGGCTCTATTATAACAAATATCTTGTTAAAAGCAAGGTGCACACACTTGCATAAAAAAGAACCCTTTTGACTAATTAACCGATAAGTGTCAGGAGGATTCATTCTTCGGTTCTATTATATCAAACCCCCTAAATAATTCAATATACGCCAAGCTTTACTGATTAGATAGACGTTAGCCATAACTAACTTTAAATAAAAAATATTAACGTATTATTTGTGTAAATAATAGTGTGGTGTATAATATTCCCGGAAAGAAGGAAATTATATGCCATTAGTTAACTCCAAAGAAATGTTTGAAAAAGCCTATAACGGCGGTTACGCAATTGGTGCTTTCAACTGCAACAACATGGAAATCGTTCAAGCGATTACAGAAGCTGCTAAAGAATGCAATTCACCAGTTATTCTCCAAGTCTCCGCTGGGGCAAGAAAATATGCCAAACCTGTCTATTTAAAGAAAATGGTTGAAGCTGCTGTCGAAGACACCAACTTACCAATCGTTCTCCACTTAGACCACGGCGCAGATTTTGAAATTTGTAAAGATTGTATCGATGGTGGTTTCACATCAGTCATGATTGACTGCTCCAGCAAACCATTCGAAGAAAACATCGCTATCACAAAGAAAGTTTGTGAATACGCTCACGCTCATGTGCCATATGTCACAGTCGAAGCTGAATTAGGTACATTAGCCGGTATCGAAGATGAAGTTAAAGTTGAACACGGTGCAGAATCCTACACCAGACCAGAAGACGTCGAAGAATTCGTTCGTAGAACTGGTTGTGACTCCTTAGCTATTGCTATCGGTACATCCCATGGTGCTTATAAGTTCAAACCAGAACAATGCACAAGAGATCCAGAAACTGGTGTCTTATTACCACCTCCATTAAGATTCGATATCTTAGAAGAAGTGAGCAAACGTTTACCAGGCTTCCCAATCGTCTTACACGGTTCCTCCTCCGTTAACCAAGAATTCGTTAAAATCATTAACGACAATGGTGGTGCCTTAAAAGACGCAGTTGGTGTTCCAGAAGCTCAATTAAGACAAGCTGCTAGATTAGCCGTTTGTAAGATCAATATCGACAGTGACCTCCGCTTAGCGATGACAGCTGGTATTAGAGAACACATGAGAGCTCATCCAGATCACTTTGACCCACGTCAATATGTCGGTGATGGCCGTGCTTATGTCAAACAATTAGTCAAACACAAAATCGTTGATGTGTTAGGCTCAAACGACAAGATCTAATCT
>CAMJEC010000089.1 GCA_946404585.1 uncultured Caryophanales bacterium
CGTCAGTAAAGAAGGGATGATATCTGAAGTTAACGAGTGGCTAAGAACAGTTTTATAAAGGTATAATAAAGAAAAAAACGAAAAGGAGGCTAAGACATGAGAAAAGAATTATTAAAAGGTTTAACAGATGAACAAATCGAAAAAGCTAGCCACTGCCATAGTGAAGCTGAATTACTTGCTCTTGCCAAAGAAGAAGGCGTGGAATTAACCAGCGAACAACTCGAAGCTGTTTCCGGTGGTGCTTGTGTCCCACATGAAGATTTCCGCTATGCAGCGTGCCCACGATGTGGTGAACAAATGCAAGGGAATTTCGTAGAAACCACACCAGGTGATGGTAAATATCATTTCATTTGTAGACATTGCGGTTTCGATTGGTTTGAAAACGATCGTTAAAGACCACTAATACGAACATTAAAAAGGGATAGCTTTTGCTACCCTCTTTTTAACGAAAAATAGCAATAAGCCCCACATCTTGATATGACTAGGCCATCGCGAAGCCATCAAGATTATTTTGCCCCATGATGACGTCAATTCTCCGAAAGAGCCTCCACTATGGACGACTTAATTCAGCCTAAATGCATCTTGCTTATCGTTTTTTATAAGAGATGGTCGGTAGTCCATATTCCCCATATTCGCAACCAACATTATAGACATTAATATCATCGATAAGTTTGCCTTTATGAAATAGTTGAATACGCCCCACACCATTACCACCATTAAATAAACGGTTATGTAATTTCTTTCCGTTTGGGGCTTCATAATTAACAAGAAGCATATCCTCTTTTAAACAAGTTATATCAGTAATCATTTTATTATTCCAAGTCTTCTGTTCGACATGCCACACTATGTGTGTATCTGTTTCATAACAATCAAATTTTGTTCTAGTATTTGTCCAGAATTTAGAGAAATTAAATTCATAGCATTTGCCTTCATAGTAGAAAGCACTTAGTAATTTGCCTTCTAAGGCAATAAATCCAACTTTAGGACGGCCACCACCGATATCAAAGACACTGTTTTCTAGTTTTTTATTAGTGATATTACTTACCATATTGTTGCTAGATAACCAAACCCAAGGAGATGTAAAATCTTTGCCCCAGTTCTTATCGGAATAGCCATAGCTATCTTCTTTTCTAACAATGTATTCTTCACCGTCCGCGATTATTGTACCTGAGAATCTAGATTTCATTCCTTCAGCGTGCCAAAACATTTCAAAAAGTTGAAGATGTCTAAACAACCACCCCGCTCCATAACCAACATTAAAAGCGATATCTTTTTCTATTTTTAAATCCCATGAAATGGAACCATAATCGCACATATATTCAGGATGTTTCTCCAATTCTTCTTTAGAAATGGAGACATTTCCTCTACTTTGATACTCATCTAAATAACAATCATCCGCGCTTATTGAAAATGGTGCTTTATAATTAACTTTTATCTTTTTCCAGCCAAAGAAACGATGGAGTTGCTTAGCACCTTTCCCCCAGTAGCCGATTTTGACCATAAGGTATGATGGTTTGATACCGGCTTCTTGATTTTCTTTTAATTGACCAAATACTGGTTCTTCTCCACCTCTTTTTGGATTGATTAAAAAGAATTCTAAAAAGAATGGGCGTGGTTCACCTGTTTTTGCGTTATAGGCTGTAAAAGAATGCCACCACCAATCATAGCCTTTCTTCCCTTGCCCAGCATATAATTGGCATCTATTTCTTTGTTGTGATTTTTTGTTAAACATAGATTTACTCCCGATTCATTATAACAAAAAAGCCGTCCGTTATGGACGACCTATTTTATTAGTTGATACCAATTAACCGTTACTGGTTCTGGTTTTAATTGCGAGCAATGCTCTTTTTCTTCTTTATGAGTGAATGCGAAACCGCATTTTTCAATAACTCTATTGCTGCCAATATTTCTTACATCAGCCTCAATAAGTATTTTTGTAAAACCGAAATCGAATAGAAGTTTAATAAAGGCTTTACAAGCTTCTGTCATATATCCTTTATTCCAGCATTTACGAGATAAACAATATCCGATTTCAGGTGCACCATCGATATAGTCAACAACATCAATCGCACCTATAGGTTCATCGCTACCTTTAATAGTGATCATATATCTTATTGTCTTAGGATTGCCTTCTTGTTTTAACCAATCTTTGACTACCATTTCAGTAACTCCAATATCATGATGTGGTAGCCAAGTTAAATATTTAGTGACTTCCGGATCATTTGCCCAATTATTAAATACCGGTTCAATATCACTTAACTTAACTTTTCTTAATATTAACCTAGATGTTATTAATTCATTCATACCATTATTATTACGCATTATCTTATTTTATAAAGCAAGAAAAAGTCGCCCTTCATGGACGACTTAATTTCATTTAATGAGGAGATTACTTCTAGCCAATTAAGGCAAATAGTAACGTCCTACCAAACACTTTTGTTCCAGGACGGAAGCCGTTCTCTTCTTCGAGACAAAGACCACTCTCTCAAAACAAGCCATTTGGGACACGATTTCGACGACGGCTAATTTCGCTCACTTCATCACATATCGTGCGACGTGGACTGATCTGGGCTAGCCAGAACGTGTTATATACAAGTATATAAGGGCTTCCGACGATGACAAAAAAAGCCGTCCTTCACCTTCATGGACGACCTATTTTATTAGTTGATACCAATTAACCGTTACTGGTTCTGGTTTTAATTGCGAGCAATGCTCTTTTTCTTCTTTATGAGTGAATG
Organism: uncultured Caryophanales bacterium; assembly: GCA_946404585.1. GTDB lineage: Bacteria > Bacillota_I > Bacilli_A > RFN20 > CAG-826 > RUG14515. The sequence goes on from CAMJEC010000089.1 coordinate 2,739, forward strand.
CGAAACCGCATTTTTCAATAACTCTATTGCTGCCAATATTTCTTACATCAGCCTCAATAAGTATTTTTGTAAAACCGAAATCGAATAGAAGTTTAATAAAGGCTTTACAAGCTTCTGTCATATATCCTTTATTCCAGCATTTACGAGATAAACAATATCCGATTTCAGGTGCACCATCGATATAGTCAACAACATCAATCGCACCTATAGGTTCATCGCTACCTTTAATAGTGATCATATATCTTATTGTCTTAGGATTGCCTTCTTGTTTTAACCAATCTTTGACTACCATTTCAGTAACTCCAATATCATGATGTGGTAGCCAAGTTAAATATTTAGTGACTTCCGGATCATTTGCCCAATTATTAAATACCGGTTCAATATCACTTAACTTAACTTTTCTTAATACTAACCTAGATGTTATTAATTCATTCATACCATTATTATTACGCATTATCTTTATTTTATAAAGCAAGAAAAAGTCGCCCTTCATGGACGACTTAATTTACATTGATTTTAGCCCTAGACTTAGGACTTCTTCATATGCTTCGACTAATGCTTTGTGAGGAAAGTCATTTTTAGCCAAACGAGGCAAATCGCGACTGTCCTAACACAACAGTTAATTAGTCTT
>CAMJEC010000090.1 GCA_946404585.1 uncultured Caryophanales bacterium
AATCAATTACTTTTGATTTTTGAAAGCTTTTAAGCCAAGATATTGAGCTTCTTCGCCTAATTCTTCTTCGATTCTTAATAATTGGTTATATTTGGCCATACGGTCTGTTCTAGAAGCAGAACCAGTTTTGATTTGGCCAGCGTTAACGGCGACGGCTAAGTCAGCGATTGTAACGTCTTCTGTTTCACCAGAACGGTGGGAAACCATTGTGGTGTAGGCGTTTGTTTGAGCTAAACGGATAGCATCTAATGTTTCGGTTAATGTACCGATTTGGTTAACTTTAATTAAGATACTGTTAGCAACGTTGTTATCGATACCTTTTCTTAAGAAGGCAGGATTTGTAACGAATAAGTCGTCACCAACGAGTTGGATCTTGCCACCGAGTTCTTTGGTGAGTTCAGCCCAACCTTCCCAGTCAGATTCCGCTAAACCATCTTCGATGGTGATGATGGCTGGGTGATCTTTGACTAACTTTTGTAAGTAAGCGATGAAGCCCTTGCTATCATAGGAACCTTCACCGGATTTTTCTAATGTGTATTTGCCTGTTTTGGCATCATAGAATTCAGAGGAGGCAACGTCCATACCGAGGAAGATTTGTTTGCCAACTTCGTAGCCAGCATTTTTAATAGCTTCTTCGATTAATTCTAATGGTTCTTCGTTACCGTGTTTGCAAGAAGGAGCAAAACCACCTTCATCACCGACACCGGTTTCATAACCTTTGCCTTTAACGACTTTCTTTAAAGCGTGGAAGACTTCAACACCAGCTCTTAAGGCTTCACGGAATGTATCAAAGCCCGCTGGGATGATAAAGAATTCTTGGAAGTCAACTGTGGATTCAGCATGAGCACCACCGTTGATAACGTTCATACATGGTGTTGGTAAGACTTTAGCATTAGCACCACCGATGTAACGGTATAATGGTAAGCCTAAGCTTTGAGCAGCAGCTCTAGCAACGGCTAAGGAAACACCTAATGTGGCGTTAGCGCCTAAGTTCTTTTTGAATGGAGTACCATCTAATTTGAGTAAGATAGCATCTAATCTGTTTTGTTGTGTGGCTTCTAAGCCTAAGACTGCCGGAGCGATAACTTCGTTAACATTCTTAACGGCTTTTAAGACACCTTTACCTAAATATCTAGCTTTGTCACCATCTCTTAATTCGAGAGCTTCGGATTCACCTGTGGAAGCACCGGATGGGACAATGGCGGAAGCGCGTGTACCGTCATCTAAACGGACTTCGACTTCGACTGTTGGATTGCCACGAGAGTCTAACACTTCACGGCCGTGTACATATGTAATTTTTGCCATTTAATTAATTCTCCTTAAATATGACCGAAGTAATTATACATTCAATAGTTATTTATTTACAATAAAAACGATTGAGAAAACAAAAACCGCCACCTTACGATGACGGTTTCTAGCACTAGTTTTTGATTATTTTTCAATCATGATGTCTCTGATTGTATCTAATGTTTCTGCTGGAATCTTACAACCGAGATTTAATAAGTTATAGATGTTGTCCTTTAATGGAGCGTTTTCATCATAAGCATAGCCGTTAGTGGTATCTGTCTTAACAAAGTTAATAAGATTACGCCAGTGATCGTATTGGTGATCACGTAAGTGACTTCTAATATGTTCGTTGTTGATGGAACTATAGGAAGTTAATTCGAAGTCGATAACTAAGTCACTATAACTAACGCCTAATAAACCATTAATTAAGAAACCGAGTGTACCAGTTCTATCCGCACCACCATAGCAGTGATAATAAATTGGTTTTTTATCAGCTTCTTTAATATGTTCAAAGATTTTGGCAACTGTTTCTCTAGCTTTGGTTGGATTTGTGGCACCTGTGCCATCTTTTGAGAATGTTTCGTTGTAGGATTTAATCGCAAGCATTTCATAAGCGATATCCCCGTCTTCTGCGAAAGCATTGGCTTTATAGCCATCACCGATATCACCAGTACCTCTTAAGTCGATTTCTAAACCACCGACCATGCCCATATCTTCTCTAAAGATTGCCTTACTTTCTTCAGTCGCGGTTAAAGCGTGGTCACCCCATGTTTTGATGGTGATTTCACCACCTCTATAGATGAGGCCTTGTTTGACTCTTTTACCAGAATCAGTCATAAAGCCACCATTATCACGGACATTGAATAATGGACGAGCACTAATCCAACGGACATAATCACCTGTGGTGAATGTACCAACATCGGATTCTTCGTTATTACCTTCTACTTTCCAATAATACTTAGTATTCATTAAAAGGTTTTTAACATTAACGGATGTTTCTTTTGTGACGTATTCTTTAGCGTTTTCAAAATTTTCATTATCGCTAACTAAAACTTTATATTGTTCAGCTTCATGACCTTCCACAACGTTAAAGACTAAATCAACACCGGTGTTTTTATCGCTTCTATCAGGAGTGCTATTTCTCACTGTTTGGTTTTTGCCGTTGACGTCACCAGTATCAAGATAGACTCTATCTTCATCTTTCTTGCTACCTTCATCAATATCGATACCATCTTCGCCATATAAGTCCCAAATCTTGTAGATGTCACCACCTTCCGCTTTGTATTGGACTTCTTGTTTCTTCATGTCATCGATGTATTGTTTGACATTACTTGTCACCATTGTGGCGTTTTCAACATCATTCAATCTAATGAAATATTCTTTCTTTGGAGTGTTGTTTTGGCAAGCCACTAAAAAGGCCACCATTGCCAAAGAAAATAAAGTCACCTTTGTGTGTTTCATAAATTCTTTCCTCAATTCTTATCTTAAAAATAATAGCAACAAAAAAGTCATTCATCAAGAATGACCGTTTTGCTATTTCCTTTCCTCTGGCTTGAGTTTGGCCATATTGATATGGCAATACCCTTGAGGATTCTTATCTAGATAGTCTTGATGATACTCTTCAGCGGTATAGAACTTATTAAGACGATTAACTTCAATCTTATAATCTTTTTGTAAGACTTTAGCGAAATATTTTTTAATTATTTCTTTATCAATATCGTTTTGATAATAGACACCTGTACGATATTGAACACCTTCATCTTCGCCTTGTTTATTGACTGAATATGGATCAACGACACGAAGGTATAATTCAAGTATTTTTTCTAGAGAAATGACACTTTCATCATAGTCGATTTTCACTGTTTCACTAGCGTCATCTAGACCATGTTTTAAATCTTCATATTTGGGGTTATCTAAGGTGCCATTGGCATAGCCAACTTCTGTATTAACGATACCTTTCGCTAATGAGAAGTAATGTTCCACTCCCCAGAAGCAACCACCAGCGAGATAAATAGTTTTCATATGGCTTATTATCCT
>CAMJEC010000091.1 GCA_946404585.1 uncultured Caryophanales bacterium
GTCAAAATAGAGAAGGTATGTTCTTCGCTGCTCGTACATTCGCGATGAAATTTGGTCAAAGTATCGCTATGATTTTATTCACATCCTTAGCGATTATTGGCACCACTCAAGCTGTAAATAGTAACGACATTACTGCTTCTAAACTCGGCTTAGTTATCGTTGCTATCGTTGCCGCTGCCTTCTGTGTTTTAGGTGCTGTTATCTTATTCTTCTACAGAGAAAAGAAAGTTATGAAAACTATCGCTAAAGAAGGCGATGAAGCTTTCTTAAAAGCGATTGAAAACGAAAAAGATGTCGGTGAAAAAGCCGAATAATTATAGGTAATAATATGCGACTCATCTATTTTAAGAATGGTCAAAAACATACTATTACATCCTCTAACGCTGATGTAGCAATTAACGAAATTAGAAATGGTAATAGAACTATCGTTAGTATTACCGCTAATGAAGAGATTATCCTCGATAAAGCGGATGTCTCTTATCCATGCCACATCAACTACAAAGATATGTATTTCCTTAATGGTTATCAGTCATGGACTGACACCAGGGAATATAGATTAAGAGAAAGACTCAGAAACATTAAAAAGAGTCCACACATCATCTCGCATATGTATGCGATGGATAAATATGGTGACGCTACTTTCTATAAATATTCAATTAGAAAGAGCCATGGCTATGATGTCTTCTATAGTAAAGGTAAATATGAATCATTCATCTTCAACCTCAACTATAAGACTGCCTACTTAATTATTGAATTAATTAAAGATAGAAGTTCGATCCATCTTATTAGTGATGTAAAAGGTCTTAAAGTAGTAAAAGGACAAAGCGTTAATATCTTTGACTACTGCTACTACGATAACTTTGAAAAAGGTTTAATGGCCTTCTGGGATGCTTTCCCAAAAAGAAACGTTAAGAAATTGTTTGGCTATACCAGTTGGTATAACTACTATCAAAACATTAACGAAGAAATAATCTTAAGAGATTTAGAAGCTTTAGATGAACGCTTCAATCTCTTCCAAATCGATGATGGTTATGAAACATTTGTCGGTGACTGGTTGGATGTTGATCCAAAGAAGTTCCCAAGTGGCTTAAAACCAATTATCGATAAGATTCACAAAAAAGGGTTCAAGGCGGGCCTATGGCTCGCTCCGTTTGCCGCGGAAACCAAATCTCGCTTATTTTCCGAACATCCAGACTGGATTAGGAAAGATCGAAGAGGGAGACCGATCAAAGCGGGAGGAAACTGGTCAGGGTTCTATGCCCTTGACCTCGACAATCAAGAAGTCATTGCTTATATCAAGGAATGCTTAGTCCATTATATGGACATGGGGGTAGACTTCTTTAAGCTTGACTTCTTGTATGCGGCGGCACTACCAGAGTATGAAAATAAGACTAGATGTATGGTCCAAGATGCAGCTTATCAATTATTAAGAGACATCTTAGGCAACCGTCTCATCTTAGGCTGTGGTGCTAATATTATTAACTCCTACGAACATTTCGATTACTTACGAGTGGGTCCAGATGTGAGTTTAGACTTCGATGACGTCTTCTATATGCGTTTATTCCATAGAGAAAGAGTGTCTACGAAAGTCACAATTCAAAACACTATTTATCGTTCATTCATGAACAACCACTTATTCGGTAATGATCCAGATGTCTTCTTATTAAGAGATGAAAACATTAAGTTAACACTTTCTCAAAGAGAAGCTTTAAGCAAGATTAACGCTTTATTTGGTAGCGTGCTTATGACTAGTGATGACATCGCTAATTACGATGGCACGAAGAAGAAACTCTTACAAGAGACATTCGAAATATTCGAAAATGCGCATAACCGTCGATATATTACCAAAGGTAATCTTATCCACATCAGTTATGAATTAAATGGTGAACTTAAGCATTTCACTTATGACGTTAAGAAGGGAGTACTCCATAAATGATCGATAGAACAAGTAATATCTTTAATAACCCAATGAGTCAAAAAGTTATTAAAGGGGCTGATAAAAGCAAAGCTAAATACATTAAAAAATACGGTGATGATTCTAAAGAAGACTACAAGATTTCCTTTAAAGACATTCCTACTTTAGACTTTATCGGCGCGAACAATATCGTTTTTGGTGAAGAAAACCAAAAGTTTGAAGATAACGCCTTAATCGTTGGCAATATCAGAATGGGCTTTGGCCACTACCGCATCTCCATTGCAATGGCAAGTGCGGCTAGAGCGTTAGGCTATAAACCATATTGGTTAGACTTAGCCAGTTTTGACGCCACTGGTAGCAAGATGATTAGAGAACAAAACAACATGTATTCTTTAGCCTCTCGTATTAGCCAAAAATCTAAATTATTCAATAAACTCGTTTGGGAGCCACTTAATAGTGAAGGTTTTAAAAAGATTAGCTATAACGCGAAGGATCAAAGAAACAGTGAACTATTAGTGCCAATCTTCAAAAACATTGATAAAGATATCCCATATATCGCCACTCACGTGTGGCCAAGCCAAGCGGCGATTCACGCTGGTATGACACATGTTGTTAACGCTATTCCAGATAACTGGCCAATGGGTTTACACCTAAGTGAAGGCGCTATTCACACTGTTCAAACCCCATTTGCCTATTTCGGCTACAAGACCTTAAACGGCTTTGATAAAAAACCACTTAACGGTATTCCTGAAGATCAATTAAAGATGGTTGGTTGCTTTATTGACCATGAGCTATTAGTTGATTTAGAAAACGATAACAAACGTCGTAAAGAAAGAATCGCTAATGGTAAGCCATTACGTATCTTAATGACTGTTGGTGGCGCTGGTGCGGGTTTTGATATGTTCTTAGCGATGGTTAAACATCTCATCCCATACGTTAAGGAAAATAAGGTTACTTTATTCATTAACTTTGGTGACCACCTTGATGTCTATCACAAATTAGTTGATAAAGTGAAAGGCATCCAAACACAAAACTTCTTTAATGAATATACTAAGTTAACTTACTTTGTAAAAAATATTAAAGAAGGTGATGCTTCTGGTATCTACGCGATTTATAACAAAGATATCTTTGAAGCAGTTTATTCCACTAATTTATTAATGCCAGTGACTGATTTACTAGTTACTAAGCCAAGCGAACTTGCGTATTATCCAATTCCAAAACTCTTTATGCGCCACATCGGTGGTCATGAAGTCTATGGAGCAATCAACGGCAGGGAAAATGGCGACTCTACTCCAGAATGCCCTACTGTTAAGGAAGTTAACGCGATGCTCGACCGTTTAATCAGTGATAAGGAATTAATTCCTCACATGTGTGACCAAAT
>CAMJEC010000092.1 GCA_946404585.1 uncultured Caryophanales bacterium
GAAATGGCTTTATTAAAGCACCTTGCTGACTTTGCTAATTTAGTGAATGATGCGGCTAAAGATAAAGCGCCATACAAGGTTACAAATTACATTCATACTCTCGCAGAACTCGTTCACGCTTTCTATAACGAATGTCGTGTTATCGATCAAAACAATTTAGAACTCAGTGGTTCACGTCTTGCTTTAGTTAAAGCAAGTAAAATAGTGTTAAAGAATGCGCTTGCCCTTATCGGTGTCAGCGCTCCAATACATATGTAGGAGGACATTAGTATGTCAAAATCATTATTAGACTATGCTTACGATTACGTAAGCGCCCAAAGCCAACAAAGCAAGTTCCAAGATATTTGGGCTTACTGTGTTAAAGAAGCTGGCTTAAGTGAAGAAGAAGCAGCAGCGAAGGTCTCTCGCTTCTACACAAACTTAATGCTTGATGGCCGTTTCGTCACTTTAGGCGAAAACGAATGGGACCTCAGAATTCGTCACAAATTCGAGAAAGTCCACATCGATATGAGTGAAGTTTATTCCGATGTCGAAACTTCCTATGATGATAGTGAAGAAGAGGAAGAAGAAGCCGAATACAACAAGGCCTTCGAAGACGAAGAAGAACAAAAGGAAGAAGACTTCAATTCTGACGAAGAACAAGAAGAGTCCGAAGAAGAAAAAGAGGATAACGAATTCTAATGTTTGAAGCGATCATCTCCAAGATTGAGCAATATGATTCGATAGTGATTTTCGGTCATCTTAATCCCGATGGTGATTGTTATGGAAGCCAAATTGCTCTAAGAAACATTCTCAGAACGAGATATCCAGAAAAACAAGTCTACTGCGTTGGCAGTGGGTTAAAAAAGTTTTTTGATATTCTCGGCAAAATGGATGTTGTTTCTGATGAAATAATTGCCCAATCTTTAGCTATAGTTCTTGATAGCAATGACATCAATCGTTTGGAAGATCAAAGAGCGTGGAAAGCACGTGATTTTGCCAAAATCGATCATCACATTGACACTCATACTTTCCATGAAGGTCCAGAAGTCATTGATGATAATGCCACATCAACTTGTGAATTGATTTATCGTTTCGCTAAAGAAAATAATTTTGATATCGATCTAATCGCCGGTAGCGCTCTCTACCTCGGTATAATGACTGATACCGCAAGATTCCAATTCGCTAATAACTTTGTCAGGATGTTTGAAATCGCCCGTGATTTATGTGACCTCGGTGTTGATCCAATCTTATTAAATAAGACAAACAACTTAGTTCCTGAAATATCAATAACAATTAAATCATTCGTTTATAGCCACGTCAGAAAAGATGAACGTGGTATCATCTACGCTGTCGCCACCAAGAAAGAAAGAGAAGAGCTCGGAGTTACATCCGCTCAAATCTGCGGTAATACTTCATTATTAAGTTATGTCACAGGTTACCCAGTTTGGTTTGTTGCCTCTGAAACTGATAATGGTGGCATGCAAGTAGAAATGCGTAGCAGCACCTTTGACATTCAAAAAATAGCCATGCACTTTGGTGGTGGTGGTCATGCATTCGCCGCAGGCTTTACTTATAAGAAGTTTGGTCCAGAAGTTATTAATGAACTTTTAGACTTATTTGCCGAAGTGGTGAAGAAAGGAAATGAATAGAATGTGGGAAGAACAACTCGAAGCCGCGATTGAAGCGGGTGTTAAAGCTATTAAAGGTATATTAGAAATATACAACACTGACTTTTCCGTGGAAATCAAAGATGATAACTCTCCAGTTACTCTCGCTGATAAAAACGCCGATAAAGTAATTAGAGAATATCTTCATAAAAAATATCCAGCATACGCTTTCTTAACCGAAGAAAGCACTGATGATTTATCTAGACTAGATAACGATTTCGTTTGGATTGTTGATCCAGTCGATGGCACAAAAGACTTTGTCGCTAAAGATGGTGGCTTCACCACAAACATCGCCCTTGCTTATAAACACGAAGCAGTCGTCGGTGTTGTAGTTGTTCCATTAACTGGTGAAGTTTACTTTGCCGCTAAAGGCTTGGGTGCATTCTATCGTAAGGATGGACTGACCAAACGTATACACGTCAACGATAAAATTAACAATTTAACAGTTTACAAGAGTGTCTTCCATTCCAAGCCAGAAGAAGATGCTATGATTGCTAAATACCCAAATAAAATTACTAAAATTGAAAAGTGGGGTTCCGCTTTAAAGGCTTGTAGAATCGCTCAAGGTTATGGTGAACTTACCTATCGTTTAAGCGATGGTACCAAAGAGTGGGATACTGCTGCTAGCCAAGTCATCGTTGAACAAGCTGGTGGTGTATTTTTAACTCCAAACAAACAGCGCATTATGTATAACCGCACGGACGTGCATAATCGTGAAGGTTATTTAATTTGTAATAGAATTGAAAATTTCTTGCTATAATATATTAAGATTTACTAAACACGAACCGTGTTAGATTAAATACATAATTTTTTCGGAGGAAAATTTTTAATGAAAAAAAGATTAGTCGCTTTAATGACAATTTTTGCTGCATTATCTTTAGCCGCTTGTAATGGTGGTAATAATGCAAATCCATCAACTGCTAAACCAGCCTCATCATCACAAAAACCATCATCTTCCAAAGAAGTTTGGGGCGAATGGAAAGTCGTAACTCCAGCCACATGTAATGCTCCAGGTAAAGAAGAACGTACAAGTGATTTAGGCAATAAGCAAGAAAGAGATATTCCACAGCTTAAACAACACACATGGACCGCTACAGCAGTTGCAGCGTCAGGTGAAGGTGTTGCTTATGAAAACATCGAATGTTCAGTTTGCCACGCTAAAGGCTTAAGAGTTGCTACATCATTAGCAACCATCGAAGGTACAGATAAAGGTGGCGCTCCAGAAGGTTGTATCAAACTTTCAAATAAAGGTGAATATATGGAAGTTAAGATCAACATCCCAGAAGCAAAATCAGGTAAAGTCTATTTAACAGGTGCAATGGACTACTGGCACGATGGCAATAATGATAACCAGAATAAATCATTCTCCAGCGTTAAAGATAGTGCTAACACATGCAACTTCAAACTCGAAGTCAATGGTGCAGAAGTTGATCCAAGTGCAAATCTTACAACGACATTTGGTGACATCTTCCCAGAAGCAGCCGGTGAAACAGTTGGCTCTGTTACATATTCACAAATCGGTGATGCCGAAGTCGGTGCTGTCGCATTAGTCGCTGGTGC
>CAMJEC010000093.1 GCA_946404585.1 uncultured Caryophanales bacterium
CTTCTTCCTCTTGAGGAGCGACTTCTTCCTTAATGGAGAATTCGTAATTTAAGAAATCTAAAAAGTCTCTAAAGTCTTTAATGCAGCTTTGGTATTGTTCTTTCTCCGCTTCATTAGCGTAAGTCACTTTTAATAAAATATCATCTTGTGGCTCTAAAAGAAGATTATGAGGGACGTGATATAGAGTTTGATACCATTCTTCAAATAGCTCTAATAGGTCTTTCATATCTGGTCTTACTACGTAAGAGAAACGGAGCATATATGGATAAGTTAAAGTATTTAAACCATCTTGGAATTCTCTTAATAAGTGATATTTCCAAGGTGTCTTTTTAACGATTACCATATCGACTTGTTCACGTTTAAAGCGGTTACGACCCACCATTTCAAAGTCCAAGTCAAAAGTTTCGACATTGTCGATATGAATATGGTTTAAGAAAGATATCATCTTATCTGTCATAACACCACCGCCATAAAGAAGTAGCGAGCTACATCTTTAACTACTAATGCTCCCATAAGTAATAATAACAAGCCTAAGCCAATAAGGGAGACAATATTTTTAACTTTATCTGGAATCTTCTTTCTTGTACCTGCTTCTACGAAGGTGACGAGTAATTGCCAACCATCTAAGCCAGGGAATGGGAGAAGATTAAATACCGCTAGGTTAACAGAGATTAATGCCCAAACATATAAGAATCTAGCGAACCCAGATTCCTGCAAAACACCAGTGGTTACAAACGCCACGGAAATGATGCCACCAGCATCTTTCCAAGAGCTCGGTTTGGTGACTAAATCACCAAGCGCTCTAATCAATAAAACGGAAGATTCACCAAAATCTCTAAAACTCTTAGCGAATGCTTGACCAGGATTTAAATGAATGGTTCTAGTATACAAAGAAAGACCATATGAACTAATAGTTCCTTCTTGTTGTTGAATATTCAATAAAGCGATTCCACCGTCAACTAATTTGTCGCCTTCACCCTGAACTCTTTTTGTTAAATGAATGGTTGCGTTATCAAATGTTGGAGCAACATATTTTGAAAAATCTGGGATAAGCGTACCCTTAAAAACCTTTTCGATTGTATAAGTAACATTACTGCCTTTATATGGATTGACGATATTTGAATCTACACCATCAATAATCCAAGTATCATCCATTTTATCGATTCCAATTTTTGGTTTATAACCATCTTCTCTCTCAGAGCCTGTACTATTTCTTATTAAAAATCTAAGAGTCGTTCCATTAGAATAAGTTACCAAGTAAACATCGCCTAGTTCATCAGCATTTTTAATGTCATAGAAACGAGTAAAACTGGCGAAATCGGTATTGTTTTTTAAGTTTAAGGAATCAAGATTGTAGCACAATGCGTATTTAATTGAGTCATCGCCATTGAAATAACTTTCAATGTCAGCAAGGAAAAATGTTCTTTGAACAGGTTTCTCTGCAACCGAATCAAAATATTGCCAATTATCAAATTTTATATAGCCTTCATTTATCAGGCCAGCGCTATATGCGGCAGATGATTCTTTAACAGATATTTTATTAACATAATCATAAGTTAATTGTGGAATGCAGTTACTAATAAAGAAGAAAGTAATTGCCAGGACGGAGTTCATAGTGACACCGGCCACTAAAATGATGGCGCGTTTCCACCACTTGATATTATTAAGTGAACGTTCAGGTGGTACTTCTACTCCTTCTGGTAGTTCCACTCCTTCTCCATACATTGAGACGTATCCACCAAAAGGAATACCTCTCAAAGAAAACTGAGTTTCACCATTCTTCCTTTTAAACTTGAAAAGAAGAGGACCCATGCCGACTGAATATTCTAAACAATAGACATTGAATGCTTTAGCAGCGGCTAAGTGACCGAGTTCATGGGCAATAATTAAAACGGATAAGAAAACGATGAATAGCAAAATATAAAGAATTGTGGATAATACTTGCATTCTTAGTTCCTCCTTCCGTTAATAAGTTCTCTGACTTTCGCTCTTGTAGATAAATCTATCTTCTTAAGTGTGTCATAATTAGGCTTTTTAATTAATTTGTGTTCGTTGACACATTGATTGATGATTTCTTCGATACCTAAGAAAGGAATCTTATGATCTAAAAAAGCATAAACTGCTTCTTCATTAGCGGCGTTAAATACCGCGCCTAAGGATCCTTTTTCTAAGATGACTTTTTTAGCTAATCTAACGATTGGATAACGGTCTTCGTTAAAGTCGGCAAAAGTCGTATTTTTAATCTTAGAGAGATCATCACTTACGACAGTTTCATAATTGATTAAGCCTTGGTACAAGGCATACTTAATAGGCTTACGCATGTCAGGCTTACCAACCTCCATGCGATACGTGCCATTATTATAGCGCACAAGCGAATGTACGTAAGAGTTTAAATTCAAAATTGTGGATATTTTATCTATTGGCGAGCCGAATAGATAATGTGCTTCAATGATTTCAAAAGCTTTATTGACCATAGTAGCGCTATCGATGGTAATCTTTTTACCCATTTTCCAGTTAGGATGGTTAAGGGCTTGTTCTGGTGTCACATCTTTTAATTGATCTCTAGATAAGTTTCTAAAAGCACCACCAGAAGCGGTAATAATTACTTTATCAATATCGGTGTTTTGGACCGCTAAGCATTTAGCGATAGCGACGTGTTCACTATCGATTGGTACTAATTTTCCTTTACCTTGTTTTAATAAGTCATTGATGATTTCACCACCAACAACTAAAGATTCTTTATTGGATAAGGCCACTATTTTGTTATTTTCTAATGCTTCAATTGTGGGTCTTAAACCAACAAAACCCACTAAGGCATTAACAACCATTTGAGCGTTGCTCACTCTAATTAATTCAAGTAAACCTTCATCGCCATAAAAGAAAGTGATGTTAGGATAAGCTTTCTTGAAGTAACTAAGTTTATTTTTATCTTGGATACAAATAGCTTTAACGTTTGGGAAATGATTTAAGATGCCTCTAATCTTCCTTGTTTGATGACCAACAGAAAAAGCGAGGAGGTCAAAATCATTTGGGTTTTTGAGCATCACGTCAATTGTTTGACTACCGATTGAGCCAGATGCCCCTAAGAGGCATACGGTCATCATGGAAGAATAAATACTCC
>CAMJEC010000094.1 GCA_946404585.1 uncultured Caryophanales bacterium
AGATTAGTGTCTTAATGATTGGTAATTCCTTTAGTGTGGATGCCGCGAGATATACTCATGAATTATCTTTAGGTAGTGAAGTAGAAATCGAATTAGGTGTTTTATATGTAGGAGGGTGTTCTTTAGAACAACATATTGGTTTTATCAAAGATGGCTCCTCTCCTTATGAATGGTTTGTTAATGGTGAATCCACTGGTCGATATATCGCCTTAAAAGACGCTTTACAGATGAAAAAGTGGGATTATATTACTCTTCAACAAGTCAGTGTCTTTTCTGGTTTAAAAGATACTTTCTATCCATATATTAATGAACTTATTGAATATGTCAGAAGATATCAAAAAGAATCAGTACTTGTTTTACATAAAACATGGCCATATCAAACAGGCTTTACAAACACTAATTTTGAACACTATAACTATGATCGTAAGACCATGTATAAATGTATATGCGATACATATGACTATGTCGCTAAAGATTTAGGCATTAATATCATCATCAGAAGTGGTGACACAGTGGAAGCCGCGATTGAAAAATATGGTGAACATTTCCATAAAGATGGTTTCCATTTAAATGATACTGGTCGATATATTGCCGCTTTAACGTTCGTACATACATTTAATAACAATCAAATGATCAAGAATCTTTATGTTCCTGAATTCTTAGACGAACAAACCGCAAAGGAATATGAAGAACTAGTACAAAAAACTTTAAACAAGTAAACAATTGTCACAATAAAAGAATAGCCAGGTTTAACACCTGGTTTCTTTTTGCTATAGTAGTTATCTAAGAGGTAATTATGGCTAAACCAGTATTCATTTGGGACTTAGATGGAACATTGATTGATTCTTACGACATCATCGTGGATAGTCTTTGTCGTATCTATAAAGAAAAGATTGGTATTGAGCTAAATAGAGAAGATGTCTATAAAGAAGCCATCAGATATTCTGTTGGTCACTTTATTCAAGGTATGGAAAAACAAACCGGTATTAAGTTTGACGAACTAAAGGATAGATATTCACAAATATCTGGCGAAGAGAAATTAAAGATTAAACCAATGAAACACGCTATTGAGATATTAGAATTTCTAAAAGAACAAGGCATCCATAGTTATGTCTTTACTCATAGAGGTAGATCCACCGAACCAGTGTTAAGAAATATTAAAATCTACGATTACTTTGATGAAATCATCACCAGTGTGGATCCTGCTTTCGCTAGAAAACCATTACCAGATTCAATTAACTACCTAGTAGATAAATATCATCTAGATAAGAACAATACCTACTATGTAGGCGATAGAAGTATGGATATTGAATGTGCGAATAATGCTCATATCAAAAGCATTATGTTCCTACCAAAAGATGGCTATGGATTAGCCACTGGCAAAGAAACTTATATCATTGAAGATTTATTAGATATCAAAGGTATCATTAAAAAAGCCCAATAGGGCTTTTATTTTTCGATTGGATTATTTACCGCACCTAGAACAAGAGGTAAACCATCTCTATCTTTGATGGTGTACACAAATGGTTGATTTAATACTATTTCAAAACCATTGCCGAAAGGCATAGAATCTGTGCCATTGGCGACGGAGAAAGTGATTGATTTAACAACTGTGCCATCTTCATCAAAACTCACAGAAGTTTTTTGTTTGGTACACTTGACATATGATGCATCCTCAAAGTTAGGTGTTTCACAGGCATTATCTAAGTAGCTTTGGCCTCGTTTATATTCGTACATCTTTTGAATGCCTGTACCTTTGATAATATCGGTAATCTCACTTTTACACGTCATATCAAGCTTAGGAACTGAAAGACTAATTGGAGCACGCTTAACTTCAACTTCTTTAGTTAAGAAATCATTTGGTAAGACGTTAAAGATATTATCTTCAAGTTTTTTGGGCACAAAGTATTCGACATAATAACCATATCTATAGTCATCTTTAACAGAAATATAATCACCAAAGTCACAATATTCATTGTGGATGACATGGTTCATGAACTTTGTAGTGACTGTTTCTCCATTACTAAGATGGAAAGTATCGTTCTTAGTGTTTTTGGCGACATATTTGTTTGACCAAGAATTATCGAAATATAAGCTAGAGACAAACATCATAAATGTATATCGGTCTATATCTAAATCGTCTTTAGATAAGAATCCATTTTCATTAACGCTTTCATCAATCCATTTAAGGATGTTGTTAATATCTTTATCAAGATTATAACTCACGCTATAAGCTTCCGCGCGTCTAGCGGTTAAACCTGTTAAGAAATTTTGATTAATTTCTGATTCAGCGCGATATGGATCATAGAACACAGCGTTTTTAGTTTGGACTGTACTCTTATATTCTTTATTTGCATAGGAATTATTAAGCATTGCATTAAGTACATTAGTACCTCTAAATTCCATATCACTTGTGCCTAAAGCGGCATTAACTTCCGCGATAGCCTCATCATCAGAGAGCGCTAAGGAGATGAGGTCCATTTGGGTATAGGCCATTAAAGGAGAATAAGCAAAGTTAGAAGATTTATTAAAACCTTGATAGGTCTTTTCTGTAAAACTATTCACATAGGTAACAAAGTCTTCACTTATTGGTTCGTTTTTCTTTTCTTGATCATAAGTGATGTTATTAAGATGCTTAAATGTTTCACTTTCTAATAAGTTAGTGTCATACATTGAGAATCTTGCTTTCTTAACACTATCCGCGATACTCTCATGAATTTGCATGCTAGAGAAAATAGCGACACTTGCGACCACTAATACGAACGTACCAACAAGAGATAACGAACCAATGCTGACCCATTTAATTGTTTTAAAAGCATTGTGGTGGGTTTTCTTTATTTCAACTTTGTTATTTAATTCTTGATAACCCTTAGGGGCGGTTACTCTCTGGCTGTAAGCTTCTTTTAATTTGTTTTTAAAGCTCATAAAAGTCCCTCCAAAAGTTTTTGTGCTTTTTTCTTTGCTCTGAAGTAGATGCCACGCATTGAAGATGC
>CAMJEC010000095.1 GCA_946404585.1 uncultured Caryophanales bacterium
AAGGCTAAAGCCCATGGCATAATGCCTTGGATTTGCATTGCTAAGAATAAACCGATAACAGCGGCAACCGGTTCCACTGCCCCTGATAACATACCAAATAAGAAAGCCTTACCACTTGAGCCTGTTTCACCTTTGATTGGTAAGGACACTACTGCGCCTTCTGGGATATTTTGGATACCAATACCAATAGCGAGTAATAAAGCACCTAATAATAATGCAGCGTTATCTGGTTGAGACAAGGCCACACCAAAGGCAATACCAACAGATAAACCTTCTGGAACATTATGGATAGTAACAGCGAGGAACATCTTCGATGTTTTACTCATTCTTTTAACAGATAAACCTTCTTCTTTGTTTTCTTGCACGTGAAAGTGTGGAGTAAGTTTATCAATGCCCCATAAGAAGCCTGCACCTAAGACGATTGAGATGACCACTACTAGCCAAGAAGGCATATAAGTAACTTCGGATTCTAAAGCTGGTTTAATAAGTGAGAAAAAAGACGCTGAGAACATCACACCTGCGGCAAAGCCAGTGAAGATTTTACTTAACTTAGGTGAGATTTCTTTTTTGCGGATAAAAAATACGAATAATGCACCTAACGTTGTGCAGATAAAGATTAATGATATACCGATGATTGGATATAGAATTTGTTTCATAAATCTCCCCTCCTTTTTCGTTAGTTAGTCATAACTAACTTATTACTATATCACTATCCCTATTTTTGTAAACATAAAATAAGATATTTTTTTATCAAATAATTTTGATTTAAGAGAATACACCTTTACAATATATAAGGACACCTTGGAGGATATTATGACCAAACAAGAATTTATTGCGTTAGTAAAAGAATTACTAGCAGAAGAAAAGTTAGATGATAGAAATCAAGATTTACAACTTGTAAGAAGGGAATATAAATACATCGTTAACCGCGATGAAGAAACTTTCTTTGATCAAGATGAAACAAACAAAGCGGTTGCCTTATTTAACGAACTCGCTAAAAAGGAACCAAAATTACTCGTTTCTCCACTTGAAGAAAAGAAAGCCATCATTGAGCAAGCAAGAAAGTTATTAGATAAAAAAGAAATCCTCGCGGCTAACCGTGAACTTGATAAATTAAATAATGATTTTAGAAAAGTCGGTCGCGCTGGAAATAAAGAACAAGATGATGAACTCTGGAATGAATTCAGACAAATCAAAGATGAATTCTATGCGAAGAAAAGAGCGTTCTTTGAAGAATTAGATAAAGCGAATGAAGAAAAACGCGAAAAGAAAGAAAACATCATCGAAAGAGCCAAAGAAATCGTTAACAATATCAAAGATATTAGAGAGTCTAATGCTCAAATGGATGCCTTAAGAAAAGAATGGAAGGAAGTTGGCTATTCTGGTAAAGGCGATGAACACTTATGGAAAGACTTCACTAAAGTGATGGATGAATTCCAAGAAAAGAAGAAGGAAAGACACGGAGAAATGCTTAAACTCTTTGAAGAAAGAGCGGCGAAAAAAGAAGAATTAATTAAGAAAGCCAGAATCTTACTTGCTAACTCCGAATTCACCGATGAAGAAATCGAAAAAGTTAAAGCCTTAAGAGGCGAATATAAAGCCGTTGGTTTCGCTGGTAAAGATAAGGATGACGACTTATATCAAAGATTTAATGAAGTCATTCAAAAATACTTCGAAGAAATGAAATTCTATAAAGACTAGGACTTGATAAGTCCTTTTCTTTTTTACAAGAATAAAGGCAGTACCGATTTGCATCGATACTGCTTTTTGTTGTTTTTTAATTTAGAAGTCCACCTTTTCTAATCGCTTAGAAGAGACTTTGTACACCACAACATGAAGCCCAAATGATATTAATATAGCGGCACCTAAAACAGCAAATTGAATACCAAGATGCAAATTATTTAAAATATCCAAACCTGGTATAAATGGTAAACCAATAGTAAATATACCGATATATACAACAAACCCTAGAATGGTAAATAATGTCGACATCACGATTGATTTACCATGTTTATAGTAAATTGGGAAGAAAATGATGTCCGCAATAGCGTAGCCAATAAGAGCAATCGCTACTAGAAGGACATAACTATCTAAACCTAAACCAGGAATCATGTATTCGTTTGGTTTTTCCGCTGATTGAGCAATCGCGTTATTGATAATTCTTGCCACTGGATAGAGAGCTGTCATTACCAAAATAAAGGCGATTTGCATGAAAATAACCGTGAGTATTCTCGCCATGACAATATCTTTTTTGCGGACAGGCAACAAAGTTGAATAAAGTAAATCGTTACTTTGTTGTCCTTTATTCGCTCCTAAAAAGAGAATCGGATAACACGTTAAAACATAGATGAATCCGATTCCTAAAGGATAAGAAGGAATAAGAATCATAAAAGGAAATAAAACAATAAAGACATAGCAGATGGGATGCATCGCCAATTTGAGTTCTTTATAAATCAAAGCTTTCATTTTCTTTCTTGCTCCTTTCAATGTAGACCATAATTTGTTCTAAATCTGGTTCTTGTGGTTCAATTTTGTTTTTAATAAAGAGATCTTTTTTATCTGGACTGATTAATCCTTCAATACGATCGTCAAATTCTTTATA
>CAMJEC010000096.1 GCA_946404585.1 uncultured Caryophanales bacterium
TGGCGGAGGAAGAGGGATTTGAACCCTCGCACACTGTTACATGTCTACGAGCTTTCCAAGCCCGCCCCTTCAGCCTCTTGGGTATTCCTCCGTATAAGCTGAGCAATATTGAACGTGCGAATAGTATTATAACAAAAAATTTAAATTAGTCACTCTTTATTTAATAAAATAATTTTTTTACAATATGAATATGCGAATATTCAAGGTTCATCAAAGCGAAGAAGGACAGACATTAGAGAAGTATATTCAAAAACTCCTTATGTCCGCTCCATCGTCCTTTATATATAAAATATTTAGGAAAAAAGATGTTAAAGTTAACGGTCATCATGAAGACCGTAAATTTAAATTATCTGAAAATGATGAAGTCGCAATATATATCACCGAAGATCAATTTAATGATTTTCTAAAAGAAAAAGCCTATCAACCTAATAACAATATTAAAGATTGGATTATCTATGAGGATGATAATGTTTTATTCATCAATAAACCAAGAGGCTTATTGGTGCAAAAGAGCAAACCACAAGACGAATCATTAGATCAAATGGTCGTGGAGTATCTTATCTATAAGGGTGAATATAATCCAGAAAAAGAAATCGCTTTTAAACCAGGCCCTGCTCATCGATTAGATAGAAATACTTCTGGTATTGTGGCTTTTGGTAAAAACCATCAAACATTAGAACTATTATTTGAACTATTTAAAAATCACGATTTAATTAATAAACATTATCTTGCTTTAGTAGTTGGCCAAATGGAAAAAGATAAAGATAGTATCAATGTCCCACTTAAAAAAGATGAAAAGAATAACACAGTGACTGTCGCTCCTTTAAATAAAGGAGGAAAAACCGCTAAAACGGTTTATAAAGTCATCAAAAAGTATCAAGACTATAGTTTATTAGATGTCACTCTTTTAACTGGTAGAACACATCAAATCAGAGTGCACCTTGCTTATATTAATCATCCAATTATTGGTGATGAAAAATATGGTGATTTTACCGCTAATAGAATCTTCAAACAACAATATGGTTTTAATAAACAATTCTTACATGCTTATAAGATTGGTTTTGGTGATTTGCCTGCCCCTTTAACCAACTTAAGTAAAAAAGAATTCACTGCTGAACCTAACGAAGAAATTGCAAATATCCTAACTAAGTTAGACAATATAGATAGGGAGTAAACTTTATGAGCACAAAAGAAAATTATTTACGCTGGCTTAATTCAGCTAAAGTTAGTGAACAAGATAAAGAAATCTTGAGAAAGATGGATCAAAAAGAAATTGATGACGCTTTCTTTAAAGATGTTGAATTTGGTACCGCTGGTATGAGAGGTGTTCTTGGACCAGGTACTAATAGACTTAATAACTTCACAGTGAAAAAAGCTACTGTGGCGTTTGCCAAATACTTATTAGAACTATTCCCAAACGCTAAGCAAGAAGGTGTAGTAATTTCTCACGATAATAGACACATGTCGCGTGAATTTACTCTTTTAAGCGCTGAAACATTAAATGATTTTGGCATTAAAACATATATCTTTGATGCTTTAAGACCAACTCCGGAATTATCATTTGCTGTCCGTTATCTTAAAGCCTGCGCTGGTATTATGATTACCGCTAGCCATAACCCAAAACAATATAATGGCTATAAAGTATATGACGAAACGGGTTGCCAATTAGTCCCAGATAAAATCAAACGTTTATTAGAAATCATTGCTTCTTTACCAAATGAATTAGAAGTGGAATATGAAGTGGCCAAACAAAGAGGGGAAAATATCCTCTTAGATAATAAAGTTGATGATGAATATGTTAGACTAGTGGAATCTATTGCGATTAATAAGGATTTAGATAAATCTAACTTCAAAGTGGTCTTCACTCCTAACCATGGTACTTCCTATGTTAATTCCATGAGAATCTTTAAAGATTTAGGCTATAGGATTTATCCAGTTATGAGTCAAGTAGACCCAGACCCAGATTTCTCTGGTACATTATCTCCTAATCCAGAAGACGCTAGATCATTTATTGAACCAATTAAACTCGCCAAAGAAATTGATGCGGACTTAATCGTTATGACTGACCCTGATGGTGATCGTGTTGGCTTAGGTTATAAAGCAAAAGATGGAAGTTATCAAACATTAACTGGTAACCAAAGTGCGGCTTTATTAATGGACTATATCTTCTCCCAAAAGAAAGAAAAAGGTACATTAAGCGATAATGGTGTCATGTATTACACAATTGTTACCTCCTCATTAGGGGGAGACATCGCTAGACACTATGGTGTTAAAGTCGAAGAATTCTTAACAGGTTTTAAATTCATTGGTAATCGTATTGATTATTATGAAAAACTTGGCCATGGTCCTAAGTTTGAATTCGGTTATGAAGAAAGCTATGGCTGCTTAATCGCTCCATTTGCGAGAGACAAAGATGGCTGCCAAGCAATCTTAATGTATTGTGAAATGGCGTTGTTCTATTTCTTAAAAGGCAAACGACTTGATGAAGCTTGGGATGATTTATGCAAACGCTTTGGTTATCATCAAGACATAACATACTCTATGGAATTCTTCGGTAGTGAAGGTCAAGCTAAGATGAATAACCTCATGAATA
>CAMJEC010000097.1 GCA_946404585.1 uncultured Caryophanales bacterium
TAATCTAGCTTTATCAATAGCCTGTTGATATTGTTTATCGTTTAAGTTGCTATAGTATTTTCTAGAAATGGTTTTCCATAAATAATTCGCAGTCTCTAATGAAATACCTAAGAAGTCTTCAATTGCTTCTCTTCTAATTTCACCGAATTCAAAATATGAATTGCAGACACTAGCGATTTCAAATATTGGATTACCAGTACATAAGGTATCCATATCAATAAGCATTAATTGATCGCCTACTAATAATTGATTCTTAAGATGGAAGTCACCATGAATTAATGTTTTGGCTTCAGGAATATCTTCGATGAACTTTTTAAGTTTTAAATATTCTTCATCACTTAAAAAGATTCTAATATTATCGACATATTTAAGATGGCTGGCTTTCATATCTGGTAATGATTTATCATTACAAACAGTGCTATGGATTTTCTTTAAAGTAGCAACTGCTTTATCGCAGAAGTCATCTAAGTTCTTTTGACTTTCTTTAACATAGTTAACACATGACGCTGCGTTTAATAATTCAAAGACTGTACCATATTGGTCACCCACTTTAACAGTGTCTAACGCTATCGCGGTAGGCAAGCCTAATACGAAGGCCTTTTTAGATAGTTCTCTTTCTCTATTGATATCCACCATTGAGGTACCTGGTTCATAGACCTTAACAATGGTATCCGGAGCGGTAGAATATACGGTACCGTGTGCGCCCTTTCCAATAATTTTGCAGCCTTCAACTGAAACCTGACGTAAGGCTTTTTCTACGGTCACAATATTAGTAAATCCAGTCATTTCAAAGATGTCATAAACAGCGACACTAGCATTAATAACGGATACGTTTTCAAATTTCTTTTTAAGGTTTAAAACAACACGAAGACCCGCACTAGAGATATATTTCATTCCTTGTGCATCTAATACGATTTCGTCATAGCCATGACCTTCTATTTGTTTAAAAATGTCGGCTTCGACTTCAGCATAGTTATCGAAAGATAGTGAAGAAGGTAATTGATAAGTAAAGATAACCATAGAATATTAGTCCCCCTCTAATTGTTCTGGTAAATATTCTTCTACTGCTTCTAAGAAGCCATAGTAAGCTGGCTTTTTAGCGTAGTTTTCATTAAATAACAACGGATGTTGATTACGCTTCCAAGACATGTCGTCTCTGATACCCCAGAAGACAATTGCGTTGATTTCTGTTTTACCACTAGCGTTACTTTCTAACACTCTAGCGCCTAATCTCTTGAAAGCGTTCTTTTGATTATTTAAATCCGCAGTGGATTCACTGTTAACAGTGATATCTAATTCTGTGATTTGACATTTGAGACCTTTTTCTTTAATCATTTCAGCATCTTTTATAACGGCATCTAAACTAAAGTTATTTGTGTCTAAGTGACCTTGAATACCAACACCATCAATAAGTTCTTCTGCGATAGCGTCTTTTAATAATGTATTAAGAGCGAACTTACAGTTATTTGTGTCATAGTCATAAGCGTAATCGTTATAGTAAAGTTCTTGACCTTCCTCTGCGTATTGTCTAGCGAACTTAAAGGCATAATAGACAAAGTCATCTCCAATTGTTTCATACCAATAGTTAGGATTCATATTGTTATTATCTTTTTTACGAATACCACCATTTTGGACACCTTCGTTAGATACATCGATTGCGTAAACTAAACCAGGCCATCTATTATTGATTGTTTCTAAAGCGGTTTTAATGAAGTTTTCCATACGAGCAACCATGACACTTTTAGAAACAATTGCCCCATTATTTGTATAGCCTTTTCTAAAGAACCACTGTGGAGTTTGGTCAAACCACACGAATGTGTGGTGTCTAACACCGATATGATGTGCTTCAGCGTAGTTATAAATCTTTTCAAATGGAGATGTTTTAATCGCCACTTGTGTTTCATCAGTTTTCGCTAATTCTTGACAAGCTGTTTGATCTAAGATTTGTTCTGGCTTGCCTTCGTTTTCTGCGGTGATGGAATTGAAGTTATGTTGAGTAATCTTTCTAAGCTCTGTATTAGCAAGCATTCTTCCTGACATACAGGTGCCAACTTTGAGATATGGTTCATAGGCCTTATATAAGCTTTCATCATTATATTCATATCCCGTCTTAACTGTTTCTTCCCCTAAGGTGATGTTGATATTATCCACGAAGAAGGTTGCAGAGTCCGCACCATCAGCAATTTGATAATTCAAACGAATAGCGCCTAATGTTTCTAAAGTATCAAAGGAAATCATTAATCTATTCCATAATTGTTCTAGGCTACTATCAATTTCTAATAAGTCACTCTTAATGCTATTGTTCATTGAAGATGGGAAAACCTCTAACTGTAAAGAAGAGACATTGCCATCAAGTGGGACATAGACATATAAGGAAATAATGTCACCATTCTTTGCATCATCTTCTACGAAATATGGTTCCTCTAATAAGTCACTACCAAGGTACATGTTACTTGATTTTTTGACTTCGTATTTTAATGATGAATTATCATAGTTACCAAAATCTTTAACAATTTCACCTTTGCTATTGGTGTCCGCTAAGCCTAGAGGTAATGAATCTAAATCATA
>CAMJEC010000098.1 GCA_946404585.1 uncultured Caryophanales bacterium
TTTCCTTTCTTGCGCATTATAACGCGTATAAAAAGAGCAAAAATATTCGAATTGAATTATTTGTGCTGTTTTTCCTCTTATATTTAACTCTACTATACACGTATGCGCGTATGACTATCGTGCGGTAGCGTGGTATACAGATATGTGATTACCTTTTAAAAATAATGAAAAACATCGATTTATAAATCGATGTTATCTTGATATTTTCTTGTTACTACTAGGAATGACTTTTTTGATATTCTTCAAGAGCGCCGATAGACTCACTTAAGGAGTAGATTGTTTCAAACTCTCTAGTGATTTGGCTAATCTCTTTTTGTTCCATACCGAGTCTTTTACGATATTCCTTAGGAGTATAACCGAAATGTTTGATAAACATTCTATTCATATATTTAGGATCAGAGAAGCCTGATTCATAAGAGATTTCTAATAATGTCTTTTCTTTATTAGGCATTAAACGAATACATTGTTCCATTCTCTTAATGTTCACATAGTTTTGGAAAGTAACACCGAATAAGGATGTGAATAAATGAGAGAAGTGAGTTGGAGACAGATTTTCTTGTTCGGCTAAATCTTGCAAACGGATTTGTGTTTCAAAATTAGCGTCGATATAAGAAATAATACGTTCCACGCGTAGGTTCTTTTGTTTTAAGTTTGTCTTTTGAGCTTCAGAAATGATTTCATGTGGCACTTCTTTATAGCAAGACACTAAGACTTTAGCGATGTTAGAAAGAACATTTAGTTGATATAAAGGTTCTTCCATGAAGTAAATCTTTGCGGATTGAACGAGTAAGTTAATCATCGAATTAGCTTCTTCATCGCTTAAATAATCTCTTAGATTACAAGAATTAAAAATTGTGGTTCTAATCTGTGGGAAATATTCTCTTAAACAGTGATTAGAGATTTGGACGAATAAGAATAATGGGACATCATCTGTATCTTCAACATCAAGGGTGTATAAAGGATCTCTCATATAAGAGTGGACTTCACCAGAGTTGATTAAGAAGATATCGCCTTCTTTTAAGGAATAAGATTTATTCTTAATCTTAGCGATACCACTACCTTTGAGTACAATGAAGATCTCAAATTCGTTATGGATATGTTCTTTTCTAAATTGAATGCGGTTGACTAAAAATTTAACATGCTTAAGTTTTTCGTAGCGAATTAGTTCGACATCTAATTGTTTCATGACCAATTATCATCTCCTATCTAAGCTGTTTTCTAAATCGCCATTATCTTATCATTTAGCAACTTTGACTACAATACTATTATGCTATTTATTAGCCATTAACTTGCGCACTTTCAAAAATACACTATGTGTATAAAAAATGGGCTTTTTTGCGCTTTCATTTTTAGATTGCCACTATCAAAGTGAGAGTAAATTTTTTAATCGCAATTTTCTCCTATTTAAGGCAAAGAAAAAGCGATGTTCGTTAAGAAACACCGCTTATTTTTGCTTAATTTTGATTAGGCAGCTCTTTTGTAACCTTCAACGAATTTTTCTCTGATTGTTTCGAGTGTATCGGTTTCGATACCGAAGTCTTCGTTTAAGTGTTTATATGTTTTGTCAGCCCATGTCGCGCCTTCTAAGGCTTCAGTTTTTGCATTCCATTTAGCAATTTCAGATTTGCCACTGCTATCATCGACTGCTAAAACGGCTCTTTCACCAGCGAATCTTGTCATAACATAGTCTCTAGCGCAATCTTCTTTACTAACGCCTAATAAGCCTAATAAGAACCAAGAAACGATACCTGTACGGTCAGCACCATGTGTGCAGTGTAAGGCGATTGGTTTTTCATCGGCAACAGCGATAGCTTCGAAAATCTTCTTATATGTGGCAGCGATGTTGGTATCTTGTCTATGTGTACCTTCCCAACGGCCATCTTCTGTACCAGAAGCAACAGATGCTTTTAAGATTTCAACTGGGTGATCTTCTGTGTTAATTGGAGAAGTTGCTGGAACATTGTAGCTATCTCTCATATCGATATCAACTTTGATATTGAGTTCTTTGATAGCTTTCATGCCTTCTTCAGTAATGTTCTTTGTGTTGCCATTATTGAACTGAGCACAACGGTAATACATACCTTGTTTGGTGACACCGTTTGGCACTAATGATGATTTCCAACCACCACTATCACGGAAGTTAATAACACCATCAACGTGAATGAAACGTGGAGCGGTTTCATCAACTTTGAATTTGTAGACTTTAGCAGCGGCTAAAGCTTCTTCGCTAACTGCGGCTCTGTAGTAGTATTCTTGACCTAATTCAGAATTGTAGAAGTTGTAAGCTTTTGTATCAGCTTCCACTAATTTAGCGTCTTTGAATTCAACGTCTTTTGCAATTTGAACAACATATTTCTCAGCATCTTCAACTTCATCAAATTTTAATTCGATTGGGTTTGGTTGAGATTGGTCATTGTGATAGTTTCTATCTTCAGCGTTGACCTTTGGGACGTATGTTTTAATGCTTGTCCAATCTGGGTCTGCTAAATATTGCTTCATTAAATCTGTATGAGTTTCTTTAACGCCGAGATCTTCGACTTCAGGGCCTTTGGATG
>CAMJEC010000099.1 GCA_946404585.1 uncultured Caryophanales bacterium
TTTTCGCTATCCACACATATTTGTCGATTTAATTTAGGAAAGGAATTTTTAAAATGAAAAAGACAAAAATTTTCTTACCTCTATTGGCCGCAGGCTTAGTTTTAGGTATGGGTTTAGCAGCCTGTAACAATACGCCAGGTCAATCAGGTGGGGACCAATCATCACAAGCTCCGGCTTCATCGGTTTTACCAAAGATTACAGTAACCGCTGCTGAAGGAAAGAAGACTCTTATTATCGGGGAGACAGTACAATTAACCGCTGACGTCGAAGGCGTCACATGGGAAAGTGGCGATGCAAAAGTCGCAACAGTTGATGCAACAGGTAAAGTTACCGCAGTTGCTCCTGGTGAAGTGAGCATTAAAGCCATTAAAGAAGGCTATAAGAATGGCTCAATCGGCCTTACAGTTACAAGACCAGCAGCCTCTGCAGAATTTGACTTAACAATTGCCGCAGAACACTACTCAGCTGATGGCTGGTGGGAATTAGGCGGTGGCGGTTTCTTCGCGATGCAAACAGTCACTGGCTGGAACCCAATTGCTCAAACAATGAGCTGGGGTCAAGAAACTGAAGAACCAGCAGAAACATTTATCGGTGGCTTCGGTATTGGTGATAAAGAAACAGTAAAATTCACTTCAAGCAAAGCTGTTAAGGGCGAATTAGTCTTAAACATCGGTAATAGTAATGCAGTTACTTTAAAAGATGTTATGGGTATTAAACTTAATGGCCAAGCAGTCAATATTGATTCTGTTGTTCTTGAAGACCATCCAGGTCAATATGGCAGTTCATTAGAATTTGGTGAACTCTCACTAGGTCAATTAGATTTAGCCGCTGAAAATACATTAGAATTTGAATTCTTAGCGGATACAAATATCTTCTTAGACGAAGTCGCAGTTTATGCTGGCGATGCCGTTGTTGCACTTACCGCACCAGCCGTTAAAGAACAAATCGCTGTTACAAGTGAAAAATTAGAAGTCATTGAAGGACAAACAGTTGCTATTGAAACTGCTGTTCAAGGTGTCTCCTATGTCTCACTCGATGAAACAGTTGCTACAGTTGATGATAAAGGTGTTGTTACCGGCGTTAAAACTGGTATCGTGAAAATCACAGTTAAGAAAGATGGTATGTATTCTGTTAGAGTAGAAGTTACCGTTAAACCTGCTCCAGTCGCTGGTCAAATCTTAGTCGAAGCTGAATCCGCTGAAGAATTACAAGGCGAAGAAAAACCACAAGGCATCATGGTTCAACAAGATGGCGGTCAATGGGGTGGTAGTACAGTCCATAGTGGTAGTGCTTATGTCATGATCTTCAGCCAAGAAGCCGAAATCGTTCTTACATATAAGTTCCAAGCTCAAACCGCTGGCACAATGGTATTATCCGTTGTTGGTAGTGCTCCAATGTCTATGGGTGGCGAAGCTGCTCCATACGTCTTAAAAGACTCCATGGCTATTAAGCTAAATGACACTGACGTTGCAATGCCTGAAACAGGCGAATTCCCAGCTCCAGAAGGTTGGAGTTCCACAATGGCGGAAGTCACAATTGGCGATGTTTCTGTTAATGCTGGCGAAAATACACTCGTCGTTACATTAACCGGATCATATCCAAGCTTAGACGTTTTCAAACTTTCAGTTAAATAAGTCACAATGATTTACAAAGAAGGATTTGGGTTCGCCCAGATCCTTTTTATTGCTTTTTATTTTCATAAACAAGAAAGTTATGACAAAATAAAAATAACGAGGAGACTTATATGAAAGAATTTGTTTTACACAATGGTGTTAAGGCGCCTGCTTTAGCTTATGGTACATGGCTAATTAAAAACGAGAATGCCGCTAACTGCGTTAAGATGGCTTTAGAGGCTGGCTATCGTCATATTGATACTGCGCAAGCCTATGGCAACGAAGAAGGCGTTGGGCAAGGCATTAGAGAGTCTGGTCTTAAAAGAGAAGAAGTCTTTATTACCTCCAAAGTCAAAGCGGAATTAAAGTCCTATAAAAAGGCCAAAGCATCAATTGATGAATCACTTAAGAAATTAGGCGTTGATTATATTGATTTAATGCTCATTCACTGCCCACAACCTTGGGCCTTATTTAGAGGACCATTTAGATATTTCAAGCAGAATATTCAAGTATGGAAAGCCATGGAAGAAGCCTATAAAGAAGGTAAACTTAGGGCGATAGGTGTATCAAACTTCTTAGTGGATGACCTTGAAAATATCATCAATAACTGTGAGATTAAACCAATGGCCAACCAAATTCTTTTACATATTGGTGAAACCCCTGTTGATGTTATTAAATTCTGTCAAGAAAACGATATCGTTGTAGAAGCATATTCCCCAATTGCTCATGGTCGTGCTTTAGATGATAAAAAGATTCAAGCAATGGCCAAGAAGTATGGCGTTTCAGTGCCACAGTTATGCATTAAATACACCTTACAATTAGATACAATCTCTATTCCAAAAGCATCTAGCAAAGAACATATTGAAGATAATATGAAGCTAGATTTTGAAATCAGTGAAGAAGATATGATTGAACTCATGAAACTCAATCGTAT